>CAXUJE010000078.1:0-17624 GCA_964251035.1 uncultured Acetobacteraceae bacterium
CGCCGTCAAAACCACCGCCCGAAAACTTCGAACCGGACACAGGGTGGCTCACGCGGCCTCGTCCCGCTGCGACCGCAAGGCGTCCAGCGCCGCATCCACCCGCGCGAGGTCGTGCGGCGTCATGCGCAGGCCGAGCTTGCTGCGGCGCCACGCCACGTCGGCCGCGGTCTGCGCCCACTCGTAGCGGACGAGGTAGCGCAGTTCCGCCTCTGTCAAGTCGGCGGCAAGCACTGGGCCGAGCGCCTCCGCTGAGACGGCGTCGCCCAGCAGATCGTAAGCACAGGTACCGTAGGCGCGGAGCAGCCGCCGCAGGGTCCGCTCGGCCACGAACGGGTAGCGGGTGCGCAGCGCATCAAGCGCGGCGTCGAACCCATCCACTGGGAAATCGCCGCCAGGCAAAGGTGCGGCGCCGGTCCAGCCCGCGGGCCGGGCGGAGACCGCCGGCAAGTGCGGCGCGAGCTTGGCCAGCGCCGCCTCCGCCAGCCGCCGGTAGGTGGTGATCTTGCCGCCGAAGATGGACAACTGCGCCGCTTCCCCGTCCGGCGCGTCGAGCGTGAGCACGTAGTCGCGCGTGGCCGCCTGCGCCTTCGACGCGCCGTCGTCATACAGCGGGCGCACGCCCGAATAGGTCCACACCACCTGGTCCGGCGTGACCGGGCGCACGAAATACTCGCTGGTGCCGCGGCACAGGTACTCGATCTCCTCGGCGGAGGCGCGGGCCTCGCTGGGGTCGCCCTTGTAGTCGAGGTCGGTGGTGCCGATCAGCGAGAAATCCTGCTCATACGGAATGGCGAAGAAAATGCGATTATCGGCGTTCTGGAAGATGTAGCAATGGTCTTCCGGGTAGAGCCGCGGCACCACGATGTGGCTGCCCTTCACCATGCGCACCTGGGACGGCGTGTTCGCCCGCAACACGGATTGCAGCACCTGCCCCACCCACGGCCCGGCGGCGTTCACCAGCGCGCGGGCCTGGATCACCTGCGGCTCCGCCCCACCATGCTGCGTGGTCACGCGCCACAGGCCGTCCATGCGCTCCGCCGCGATACACCGGGTGCGGGTGGCGATCACGGCGCCGCGCTCCGCCGCGTCACGGGCGTTCAGCAGCACCATGCGCGAATCCTCGACCCAGCAATCCGAGTACTCGAACGCAATCTTGTACTCGGGCTTGAGCATCCGCCCCGCCGGGTCGCTGCGCAGCCGCTTGGTGCGCGTCGGCGGCAGGCGCTTGCGCCCGCCCAGGTGGTCGTACAGGAACAGGCCCAGCCTCAGCAGCCACGCCGGGCGCAGCCCCTTGTGGTGCGGCAGAACGAAGCGCAGCGGCCAAACGATGTGCGGCGCGATGCCCCACAGCACCTCCCGCTCCATCAGCGCCTCACGCACCAGGCGGAACTCATAATATTCTAGGTAGCGCAGCCCGCCATGCACCAGCTTGGTGGAGGCGGAGGAGGTCGCGGACGCCAGGTCGTTGGCCTCGCACAGGTAGACCGACCAGCCCCGCCCGACGGCGTCACGCGCGATGCCGCAGCCGTTGATGCCGCCGCCGATAATCGCGAGGTCGAAGATGTCCGGGGTGGCCGCCTGGGGCATGGGGTGAGCGGGGTCCTCAAGGAGGGCGCTTGCCGGCCCTCTCCTTGCGAACACTAACCCGAACCAAACGCCGCCGCCAAGAGGTCAAAACGAACTTTCATCCGAAAGTTCGTCCGCCTCGGCCGGGCCGCCGGCCTCCACCACCTCCACGTCGTTGGCCGCGCACAAGGCGGCCACCTCGGCCGACGGCAGCCGGTCGGTCACCAGCACATCGACGTCGGACAGATGGGCGATCCGCACTGGGGCGGAGCGCAGGAACTTGCTGCCGTCCGCCACCAGCATGACCCGGCGCGCGCTGGCGATGATCGCCTGGGACACCTGGACCTCGCGGATGTCGAAATCCAGCAGCGTGCCGTCGGCGTCGATGGCCGAGGTGCCGACGACCGCGGTGTCCACGCGGAACTGCCGGATCTGCTCGACCGTGCCCGGGCCGATGATCCCGCCGTCGCTGTGCCGGATCACGCCCCCGGCCAGCACCACCTCGATGCCCGAGTTGCGGTATAGCTCGCCGGCGACGTGGAGGTTGTTGGTGATGACCAGCAGCCCGGCATGGCCGGCGAGCGCCCGGGCCACCGCCTCCGTCGTGGTGCCGATATTGATGAACAGCGACGAATGGCCGGGCACCAGCGCCGCCGCCGCCGCGCCGATCAGCCGCTTGTGCGGCGCCGCCACGGCCTTGCGCGCCTCGTAGGCCAGGTTCTCGACGCCCGAGGCGATCATGGCGCCGCCGTGCACGCGGGTCAGCACGCGAGCCTCGCACAGCTCGTTCAGGTCGCGACGGATGGTCTGCGGGGTCACGGCAAAACGCTGCGCCAGGTCGTCCACCGACACCCGCCCGGCCTGGCGGGCGATGCCCAGGATCTCGGCCAGCCGGCGCGACGCGGCGCGGGGGGCCAGCGCGTCCATCAGACGCCCAGGTTGAAGGCGATGGAGATGCGCAGCTCCGTGCCGCGGTAAGGCCGGACTTGGTGCTGCAGCCAGGAGGGAAACAGGAACAGCAGGCCGGGCCTCGGCAGGATCGTCTCGCCGCTGCCGGCCGACTGCCCGTCGTCGCCTGCGAAACGCAGGGTGGGCGCATACATGGCCGGCGCCGCGCCCCGCGGGTCGATCATCTCGAACGCGCCGCCGAGCGACGGGTCGGCTGCGCAGCCGCCATCGGCAACGTAGTAGGTGCCGGACCAGAACGACCCGGCGTGGTAATGCGCGATGTTGCCGTCGCCGGGTCCGTTCACGTTGGCCCAGGCCTGAGTGACCCAGGCGGGCCGGACCGGCTTGCCAAACCGGTCCGCAGTGAGCTGGGTCGCCGCCGACCGCGCGAGCGCCAGGACCTCGGTTATGTCCGGCCCGCCCCAGTCGGCCAGGTCGCGTTCAGAGTGCCAGCCGCCGGCGTTGGAGGAATGGATCGATGGGAACTGGTCCCGGCGGGCCAGGATCAACCGGCGCAACCGGGCATTGCGCGCTTCGGCATCCGGCAGCACGATCGCGGCGACCGGGGTCGCGAACAAGCCCCGCACCGTGATTTCCAATGGCATGGCGATCCTGTTCCCGTTCCGCGGGAGGACACGCCCGCTCCCGCCCTCCTGTCAAGCTCCCCAAATCGCCGAAGCAGGACCGTCACGGCGTGACACAGGGCGCGGCATGCCGGGGGCAGCTTCGCATGAGGACAGCACCGTGGCCGTTGAGGCTGCAGACCTGTGCCGCCGCCGCGCGACACGGCACCGCTCGGAACGTTCTTGACGCTTTCCACCTCGCAGCCGCCGGCATCTACCTTGCTTGCGGCATGGCACTCCATGGGTGGCCAAGGCAGCGGCACTGACCAACCATGGACTGCCGCACTGCCGCACTCCTCGCAGCAGCGGAACGGGGCAACGCGTTTGCCATTCAAGTTGGCCGGGCATCAGCAGCTTGTGCCTTCCCAGCCGACCTTGAAGGCAAGTCCGCTTATTCTGCCCGGCGGCCAGCAGCGGACGAGAAGCTGCCATTGCGATGCGCGGGCGACCCGGCGGGGAGGACGTGAATAGGCCGCACCGCCGTGACCCTGTTGCTGCTGGACTCGGTTTCCTGGATCTTCCGACGGTAACGGGCAGCAGCCTCGCCCCGGCTGCGCACATCCCATTTGTCGAGGATGCTGTGCACGTGGTTCTTAACCGTCGGCAAGGCGACCTGCAGGCGGCGCGCGATCAACTTGTTCGGCAAGCCGTCCGCCAGCAGTTCCATGATCTCGCGCTCGCGTGGCGTCAAGGCATGGATTCCAGCCCGCGTTGCGCGATCATTCGAACGGTCGGCAAAGCGGTTCAGCAGCAGGGCGGTCAATCGCGGCGGGCAGACGACTTCGCCCGCCGCAGCGCGGCGCACCGTTGAGATCAGGTCGCGCGACGAGGTATCCGGTCCCAGATACCCGGAAATGCCGATATCTGCCCAAAGCAGGAAATCCTCGTCCCGCTCACGGGTTGCCAGCACGACGACGCTCACCTTGGGAAGGCGCGCACGAACGACGCTGACCAGCCCCGTCGCTTCGGGATGCGACGAGTCAATCACCACCAGGTCAGGCGTGAATTCTGCGGTCACTGCCTCAGCGGTTTCGCGGGAGAACGCGCCGAACGCCATGATGCCTTCGCCGCCACGCAAGACCTCCACCAACGCTTCCCGCAGGAAATGCACATGGCTGATAAACAGGATGACCATGGAACCCTCGTATATTTCCTCAGCTTTATCTCAAAAATCCGTTGCGAAAGCAAGATGCTTACGCACAAGAACAGTAAGAATGCCAAAATTGTGACTTTCTGTACGACATCGTACAATTTGCTGATAGCAGTCCGCTTGGAAACCGAGGCGGCGTGAAGGGACACGGGCACGAACTGTGATGCCCGCACATTGGGAGCAGGCGGGAAGGCGTAGCTGCTAGTGGCCCAGGATGGCGTCCGTGCTTGTGGTGGAAATTCATGGTGAGGTTGGGTAGTCACCGGATCGGCGGTTCAGGGTGGGGTTGCGAGGCACCAACCCTGACCCCAGAGGATCCGATGACCGAGGACAGACCACCCTTGGCCGAGCTTTTGGCCAAAGCCGGAGACGGCGACTTCCTGCGCAGCGTGGCCGAGGCCGTGGTGCGGCTCTTGATGGGGAACGACGTGGACGGGCTGATCCCTCGCAGCGTCAGCGACGCTCTGCACCGCACAGTCAGCCGCAGGCACATGGTTGCGCAGCAGGTTCGAGTGGCAGGTCGTCCGGATCCCCGCCGTCGCGTAGATGTCCTTGAGCGCATAGGGAATGCCCTGGAGCGGGCCTGCGCCTCGACCTTCGTCAAAAGCGTTGTCGGCCTGCTCAGCTTCTGCAAAGGCCCGCTCCCGCGTCAGCGGTACAAAGGCGTTGAGCACGGGGGCGAGCGCGTCGATGCGGGCAAAGGCGGCTTTGGCCAATGCGCTTGACGTGACCGGATGGTTGTTCCGTTCCGATCACTTTCGGGGGGCAAAGTCCCTTTGTTTGGCACAGCGCTTGCAAAGCGCACGCCCGAGCACGTTCCGAACAGCGCGCTTGATCGCGGAGGCGAGCACATGGCGGCATGGGGAATTCGGGGCGCGTTGAGGGTGGCCGTTTGCGCCGCCCTCGCATCGAGCGTTGCGGCCGTTGAGCACGCCTCCGCAGAATCGGTCCTTCGCGTCGCCATGACAGCGGCCGACATCCCAGACTACACCGGAGCTCCCGATCAGGGTTACGAAGGCTACCGCTTTGCCGGGTACACGCTTTACGACGGGCTGGCGCTTTGGGACCTGTCCCGCTCCGACAAGGCGGCCGGGATCGTCCCGGGCCTCGCCACCAGCTGGGCCGTCGATCCCAGCAACGACAAGCGCTGGGTGTACAAGCTCCGCCAAGGCGTCGCCTACCACGACGGCTGCCCATGGAACGCCGACTTCGTCCAGGCGCAGAGCTGGTTCCAGGACCTCACCCCGATCGTCGTGTCGCCCTGAATGGATGCGGATTCGCCGGGCACGCATCGGGTATCCTGCAAGCTTCTGCCCGGCATGAGGGACGTGTGATGTGGCTTTATGCGGCCCGGCGCATCGTTCTGACGGTCCCGATCCTGCTCGGGGTCACCATCATCTGCTTCGCACTCGTCCAGATCGCGCCGGGCGATCCGATCCAGAACCTGCTGTCACCGACCGCCAGCGCCGCGGACGCCGCAAGGCTCCGCGCCGCCTACGGCCTCGACCAACCCTTGCCGATCCAGTACTTCATCTGGCTGGGCAAGGTCCTCGTCGGCAATCTCGGCACGTCGATTGCCAACAACGCGCCGGTGGCCGGGGAAGTGCTGCATGCCTTCGCCAACACGGCCGTGGTCGCGCTGATCTCCGTGGCGTTGGCGTTCGTCTTGTCCATGGTCTTCGGAGTCATCGCCGCCTACCGCTCGGGCCAGCTCGCGGACAAGCTGATCACGGCGGTGGCGGTGTTCGGCATCAGCGTGCCGCCGTTCTGGCTGGCCGTCATCCTGGTGATCGTGTTCGCGGTGAACCTGTCCCTGCTCCCGGCCACCGGCATGGGTGCGGGCGGCTCCGAAAGCTTCAGCTACTTCCAATGGGCCAGCTTCAAGTTCGCCGTCATGCCGATCATCGCCCTGGCCCTGCCGCCGCTCGGCATCATGACCCGCACGACCCGATCCTCGATCGCCGAGATCCTGAACCAGGATTTCATTCAGACCCTGCGTGCCAAGGGACTCAGCGAAGCGTCGGTCGTCGTCCATGCCATCCGCAACATCATGCCGCAGGCCATCGCCATGCTGGGCCTCCAGCTCGGCTACCTGATCGGCGGCTCCGTGCTGATCGAGACCGTCTTCACCTGGCCAGGGACCGGCTACCTCCTCAACAAGGCGGTGCAGACCCGCGACATCCCCCTGCTGCAGGGCACGATCCTGGTCCTGGCAACGGCCTTCGTGCTGATCAACCTCTTGGTCGACCTCGTGCAATCGCTGATCGACCCCCGCATCAAGCGAAGCTGACAAAGGCTGCCAATGTCCGAGATCGCCGCAACCTCCTTCCGGCAGCCCGCGCGCGCTGCTTCCCCGGTTCCTGTGCGGAGCTATTGGGGCAGCGTGTGGCAACGGCTGCGCTACGACTACGTGACGCTGTTCTGCGTGGCCGTGATCCTCCTGATCGTCGCCTCGGCGGTGTTCGCACCCTGGCTCGCGCCGATGGACCCCGACAAGTCCAGCATGGCTCACCGCCTGCGGCCCGCCGGCTACCGGAACTACATGCTCGGCACGGATGAGCAGGGGCGCGACATGCTGAGCCGGCTTCTCTACGGCGGCCGCGTTTCCCTCACGATGGGCATCCTGCCTGTCGTGCTCAGCACCTTGGTCGGCGGCCTGTTCGGCGTCGTGGCCGGCTACTACGGCGGAAAGATCAACATGGCGATCATGCGGACGATGGACGTCTTCTTCGCGTTTCCGTCGGTCCTCCTGGCGATCGCGATTTCCGGCAGCCTGGGCGGGGGCATCGCCAACCAACTGCTGACCCTTACGGTCGTGCTCATCCCGCCGCTCTGCCGGGTGGCGGAAACCGCGACCACCCAGGTGCGAACGATGGATTTCGTCGATGCCGCCCGCGCAACCGGCGCCTCGACGATGTCCATCCTGTTCACGCACGTGCTCATCAACGTGGTTTCGCCGGTGCTGGTGTATGCTTCCACGCTGGTCTCGGTCTCCATCATCCTGGCCTCGGGGCTGTCCTTCCTCGGCCTGGGCGTCTCGCCGCCGACGGCGGACTGGGGGCTGATGCTTGCGACCCTGCGCCAGTCGATCTACGTCCAGCCGCTTGTCAGCGCCATCCCGGGCATCGCCATCCTGGTCACCTCCGTCGCCTTCAACGTGGTGAGCGACGGCTTGCGCCAGGCCATGGACGTCAGGGCCTGACCGGGAGCATCGCGATGGGCAACCCCATGGCCGCGCAGCAGGCCGCCGCCGATCCCCGCGACCGTGGCGGTCCCGCCCAACCCATGCTGATCGTGGACGGTTTCAAGAAGTATTTTCCTATCCGCGCCGGCTTGCTCAACCGCCGGGTCGCCGAGGTGAAGGCCGTCGATGACGTGTCCTTCTTCGTGATGAAAGGCGAGACGCTCGGCATCGTCGGAGAGTCGGGCTGTGGCAAGTCGACGCTTGCCCGGCTGCTGATGCACCTGATCCACAAGGACGCGGGCCAGCTTATCCTTGACGGCGACCTCGTGGGCGGCGCGGGCGGCGTTCTCCTGGGCGGGCTTCGCCGCTCCCTGCAGATGGTGTTCCAGGACAGCTCCTCGTCGCTGAACCCACGCCTGCCGATCGAGCAATCCATCGCCTACGGGCCAAGGGTGCAGGGGGCGTCCCGCCCAGCAGCAAAGCAGCAGGCGCGCTCGTTGATGGAAAAGGTCGGCCTCAACCCGAACCTGTTCGGCCAGCGCTATGCGCACGAGCTGTCGGGCGGCCAGAAGCAGCGCGTGAACATCGCCCGTGCCCTGGCCCTCGACCCACGCCTGCTCATCCTGGACGAGGCCGTCTCGGCACTCGACAAGTCGGTCGAGGCGCAGGTGCTCAACTTGCTTCGCGACCTCAAGAAGGAGCTGAAGCTCACCTACATCTTCATCTCGCACGACCTGCACGTCGTCCGCTACATCTCGGACCGCGTGATGGTGATGTACCTTGGCCAGCTGGTCGAGATCGGTCCAGTGGACACGATCTACGAGGACCCCAAGCACCCCTACACGCAGGCGCTGCTCGACTGCCGCCTGAACATGGACCCGCACGAGCGCGTCGAAGAGGCGGCGCTGGCCGGCGACCCGCCAAGCCCGGTCAGCCCGCCCGCGGGATGCCGGTTCCACACCCGTTGCCCCCACGTCGAGGAGGTCTGCAAGGCCACGTCGCCCAGGCTCGGCGACGTGCTCAGGCTGTCGCCCAAGCAGCATCTGGCGGCCTGCCACATGGTCCATCCGGGATCGGGGCACAGCCGCGCGCCCGCCTCCACCGCCGCGGCCGCCTGACCGGCAACGGAGAAGCGCAGTGGATCAGATGACGTCTCCCGACCTGCCGCAGGCCGTGCCGCATCCGGCCCCGCTCGTTCGCGTCGATGACCTGCGCGTCAGGTTCGTCAGTCGGGAGGCGACGGTCCGGGCGGTCAACGGGGTCTCGTTCGGCCTCGAGCGCGGCAAGGTCCTGTGCGTGATCGGGGAGTCCGGCTCGGGCAAGTCGGTCATGATGCGGTCCCTGCTGCGCCTGCACCCCAAGAAGCGGACCGTGATCGAAGGCACGATGAACGTCGCGGGGCACGACATCGGCACGCTCAGCGAACGTGCGATGACCGGGCTGCGCGGCTCCCTGGTGTCCATGGTGTTCCAGGAGCCGATGACGGCGCTCGATCCGCTGTACACGGTGGGCGGCCAGATCGCCGAGACGGTGCGCCGCCACGAGCGCGTCAGCCGGCAGGCGGCCCTGGCCCGCGCGCTGGAGCTGCTGCAGCTGGTGCGCGTGCCGTCGCCCGAGCGGAGGCTCAAGGCCTATCCGCACGAGCTGTCCGGCGGGCTGCGCCAGCGCGTGGTGATCGCCATGGCGCTGGCGTGCCGCCCGAGCCTCCTGCTCGCCGACGAGCCGACGACCGCCCTCGACGCCTCCGTGCAGATCCAGATCCTGGTCCTGCTGTGCAAGATCCAGCGCGAGATGGGCATGGCGATGATCTTCGTGACCCACGACCTCGGCGTCGCGGCCCAGATCGCCGACCAGGTCGCCGTCATGTACGCGGGGCGCATCGTCGAATACGGCAACGCAGGCGACGTCCTGCTCGCGCCGCAGCACCCCTACACCAAGGCGATGCTGGCGGCGACGGCGAAGGACCAAGACCGCAACCTGGCGCTCGAGGCCATCGCCGGCAGCCCGCCCGACCTGCGCGCGCTGCCCGAAGGCTGCAGCTTCGCGCCCCGGTGCAAGTTCGCCGGCCCGGAGTGCACCGTCGCCATGCCGCCGCCGATCACCGATGCCGGCGGCCACATGGCGCGCTGCGTCAGGGTGGGTATCGTGGCGCGCAAGCTCGCTTTCGACGGGACGGCCACGCTGGCGGTCTGAATGATGATGGCCAACAAGCATTTCAGGGTTTGAGGGAGGCTGGGCGCATGAGGAAGCTGGGCGCATGAGCAAGATCCGCATTGCCCATCTGGCGGGGCCGACCGCGACGATCCAGAACACTCCGCCGCTGGTCACCTCCAACAAGGCCCGGCTGCGCAACGGCATGGCACCCCTTGTGGCGGAGGATGGCAGCGCGCTCGCCTTTGACCCGCTTCGCGCCCAGCGACTCGCGGCGCCGGCGAGGGTCTATGTCGAGCAGTTCTCCGCCCATCCGCTTGAGGCCGACGCCGCGGAGCTGTACGGGCCGCCGGACGGCTACATCGGCACGGACGGCGGTTTCAGCACCGAGCGTCGGACCGAGGACGACAAGCCGGTCTACGAGATCGAGCTGTCGCCCGAGGACGGCCTCTACCCGTTGCCCTACATGGCTGTGCAGCGCGACGGCTCGCCCTGGGAGGAGGAGACGACGGCGCCGGGCAGCACGACGACGCGGCAGGGCTTCTTCCCCGACGGCTCCCGCAGCTTCGAGGAGATCGACCGCCTGTCGGTCGGCGCGGACGGCAAGGCCAACCTCATCGGCGGGCGGGCGCAGATCGACTTCTACCGCGTGGCGCCGCCTGGCGGCTTCACCAAGGGATTGGCCGCTGCCGAGCGGGCCGACGCAGGCGAGGGTGACACGCCCGCCGAACGGCTCGGTTGGGATTTCTTCGCCTACAAGCCATTCCACCTCGCCAAGTCGCCGCCGCGCCCGGTGCTCGCCAAGATCACCAACGACGTGCAGTCGATCCTGTCGTCGGGCCGCTATGACGGCGCCATCTGGACCCAGGGCAGCCCGCAGATCGAGGAAACCGCCTACTGGTTCAACCTGCTGATCGACACGCGGCTGCCGATCGCCTGCAACGCCGCCCAGCGCCCGCAGGGACAGGTCAGCAACGACGGCCCTGCCAACATCGTGGACTCCGTGACCTACATCGCATCGCGCATCTGGGAGGACGGCCGGGGCGGCAACCGGGCGGGAACCGTCGTCATCCAGGAACAGCAGTTCTTCGCGGCGCGCGAAGTCGCCAAGGTCGATGCGCGGCCCGGCGGCTACGTGGCGACCGGCGGCCATGGCGGCATCCTTGGGCAGCTGACGCACACCGGCGCGCCCTATCTCATGTACGTCCCAGCCTATCGGCACACCGCCGATTCTGCAGTCAACATCACGCGCCTGCCGCGGACGGTCACCGCGACACGGCTGGCCGGGGACGGCGTCGAACGGGTCGAGGTTGCCATCAAGGACGACGGGGGCCGCCTGCTGCCCGAGGCCATCCCGCTGGTCTCCATCGTCAAGGACGGCGGCTATGTCGCCGACATGTTCGGGGCCGACCCGGCCGCCGAGGCGGACCTCGGCCTCCTGATCCGCCACCGTCTCGAAAGCGCGCGGCTGTGCGGCTTCGTGATCGAGGGGCTGGTGCCTTATGGGTCCGCAACGTCGGAACTCCGGGCCGCCATGCTGCGCCGGGCCAGCTTCAGCGGCGCGCCCGTCGTGCGGGTCGGGCGCGGCCACCCCGAGGGCTTCGCTGACCCCGACCCCCTGACGGTCGCGGGCCTGAACCTCACCTCGACCAAGGCCCGGCTGCTCCTGATGGCCTGCCTGATGAAGTTCGGCAGCCTGCCCGCCGCGGTGGACCCCGCGCGCCCTACGCCCAGCGAGGTGGACGCGCTGAAAGCTGCCGTCGCCGCGTATCAACACGTGTTCGATACCCATTGATGGGACCGCAGCCGCGCAGGGATCACCGATGCTGAGGCTGCACGGCATCATCGGCCATGAAACGGATGCGGCCTTCCAGGCCCGCCTGCACGACCTTGAGCATCACGGCGGCATCGAGCTGTTGTTCGTGCCGCCGGACGAGGCCGGGCGAAAGCGCTTCCGCCTCGCGACGGATCGTGGCACGGACTGCGCGGTCAGCCTTGACCGCGACGAGCAACTAACGGACGGCGCGCTCCTCTACATCGACAGCAGGACGGCGATCATCGCCCGGTTTGGGCAACAGTCCGTCTGGCGGCTGCGTCCGGCCGACCCGGCGGCGGCGCTGAGGCTCGGCTGGAGCGCGGGAAACCTGCACTGGCGGGTGCGCTTCGAGGGCGACTGCCTCGTCGTCCTGCTCGACGGGCCGCTCGCCGATTACCGCGCCCGGCTGGAACACCTCCTCAACGGGGGAGAGGTCACGCAACATGCCGATTGATGTCGCAACGGCGCTGGCGCTGATGCAATACGGCGACAGCGCCTATCCTGCTGGCGGCTTCGCCTTCTCGTGGGGAGTGGAGGGGCTCGCGGCGGACGGGTTGCTGGATGGCCGACAGGACCTCGAGGATTTCATTTGGGAGTACCTACGTTTCCGCTGGAACAGCATGGATCGACCCTTGCTGGCCCGAGGCTATCGGGACGACACGCCGCAGGCGGTCGCCGCGGTGGACCATTTTGCAGAGGTGTCTACCGCCTCGGAGCCGATGCGCGACGGCTCGCGCCGGGCGGGACGGGCGTTGCTTGGGGTCTCCGCGCGGCGCGGCGGCCCGCTGTCCGTCGCCTACCGCGCCCTGCTCGCCACCGATTCCTGCCTCGGCCACCTGCCCGTGACGCAGGCCGTCGTCTTCCGCGACGGCAGCATCGGCCACATCGAAGCGCAAGAGGCCCTGCAAACCGCCCGGCCCACCCTTGCGGAGCTGCTGATGCGCCCTCTGTCCGAGGATGTCGTGCCGTCCAGCTTCACGCCGCTGATCGATATTGCGGTGTCGCGTGCGCGGTCCCGCCCGGTGCGCATGTTTACGACCTGACCGAGGACCATGCCATGATGAACCTGTCGCCGACCGAGATGGATCGCCTCGTTGTCTTCACGGCCGCCGAGATGGCCCGGCGCAACCGCTCCCTCGGAATCAGGCTCAGCCATCCCGAGGCGGTCGCCCTCCTGACCGACGAGGTGATGGTCGCGGCCCGCCGCGACCTGCCATATGACGAGATCCGCGACATGGCGAGCCGCCTGCTGACCACTGATGATGTCGAGCCGGGCGTCGCCGAGATGGTCCCCATGCTCTACATCGAGTGCCTGTTCGCCGAGGGCACCAAGGTCATGGCTCTGTTCGAGCCGATCGGGCCGGGCGGCAAGCCGCTGCTCGACGACGTCGTTCCCGGCCAAATTATTCCGGCCGACGGCGAGATCGAGATGTTCGGCGACTTGCCGGCCGTGACGATCGACGTCGTCAACACCGGCGACCGGGACGTGCAGGTGCGTAGCCACACCCATTTCTTCGAGGTCAACCGCGCCATGCGGTTCGACCGCGCCGCCGCCTGGGGCATGAAGATCGACCGGCCCGCCGGAACTGGCATCCGGTTCGAACCGGGCGTGCTTAAGGCGGTGCGGCTGGTGCCGGTCGCCGGTGACCGCATCGTGCGCGGGCAGGCCGGGCTGGTGAACGGTTCTTTGGACGAGGCGGGGGCGAAGCAACGGTCGCTTTCGTTGGCCAAGGCCCGCGGCTATCTGGGGGCATAGGGGCGTCATGGCGAGACTGAGCCGCCAAGCCTATGCCGAGCTTTACGGACCCACGGAGGGCGACCTCGTCCGTCTCGGCGACACCGAGCTGTTCGCCGAGATCGAGCACGACTTCACGGTCTACGGGCACGAGCTGCTGATCGGCGCGGGCAAGAACCTGCGCGATGGCGAGGGGATCGACGGTTCCCTGAAGTCGTCGGACAAGATCCTCGACATCGTCATCAACAACGCAACGATCATCGACGCGATGGCCGGGATCGTCAGAGCCGACATCGGCATCCGCGACGGCAGGATCGTCGGCATCGGCAAGGCCGGCAACCCCGACGTCATGCCTGGCGTCCATCCCGACATGGTGGTGGGGCAGACGACCTCCCCGGTGGCCGGCGCGGGCTTCATCGTCACCGCCGGCGCGGTCGAGTCCCACGCGCACCTGGCATCGCCCGAGCAGTCGGACCATGCTCTTGCCGGCGGCACGACCACCATGATCGGCAACGGCCCGGGGCCACTGTTCGAAGTCGGCAGCGGCAGCACGACCACGTTCGGCCGTTTCCTGCAGGCGACGGAGTTCTCGCCGCTCAACTACGCGCTGTTTGGACGCGGCGCGTCCAATGCCGAGGCGGTCGAGGAATCCGTTGCCGCAGGCGGCATGTCGGTGAAGATCCACGAGGATTTCGGCGCCGCGCCGGCGGTGATCGACCAGAGCCTCGTGGCAGCCGACCGCAACGACTTCGCCGTCCACCTGCACACCGACTCGATCAACGAGTTCGGTTTCTGCGAGGACACCATGGCCGCCGTCGAGGGGCGGACCATCCACATGTACCACGTCGAGGGCGCGGGCGGCGGCCATGCGCCCGACCTGCTCAAGGTGGTCTCCTACGAGAACGTCATCCCGTCCTCCACCAATCCGACCAATCCCTACACGAGCTACGGCATGGAGGAAGGGGTGCCGATGACCATGATCTGCCACCAGCTCAACTACAACGTGCCCGAGGACGTCGCCTTCGGCGAGGCCCGCGTGCGCGCCCAGTCGGCGGCGGCGGAGGACTTCCTGCACGACATGGGCGCCATCTCGATCTTCGGCACCGACTCGCAGGGCATGGGGCGGCTGGCCGAGAACGTCGCCAACTGCTGGCAGCTCGCCAGCGTCATGGAGCAGCGCATCGGCCGCCTGCCGGAGGAAACGACGGCGCGGGCCGACAACGAGCGCATCAAGCGCTACATCGCCAAGCTGACGATCAACCCGGCGATCGCGGTCGGGATCGACCATCACGTGGGGTCGGTCGAGGTGGGCAAGATGGCCGACCTCGTGCTGTGGCCGCGGGCCTCGTTCGGCATCAAGCCGTACATGGTGATCAAGAACGGCTTCATCGCCTGGGCCGCGATGGGCAACGGCAACGGCAGCCTCGGCCTCGCCGAGCCGATGATCCAGAAACGGATGTGGGGCGCCCTGGGGGCGGCCCCGCAGCACTTGGGCGTGAACTTCGTGTCGAGGCTTGCCGAGCAGGCCGACATCGGGCGTAAGCTCGGCCTGGGCAAGCGCATGGTCCCCATCAAGAACGTGCGCAAGCTGCGCAAGGCCGACATGGTGCGCAACGACAGGAGGCCTGTCGTCGAGGTCGATCCGCAGACCTTCGAGGTGCGGTGCGGGTAGTCGCTTGCATACATCAGGATGTCGTCGGTGCCGAGCCAGCCCAAGATCCTTTGCATCTGCTCCGGCGGGCCCATGTCGGCGGGCGCGACCGAGAAGCGGAAATGGTCGCGGATGATGTCGGACGGCAGCCGGTCCACCCAGGGGAACTCGCGGCGCGGGCCCTTCCATTTCTTGTTCAGGTTCCAGGCCCAGGTCGGCAGCCAGGTGAACCCGCTTTCCAGCATGGAAACGCGTAGGCCCGAGAGTTTCTGGAACAAGCCTTCCACAACCATGCTGGTGAGCTGGGCGGCGAAGACCTGCGGCTCCTCCGCGTATTCCTCGACATACAGGAGGCATACCCCGTGGGTGTCGGGCCGTGCTCAGCCAGGCCGCCCCAATGCAGCCCGGCCACCAGCCCGTTGCGCTCGATGGCCTCGAACAGCGGCCAGAACACGCGCTGGCCGTACAGGCGCTCGGACCGCACGGGCAGCAGCACCTGCACGAACCCAGGATGCCGGCCGACCCGGTCGATCTCAGCCGCGGCGGCGGCGGGATCTCGGGCAGGGATGACGAGCGACGCGGCCAGCCGCGGCTCTTTATCCAGCCACTGGTCGACGATCCAGTCGTTCACCGACCGCGCGAGCGCAATGGCCCAGTCGGGATGCCGCAGGCTGTCGATGGCGTAGTAGCAGTTCAGGATCGCCCGCTCGACGCGCCAGGGGTCCAGGATGTGCTTGCGCAACTGCCTGAGGTCCGACGCCGGCACGCTGCCGTCATCCGCCCGCCATTCGGGGCGCGCCGTGGTGGGCAGTAGCGGGGGATAAGTGAGCGCAAGCCCTGCCGGCCCGCGGTAGCCGCGCTCCCGCGCCGCTTCGACCCAGACCCTGTCCTGGTAGGGGAACAGCGCTTCAAGCGACGGCACGGCAGCGTGCACGTCGCAGTCGATCACCGCGCCGGGCCAGAGCTGGTCGCGGGTCATGCCCTCCAGGAGGGCGGTCGTCATGCTTTGGCCGCCGTCGCCGGGCGCAGGCTCACGACGAGGTAGTGGTCTTCGACCGCGACGGGGACGGTTTCCGCCGTGTAGGGTCCGGCGACGCGTTGGGCGTTGCCGCTTCCGAGGGAGGCCTCCACCGCCTCCCCGCTTTCCACCGCCACCCGGAACGGCAAGGCGCGCAGGCGTGCGTTCCAGTAGGACTGGCCGGTTCTGATGTCGAACTCCCAATTGTGCCAGGGGCAGGTCACAAAGGTCCGGCCGGGGCTGGACCGGACGTTGCCCGGGACGGGTGCCACCACGTCCGTCACGACCTGCCCGACACATAAAGGTCCGCCCAGGTGAGGGCAACGGTTCAGCAAGGCGTAGAACTTGTTGTCCGACCGGAAGATGCCGACCTCACGCCGGCCCACGGCCACGATGACGTGGCCGCCTTCGGGCACGTCGGATGGGCGTCCGACAATGTATCTCTCCGGAGGCGGCGAACGCCGTGCGGACGGACCTCCCATCAACCGCTCCCTCCTTGCGTGCTTTGGTCGAACGCTTGAAAAGGATGTATAGTCGAGGCCGGGCGCGGCGCAACGGCGTCCATGGTCAGGCTGGAGTCGCGGGCTTGCATCAGGAAGCGCTGTGGCCCGATCCGGGGCCCTTGCGCCGGTCGGCTTTGGCCGCCGGCTGTATGGCCATGGGCATTTTCGAGGAAGTGGACCGTCCAGCTTTGCGCACCTTCCCGCACGTCTGACCCCCGCCGTGCCCAAAGCCGGCGCTGTAGCATGAGCCGCCTGCTGCTGTCCTGGTTCTCGCCGTGCTGACAAGGTACGACCTCGCGCAAGCAGATTGTTGCATTCACTGCCCGGCAGCGCGAGCGCCTGGACGCCGTATCCGGTGTCTGCTTCCGGCGCGTGTCACTTCCGCGCCCGAGGCGACGAGGGGGAAGCAGCGGTGGCGTACAGGCTTGAACAGCGCCAACCTGTTTGACTTTGTTATAACAAATCGGCAAGTTCGGCGTCATGGATGGCTCCTTCATCCACGTCGCACCGGAGAGCCTGCATGGCCAGGTGATGCAGAATCTGCTCGCCCGCATCATTGCGGGGGAGGTTCGGCCCGGCGCGGCCCTGCCGACGGAGGCAGCGCTGTGCCGTCAGTACGGCGTCAGCCGGATCACCATCTGATTGTCCGCCACCATCCGTGCCACTACCGTTTCGTCGTCGACCTGCTGCCCCGCCAGGGCGCGTCGACCTATCAGGTGACGGCGGACCCGCCGCCGATCCCGGGGCACCCCGCCCCGGCGCGTTGAAACCAGAAGTGCCCCGCTGCAAGGGGCCATGCAGAAGGAGGCAGACGATGCGTTTGATTCCCACCGGCCACACACTCGGCGCCACGGTCGAGGGCGCTGACCTGTCCCAGCCGCTTGCCCCGGCCGACTTCGCCGCGATCCTGCGCGGCCTGGGAGAGCACGGCGTGCTTTGCTTCCCGCGCCAGCAACTGGATGCCCAGGCGTTGAAGCGGTTCTCGGAGCGGTTCGGCGGCCTGCAATACTCGCTGACCGGCACGTATCAGGAGCCGGGAACGCCGGAGGTGATGGTGCTGTCCAACATGGTGGCGCCGGACGGCAGCCCGATGGGCCTGTCGGATGCCGGGCAGGACTGGCACACCGACATGTCGTACAACGAGCTGATCGGCTTCAGCAACGTGCTCTACGGCCTGCGCATCCCGCATCGCGACGGCAAGGCGCTGGGCAACACCGTGTTCGCCAACATGCACGCCGCCTATGACGAACTGCCGGAGGCGTTGAAGACGCGGCTGGAC
>CAXUJE010000079.1:0-17553 GCA_964251035.1 uncultured Acetobacteraceae bacterium
CCGCCGAGCCGCGCCTACTCACGTTTGAGTCAGAGCAGAGGGCCGTTGGTATTAGATCTCCATTCACGTATAGGTTAGCATGCACGGTGATTATAGGCCGAACGGGATCGGAGCGATTGACAGTCCAGTCAATTTTGCACCCTGCTTGATTGGATTTACCTCCGAGGTCAATGCAGCTTACCTTGGATCGGCGTATTCCATTCCGAATGAGCCTATTCATTTCGGTATCTGAGACTGTCGCCGCATTCGACGAGATTTTCACGTCAATACCGTTTGCTTGAAGAACCGGAGAGGATGCGATGTTTTCGGCGTCGGCTGTGTCCATCGCTTTACAGCTCACCAGCAGGACGAGAGCCATCACCGCGCAGGCTGTTTTCCTCAGCATTTCCGCCCTTCCCCATGCTGTGCGCCTCATGGCCGCCTCACGCCGAGAATACCCAGCAAACTCCGCCCCTCGGCATCGTGGACCTCGACATCCCTACGGTTCCACCAGCCTCCCCCAAGCGCCTGCATCAGCCCTGCCGCGTCGCTCAGCCGACTTGCTTGGGCCTGCGCGAGGGTGAGGCCGGCCTGCAGATAGGTCTGCTCGGCCGTGAGCAGCGCAAGGTAGGACACCTGGCCAAGCCGGAGCTGCGTCCGCACGATTTGCAGGCTGGCGGCGGCGGCCTGTTCCGCCGCCTGTGCGGCCTGCACGGCATCACCATCCGTCCGCAGCGCCTGCAAGGCATCGCCGACATTCTGGAACGCAGTCAGCACGGTATTGCGGTATTGGGCCTGCGCCTGTTCGAAGGCCGCCTCGGCGCCACGCTGGCGATGCAGCAGCGTGCCACCTTGGAAAATGGGTTGGGTGACAGTGCCCGCCAGCGTGAAAAAGCCCTGGCCGGGGCTGAACAGCCTTTCCACGACCGTGGGACTGCTGCCGATGTTGGCGGTGATGTTGATGACCGGAATGCGGTTGGCAATGGCCACCCCGACCTGCGCGTTTGCCGCGCGCGCGTTCTCCTCCGCCTGGCGAATGTCGGGCCGCTGCGCCAGGACCGCCGATGGCAGGCTCACGGGCAGGTCGGCCGGCAAGTGCAGGTCGGCCAAGCGGAAGATCTCCGGCGGCGGCTGGTCTGGCAGCCGTCCCGCCAGGGCCGCGATCTGGTTGCGCTGCTGCGCCAGCTGCTTCTCCAGCGGCGGCAGGGTCGCCTGGGCCTGGGCCAGCGCCGCCTCCTGCGCGAACACGTCGAGGGCGGCCACCTGGCCGGCCTCCTTCTGCTTCCGCAGCACCCGCAGCCCTTCCTGCTGGAAGCTGATGACCTGCCGTGTCACGTCAATCTGCTCGCGCAGGCTGGCCTCCTGCACCGCCGCCGTCACCAGGTTGGAGATCAGCGTCAGGTAGGTCGCCTCAAGCTGGAACTGCTGCGACACGGCTTGGGCGGCCAGCGCTTCCACCGCCCGGCGGTTCGCGCCGAACACGTCCGGCACGAAGGATACGCTGAGCTGGGCGGTCTGCAGGTTGTAGTAGGGGCTGCCGCTGGCCGAGCTGGGCGACAAGCTGCCCGTAGCGGTCTTGTTGCGGCTGGACTGGAAGCTGCCCAACACGTTCGGGAAGTACGACCCTTCCTGCGCATACACGTTTTCCCGGGCTTGGCGCAGCGCCGCCTGCGCGGCATCCAGGCTGGGGTTGGCTGCCAGTGCCCGACGGACCAGCGCGTCCAAGACAGGGGATTTGTAGAGGGTCCACCAGTCGCCAGGGATGTCGCGGCCGGTCCGCAGCTGCTGCTCCTCCCCGCCGCCGGACAGGCTGGCCGGCAACGGCTCCGGCGTGAACCCGGCGGCCTCCGGTGTTGGCTCCGCACGGAAGTCCGGGCCGACGGCGCAGCCACTGGACAGCATGAGCAGCGTTGTGAACAGGGACAGGGTGAAAGGGGTGCGGCGCATGGCTTATTCCGCAGGTGCCGTGGTGGCGTCGGGCACGCTGCCGCTGGCCGTCCGGCTCGAGAACAGGTCGATCAGCACCGGCAGCACCGTCAGGATCAGCACCGGCGCAAGCAGGATGCCGCCGACGACCACGAGGGCCAGCGGCTTCTGCACCTGCGAGCCGATACCGTTGGAGAACGCCGCCGGCAGCAGCCCCACCGCCGCCACCACGCAGGTCATCGCCACCGGCCGCATCTGCACCAGGCAGGTCCGCAGCACCGCAGCCCGGCGCTCCATCCCGGCCGCGACCATCTGGTTGAAGTAGGTGACGAAGATGATCCCGTCCATCGCCGAGATGCCGAACAGCGCCACGAACCCGATAGCCGCCGACACGCTGAACGGCGTCCCCGTCGCATACAGCGTCAGGATGCCGCCAACCAGCGCCATCGGGATGACGCTTGCCGACAGCAGCATGTCCACGACCGAGCCGAAGTTGACGTAGAGCAGCAGGCAGATCAGCGCCACGCTGAGCGGCACCACGATCGCCAGCCGTCCCAGCGCGTCCTGCAGGTTGCCGAACTCGCCGACCCATTCGATGTGGTAGCCGCCGGGCAGCAGCACCTGCTCGGCCACCCGCCGTTGCGCCTCGATCACCGCGGTCCCGAGGTCGCGCCCGCGGACGCTGAACTTGATGGGGATGTAGCGCTCCTGGCCCTCCCGGTAGATGAACGACGCGCCAGACACCAGGTTCACCGCCGCCACGTCGCTCAGCGGGATCGGCACCACGCCGCTGCCGCCGGGGCTGGGCGCGCCGATGGGGATGCGCCGGATCGCGTCCAAGCTGGTGCGGTACTGCGCTGCCAGGCGGACGATGATCGGGAAATTGCGGTCGCTGCCATCCTCGTACAGGTTGCCGGCTGCCTGGCCGCCGATGGCGGCCTGCACAGTGGTATTGATGTCGCTGGGCGTCAGCCCGTAGCGTGCGGCCCGGCTGCGGTCTATGTCGATCCGCACGGTGGGCTGGCCCAGCGAGCGCAGGACGGCAAGCTCCGTCACGCCTGGCACCCCCGCCAGCGCTTCCTTGATCTTGGCGGCGGTCCGCTCCAGCACCTCCAGGTCGTTGCCGTACAGCTTGACCGAGTTCTCCCCCTTCACGCCCGACGCGGCTTCCTCGACGTTGTCCTGGATGGTCTGGGAGAAGTTGAACTCGACACCGGGATAGGCCTCGGCCAGCTTGGCCGAAAGCTGCTCGGTCAGCTTCTCCTTGTCCAGGCCATCCCGCCACTGGTCGGCGGGCTTCAGCGGCACGAAGAACTCGGCGTTGAAATAGCCGGTCGCGTCCGTCCCGTCATCCGGCCGCCCGTGCTGGGAAACCACGGTGACCGTTTCGGGGAAGTCCTTCATGATCCGCCGCATCCCGTTGACGTAGCGGTCGCTGTCCTCGAGCGAAATCGAGGGCGGCATGGTCGCGCGTATCCAAAAGTTGCCCTCCTCCAGCTTGGGCAGGAACTCCAGCCCCAAGGTGCGGATTGCGCCGCCGGCCACCGCGAGCACCAGCACGAGGCCCCCCGCCACCAGCACGCGGTTCGCCAGCGCCCGTGACGCCAACGGCATGAGCAGGCGGTGCAGGGCGCGGACGAGGACGGTGTCCCGCTCCTCGACCTTGCCGGTCAGCAGCAGGGCGCTCAGCGCCGGGGTCACGGTGAAGGTGGCGATCAAGCCGCCGGCGATGGCGTAGGCGTAGGTCTTGGCCATGGGGCCGAAGATATGGCCCTCGATGCCGCTCATGGTGAACAAGGGCACGAAGGCGGCGATGATGATGGCGGCGGAGAAGAAGATGCCCTGGCTGACCTCCACCGCGGCATGGCCGATGACGGCGAAGCGGCCGCGCAGGGCCGTGCTCGGGCTGCGGTCCAGCCCGGCGGACCGCGCGAACCGGTCTCCCGGCTTCTGCGACAGCCGGCGGAAGATGTTCTCCATCATGATCACCGTCGCGTCCACCACCAGGCCGAAGTCGATGGCGCCGACCGAGAGCAGGTTCGCGGACTCGCCCCGCAGCAGCAGCAGCCCGATGGCGAAGGCCAGCGCGAAGGGGATGGTCGCCGCCACGATCAGGGCGCTGCGCAGGTTGCCCAGGAAGGCGAGCTGCAGCACGAAGATCAGCACGATCCCTTCGACCATGTTGTGCAGCACCGTCCGCGTCGTCACGTCGATCAGGTCGGCGCGGTCGTAGACGCGCTCGATGCGGACGCCGGGCGGCAGCACGTCCGTGGTGTTCACCCGGTCGATCAGCTCCTCCACCCGCTTGATGGTGGGCTTGCTCTCCGCGCCGCGACGCATCAGCACGATGCCCTGCACGATGTCGTCGTCGTCGTCCTGCCCGGCGATGCCCAGCCGCGGCTGGTTGCCGACCTGCACCCGGGCGATGTCGCGCACCAGCACGGGCGCGCCCCCGTTGGCCGACACCATCGTGTCCCGTATCTCCGCCACCGAGCGGATCAGCCCGATGCCGCGGACGACAGCCGCCTGCGGCCCGAAGTTCACGGTCTGCCCGCCGACGTTCAGGTTGGCGTTGTTCAGCGCCTGCAGCACCTGCGGCAGCGTCAGGCCGTAGCGGACGAGCTGGCCCTGATCCACCGTCACCTCGTAGGTCTTGGTCTTGCCGCCCCAGCCCGTCACGTCGATGACGCCGGGCACAGCCTTGAACCGGCGCTGCAGGATCCAGTCCTGGATCGTCTTGAGATCCATCACCGAGTAGCCCGGCGGCCCCACGACGCGGTAGCGCAGGATCTCGCCGATCGGGCTCTCAGGCGAGATCGACGGCTGCGCCCCGTTGGGGAGCGGCGCGAGCTGCGACAGCCGGTTGATGACCCGCTGCTCCGCTTCGTCGTAGGTGAAGTCGTAGGTGAACTGGACCTTCGTGTCCGACAGGCCAAACAGCGATATGGTGCGGATGGCATTCACGTTCGGGATGCCGGCCATCTGCACCTCGATCGGGATCGTGATGTTCCGTTCGATCTCCTCGGCCGACTGGCCGGCGCTTTGGGTCACGATGTCGATCAGCGGCGGCACCGGGTCGGGATATGCCTCGATGTTCAGGTTCAGGAACCCGACCGCGCCGCCGGCGAACACCAGCAGCATGAGCAGCAGCACGAGAACGCGCTGGCGCAGCGCCAGGGCGACGAGGGCGTTCATGTCAATCGGCCTGCAGGGTGCGGTCGATGAACAGGGACCCGCTGGTCACCACCTGCTCGCCAGGCTGCAGGCCCTCGGTGATCTCGACCATGCCGTTGCTGCTGCGCCCGGCGCGCACCTCGCGTATGGCGACTGTGCGCGCCTTGGGATCGGCGACGAACACCCGTGCCTTTTCGCCCTCGTACACGAGGGCGCTGTCGGGCACCGCCGGGGCGTCCACGTCCTTGCCGGTGATGATGCTGAACGTCGCATACATTTCCGGCTTCAAGGCGCCGTCGGCGTTGTCGATCTCGGCGCGGACCGGCAGCCGGTGCGTGGTGGGGTCCAGCGACGGCGCGATGTAGACCAGCCGCGCGGCGAAGGTGCGGCCGGGATAGGCCAGCACCCTGACCTCGACGGGGTCGCCGACGTGGACACGCGGCGCATCGACTTCCCGGACATTGGCCACCAGCCAGACGCGCGTCAGGTCGCCAATGGAGAACACCGGGCTGGAGCCGCCGCTCGACTGGTTGACGATGTACTGGCCCAGCCCGACCTGCCGCTGCGTGACGATGCCGGAAATGGGCGCAACCAGCACGGAGGACGGGTTGAAGCGCTGGCTGTCCTTGCCGGCCTCCAGGTCGGCCACCTCCTTGTCGGTCTTGCCCAGGATGTGCAGCCGGTTGCGCGCGGCCCCCAACGCGATCTCGGCGCCGTTCACGCCCCCCTGCGCCGTCGCCAGGTCCACCTGGCTCTGCTGCCAGTCCTTCTGCGCGCCAGCATTGGCCTGGAACAGCTCGCGCTGCCGCCGCTCGTTCGCCTGGGCCAGGCGGAGCTGCGCCCGCGCGGTGTTCAGCGTCGCCATGGCCGTGACCAGGTCGTTTTGCCCCTGCACGAACTCCGACGCCTCCACCGCGAGCATGGGCGTGCCGGCCTGCACGGGGTCGCCGGCCTTGACGAACAGCTTGGCGACCCGGCCCGAGAACGGGGAGAACACCGGCGTCTGCAGGTCGTCGTTGATGGCGATCTTGCCGTCGGTCTCTTGCGCCGTTCGGAAAGTGCCGGTCAGGACCGGCATGACTTTCAGGTTCGCCCATTGCGTGGCGGTCGGCGAGAACGCGCCGGCGGGTGCAGGGGCCGCCTCCGGCGCCTCCGGCTTCGGTCGCGCACGGTCCAGCATGGTCGGACCGAACACGAAGGCAACTGCCAGCCCGGCGGCAGCGGCCAAGAGCGCCACCTGCGTGCGGGTGGACCATCCCCGGCGCACCGGGGGCAGTGCGACTTCGTGCTCGGCATTCCCCCGCGGCTCAGGACGCTGCGGCTTGGGTTCGGGGACCGGTCCTACGTCCATGATGATGCCTGCAGCAATGGGTTGGGCATGGGATGCCTCTTTGCTCCACCCCGCGGTTGCGCGGGGCGGCTGATCGGCGCCGGACGGGCATGTCCGGCAGCAACTTGTTCACCGGTGCAGCGGCGCGGCATTCCTCGCCTCCGCATGTCGATCCTGCATGGTGCGCGCGACGCGGCCAGGACGGTCATCGTCCCCGCCCATCGTCGACGCCCGGCGGCAGTTGTTCCGGATGGTGCCGCAACTGCCTCACCTGCTCGGGCGACAGCGGCTTGCAGCCTTTCCGGCACGTCGGCGTCGGACCGCCATGGCCACCGCCCGTGGCCCACGCCGGGGCGGGCAGGAGAAGCAGCAAGAAGGCGGCGGCACCGATGGCCCTTCTCATGGCACCTTTCTCCGCAAGCGGTTTCAATACTGGGCATGGAGGCGTGCTCCAAGAAAGCTCACTGGGCCGCGGTCCCGGTTGTAGGCGGGATTGCTGATGAACTGGTAGTCGGCCGAGAGGTTCAAACCCTTCAGGATCGCGAGGCTGTAGAACGCCTCCACCACCTTCTCAGGGCCGGAGTTCGGCAGTTGGCCGTCGCCGATCAGGATGCCGAGGCCGCCGGCCTTGAGGTAGTCTTTGTAGTGGCGTGAGATGTCGTTGCGCGCGAAACCGATGCCCACGGTGTCGTCGGGGCGGTTCCAGCGCTTGCCGGCCAACGACAGGCCGAGCGAAACCGTGTTGGTGATGTCGGTGAAGGACGTCACCGAGCTGGTCCCGTCCGTCAGGCCGGCACGCAAGAAGAAGCCGAGATCCTCGGTGATCGCCTGCTCGACGTTGACGCTGCCGCCGCCCTTGCCGCGGATGCGCCGGACCGCCTGGATGTCCGGCGTGGTCCCGGTCGCCTCGCCCAGCCGGACCGCCTCGGCGAAGCTGCCGAACAGGCCGCGTGAGAAGAAGCCGGACAGCTTCACCTTACCCTCCTGGCCGAACACTGTGTGCCGCTCCTCGACCTCGGCGATGTACTGCACTTGGTGGCCGAGGTGCGGGTCCAGGTACTTGTAGGTCGGGTAGGTCGGCAGGTCGAAGGCGCCGCCGCGGACCGTCCACCAGTCCTGGTACCATTCAACCGCGGCGCCATAGCTGTATCCCCAGGCATCGCCTGCCTGGTCGAAGTTGCCGGCGTCGATCAGGGACCAGTTCAGGAAGTCGTTGCGCGGATCGTGGGCATACTTGTTGGTGTCGAACACGTCGAAGCTGGAGAACTTGCCGACCGTGAGCACCACCCGGTTGGCGCTCTGCGTCCCGCCGAGCTGGTTGAGGTCGGGAGAGACGCCTTGCACCTCTCCGCCCAGGCTGACCGTCTGGCGGAAGAAGATGCGCGGCACGCGCACATAGGGCGGCCCCGAGCCGAGCTTGTAGGCTTCGGCCGAGGGATAGCCCGCAGCGCCGAAGGTGTTGCTTGGACCGAAGCCCTGATCCACCTCCGGGTTCACCCAGATCTCGGCGCCACGCCAGGGGCGGAACCCGCCATACAGGGTGATGTCGAACGTTTCCCGGCCTCGGCTTCCAGGGTCGAGGCTCTGCGGGCCGCGGTAGGGCGAGCGGAACGCAGGCTGGAAGATCTCGGTGAACGTGGACTGCCCGTGGATGGCCCAGTTCTCGTAAACTGGCGGCTTGTCAGGCGCGGTTGATGCCGTCGAAACGTCCGATTGGGGGGCCGTTCCTTGGTCAGGCGACTCTTGCCCTCCTTCCGGGGTTGCAGCAGGGGCCGCCGCCCAGGCAAGCGGCAAGCTGCTGCCCCAGAGCAGCGCGGTGACCGCCGTGGCGGCTGGGGAGATCATCCAAGCCTTGCTGCGGACAGGGGGTGTCGTTGCAGGGTTGGGCTGTCCCAAGACAAGGCTCCAGAAATCGGGCAGCGGGAGGGCGAGTTGTGAAAAAGGCGAAGCGCCTTGGATTATGGACGCCGGAACGGCCGGCCGCGACGCCCGACGTGCATGCCCGTCCAGACCAGCCCTAATTGGCACAGCGTTCATGACTGTCACCTCGATCCGGTTGGACCTGCAGGCGTCCCCGTCCGTGCGCGGGCGCTTGACAGGCCAAAGACGCGGAAAATGGGAACGGGAGGTGGCCCGGCGGAGGCCGCGCCGTTTCGTCAGGCTGGCGCCAGGCCGGGATCACCTGTGTCGACAGCCCAGGTGCAAACTGGACGGCCACACGATCCGATGTGCCAGGCTGCACGGAGAGGCAGGTGGGCGGGCGCGCAATGCGAAGCCGCCGGCGCAACCACGCCCGTGACCGCACGGCCGAGGCCGGCCATGAAGTGAACCGGCAGGGCATGGCGGCGGAGAAGGATTGGATCGAGATGGGCGGCCATCGGCTACCCTCCTTGTGCTCAAGCGATTGGCTGGAGCTCGGGAGGGCGTGGCCGCCCAGGCCTCAGCGCACTACGGGCGCGGAAGCCTCGGCGGGAGCATGCACGCCCGAGCGCGGAACCAGTCCTGGGAAGCCGTTACATCAGGCGCAGAGCGCCTACTGTCGCCTTCCGGGGACTGACTGGTGGATCGCGGGGTCATGGGGTCCCTTGCTTCGGTTGCGGGTCCGGCTGGATGGCCGGGTGCGGAATTATGCCTGAACGCGGGGACACGGGCCTCGCATTCGCGACGGAATGCGACTATACCCCTTGGGGTATGACCGCAAGCCCAAAAAGCATCGCCGACGCAGAAAAAGCCAAACTTGTGAAGCGGCTCAGCCGCATCCGCGGCCAGGTGGATGCCTTGCAACGCGCCATCGCCGAGCAGGACGCGCCCAGCGCCAAGCTGCTGCAGCAGGCGACGGCCTGCCGGGGCGCCATGGACGGGTTCATTGCCGAGGTGATCGAGGACCATATCCGCGAGAAGGTCGTCGAGGCAGCCAACAAAGGGGATGCCTCCCGCGCCGCCGAGGAGCTGATCGGCATCGTGCACAGCTACCTGACCTAGCCAGGGCCAAGGCATTGTCCGGCGCGATGCAGGACGTGCGGGCGTGATGGACGGGGTTCGCAGCCGGCGCCGGCGCCCGCACGCCGGGCGGCCTCGCCACGGCTTTTGGGCCGGCCACCCGGATCGGGCCGGAGGCCGACTACCCGATCCTCCCAACATGTGGTTCCTGTCAGGCCACGCTGGACAACGGAAGGCCGCAAGCATGGACGTCATCGAGGAACCCTTGGTCCCGGCGCGGGTCGCCAACCCGGGCGCGCCGGCGCTGGCCAAGCGAGGCCAGCCTCGATCCCGCCGCACGCGGGGCAGCGAAACCGGGGAAGCCGCACCGTGGCCTCGCCGAAAAGCGTCGCGACCGCATGGTCCCGGTAGTCCTTCACACGGCAAGCACGGTCACAGCGCAGGCAATCCGGCCGCCGAACGGCGTGGTCCCTGGCCTGCGCGGCGACGATCTCCTGCTGAACACGCGCCAGCAACCGCTTCGCTTCGGCCAGGGTCAAACCCAAACTGGCGACGTCGACGAGATCATCGGGCCGGTTGATCTCCATGACGTCCGTGCACGCCCCCTCGCCCTCAGCCTCGGTATTCACCAACCTCAAGATCCAGCCCACGCACCCACCCTCGGTCAGAGAACAGACGCGAAAATACCCAACTTACCTTCGCACCCCCAATCTTGCGGCAGTCCCGCTGCCAGGCCCTGCGCCCGTGCTCAGCGATGTGCTGGAGGTGGCGGCCGCGCTGTGTAGGCGCGGTCTCGACCGTCTTGCTTGGCACCGCCGCCTGCCCCCCAATCTTGTGACAGTTCCCCTGAACGCAGGCGGGCGGGAATTACCGAATCCGCATCCCTGATCTCTGCAACACGGACTCGTGGGTAGACAGGAAACGTTGCACGGGCCCGGCTCAGCGCCGCCTTTAAGCCCGGCGCTCAATGCCTCTGCCGACGCGGAGCATCAGGCCGTTAGCGGCGATGGCCCCGACCACGATAATCAGCACCACCGCAGAGGTCAGCGGCACATTGTGCTGGGCCAGCCCACTCACCAGCAGGAAGCCGAGCCCGTGCTGTGAGGAAAACATCTCCCCGATCAGCACGCCCAGCAAGCTGAGCGAGAAGCCGATCCGCAGGCCGCCCATGATGTCCGGCAGGCAGGCCGGGATCAGAACCGACCACATCGCCTGACCGGCGCTGAGCCGCATGGCGCGGGCCGCCCGCAGCAGCACTGGCGGCAGCGCCCGCACGGCGCCTAGCGTGAACAGCGCAATGGGCACCAAGCCGTGCATGACGCCGAATGCGACCTTTGCGGAAACGCCCAACCCGAATACCAGCAGCAAGACCGGGTACAGCGTCACTTTCGGAATGGTGTAGAAACCGGCCAGGATCGGCTCCGCCACCTCGGCAGCGAAGCGGTGCAGGCCCAAAGCGAGGCCGAGCAGCAGCCCGATGACGGCGGACAGCGCGAACGCCAGGAGGAACGCGGCGGCGGTCGCGCCCACATGTTCCCAGAACATGGCGGTCCGCACGAGGCCCGCTAGATACGCCAGCGTGCCGAGCGGCGGCGTGAGCGCGATGCCCCCGGTCCAGGAGCTGGCGGCCTGCCACGCAGCCAGCAGCAGCGCCGTCACCGCCGCCATGTCGAACGCCCGCGTGCGGCGGCCGGCGGCCGCGGGCGCCCCGGCCGGCAGGACCACCCCGCTCATGACCGCAGGCGCCGGCGGGCGAGCCGGCCCTCCCACGTGTAGAGCAGCGCATTGGCAGTCACGGCGACCAGCAGCACGAACAGCATCAGCCCGTACATCGCCCGGTTGTCGAAGCTCTGGTAGGCGAACGAGATGGCGTAGCCGAGGCCGCTGCCGGACAGGATGAACTCCCCGGCGATGACGCCGATCAGCGCGTAGCTCAAGGCCAGCTTGAAGCCGCTGAACAGCGCGGGCATGGCGGCGGGCAGCATGATCAGCCACAGCGCCTGCACTCGGCCGAGCCGCTGCACCCGCGCCACCTTGCGCAGCACCGGGGACACGCTGTCGAACCCGGCCAAGGTGCTGATTACCACCGCCGGCGCGGCTGACAGGATGCCGAGCACCACCAGCGGCGCAGACCCAAGCCCGAGCAGGGCCACCAGCAGCGGATAGAAGATAAAGGTCGGGACCGAGTAGTAGGAAGCGAGCAGCGGGTCCACCGCCCGGCGCAGGCGCGGTACGGCGTGCAAAAACGCCCCCAACGCCGTGCCGCCGGACACGGCCAGCACGAAGGCCAACGCGACCGTCGAAAAGGTCTGCGCCATCGGGCCAGTGGCCGCTCCGGACGCGAGCTGCACCGCCATCGCGGCCAGCATGTCGCTGGGCGGGATGATCGTCAGCGGGTCGATCCAGCCTGCCCGGCAGAATGCCTCCAGCAGCAGCACGGCCACCGCCAGCAAGCCCATGCGGACCGCCAGCACCGCCCGGCGCCGGGTCACCGCCCCGTCTCTCATGCCACGCGCCCGAGCGCCTTCATCGATTCCGTGCGGAGCGACAACCAGAGCCGGCCGGTGAGCGCGCCAAAGGCCAGGTCGGACACGATCCGGCTGTCACGCTCCCGCGGCCAGCCGGTTTCCACGAGGTCGATGAAGCGGCCCGGCCGGGCGCTCATCACCCCCACACGGTCCGACAGCATGGCCGCCTCGTCCAGGGCGTGGGTGATCAGCAGCACGGTGGCGCCGGTGTCCCGCCACAAGCGCAGCAGCTCGTCCCCCATCAGCAGCCGGGTCTGCTGGTCGAGCGCGCCGAACGGCTCGTCCAGCAGGATCAAGCGCGGCTGCTGCACCAGGGTGCGGGCGATGCAGACCCGCTGCCGCATGCCGCCCGAAAGCTGCGCCGGGTAGTGGCCGGCGAACTGCGACAGCCCCATGAAGCCGACCGCGTGATCAACCCGGCGCTTGACCTCCGGGGCCTCCAACCCGGCGCGGCGCAGGCCGAAGGCGACGTTGTCCCGCACCGTGAGCCAGCCGAAACTCGCGTCTTCCTGGAACACGACGCCCACGCCCTCCGGCACCGCCCCGTCCAAATGCCGTTCCTCGAAGGTCACAACGCCGGAGGTGGGTCGGGCCAGGCCCGAAAGCACATCCAGCAGCGTGGACTTGCCGCAGCCGGACGGCCCGACGACCGAGAAAAACTCCCCGCGCGCCAGATCGAGGCTGATCGGGCCGAGCGCCTCGACCGGCTGGGCGCCGCCGTAATGGCGCGTGACGGCGCGGAGGCTGGCGTGCGGAGCCGTCGTCGCCTCCCCTGCCCCGCTGGCCCGGCCGCTCATCGCGCGGCGTGCGTGTCGGCCGGCAGGAAGGAGGTATCGACGATCTTCGCCCAGTCCACGTCGCCCTTCAACTGCCCGGTGATCCGCAGCCCCTCGACCATGCGGTTCATGCCTTCGTAGTCCAAGCGGCCGTCGCTCCAGTAATCTATCGCCAACAGGTCGCGCATCTGCGTCCGGAACAGGGCCGTGTTCGGGTTGCTGTAGGCACGGGCGGTGATGTCCGCGGCCTCCTCCGGGTGATCGGCGATGAAGGCCAGGCCCTCGCGCCGGGCGGCGATCAGGCCGCGGATGGTGTCCGGGTGGGCGCGGGCGTAGTCGGGCGTGGTCACGAGCACGGTTTGCATCATCTTCGGCGGCATCACGTCGCGGACAAGGAACACGGGCTGCACTACCGCAGCGTTCTGCGCCAGGGTCATCTCGTCGCCGAACCCCGCGTCCACCGCGCCGCTGATGACCGCGGACAGGTTGGCGCCCAGGTCGCCGGCCGGCACCAACTGCACCTGCTGCGCCGCCATGCCATGGGCCTTGAGCGCCATCAGGATGACCATGTTGCTGACCGAACCCGGCGCGGTGTAGGCAATCCGCTTGCCCGTCAGGTCCTCGAGGCCGTGCAGCGGCGAGCCCTTCTTCACCAGCCACATCTGGTCGGCGACCGTCTGCGCCCCGGCGCCGACGATCACCAGCTTCTGCCCGGCGTTGATCGCCTGCACCGCGGCGGCCAGCGACACCTCGCCGAACGGGATGTCGCCCGCGAGCGTGTTGCGGACCGCGGTGCCGCCGCCGGCCGCGGTCAGGATGCCGGTGACGGGAACGCCGTGCTGCCGGAAGAAATCCTTCTCCATCGCGACGGCGTAGGGCGCGCCGTAGAACTGCCCGCCCCAATGCGTGACCGTGATCGTCTCGGCACGCGCCGCACACGGCAAGGATGCCGCGGCGAGGCTCAGCGCCAATGCCAAGCAGAACCGTCCCAGCCGCCGCATCACCATGGCATTCCCCCGCTCCACACGGCGTCTCCTGCGCCGATGACGCCCAATCCTACACCGACAATCCGACCGCTCCACATCCCTAAGCGCGCCCGACGCCGTAGCGGCGCTCAAAGGCGTGCACGGCCGGGAAGCCCATCAGCGCATTCATCTCGGCGAACGGCAGCAGGGGCGCGGGCGAGCCGGCGCCGGTGCCCTCCGTCCGCAAGTGCGCGTAAACCTGCTGGAGCGCGCGGGCCGCGGCCAGGAAGCCGGACCCTGGGTACAGCGCGACCTTGAAGCCCATCGCGCCCAGCTCGGCCGCCGACAGGTACGGCGTGCGGCCGCCCTCGACCATGTTCGCCAGCAGGCAGGCGCCCCGGAAGGTTTCCGCGACGCGGCGCAGCTCTTCGGGCGACTCAGGGCTTTCGACGAACAGGATGTCGGCCCCGGCCTCCAGGAACCGCTCGCCCCGGCGCAGCGCCGCGTCCATGCCCTCGGCATAGCGGGCGTCGGTGCGGGCGACGATCAGGAAGTCGCGGCCGGGCCGGGCATCGACGGCGACGCGGATCTTGGCTACCGCGTCGTCGGCCGGGATGACGCGGCGGAACTCGGTATGGCCGCACTTCTTCGGGAATTCCTGGTCCTCGATCTGGATGCCGGACGCCCCGGCGGCGGCATAGCCGCGCACCGTGCGGTCCACGTTCAGCAGCCCGCCATAGCCGGTGTCGCCGTCCGCGATGAACGGCGCGCGGACCGCGCCGGCGATGCAGCGGACGCGGTCCAGCATCTCGGTGAACGTCGCGGTGCCCGCGTCGGCCACCCCGAGCGCCGAGGCGACGACGCCATACCCCGTCATGTAAAGCGCATCGAAACCCTGCGCGTCCGCCATCCGGGCGGAAATGCCGTCGAACACCCCTGGCAGCGTCAGGCATCCATCGCGCGCCAGCAGCGCCCGCATCGAGACTGGTTCAGTCATCCGGTCCTCCTTTCGGTGATTGTGGCTCGCCCCGCCGCAGACTGGCCCGCGATGCGCCCCAGCGCCACGGCCGAAAGCAGCCCGTTGCCGGACAGGTAGCCGGACGCCGCGCGGCCGGACACGCCGCAGGCCGCGCCGCCGGCGGCGAACAGGTTCGGGAACGGCCGCCCGCCGAGGTCGAGCACGGCAGCATCCCCGTTCACCACCAGGCCGCCCTGGGTGTGGAACAGCGCCCCGGTGACGCGCACGGCGCAATACGGCGGCTGCAACGGCGGCACGCCGGCGAAGCTGCGGCCGAAGCGGTCCGTGCCGCCGGACGCTTTCAAGGACGCGGCCTCGTCCAGCGTCGCCCGCAGCGCCGGGGCCGGCACCCGCATCGCCGTGGCCAGCCCGCCGGCCTCCGGAGCGGACAGGACCACGCCGGAGGCCTCCGCTCGGCGGAAGTCTTCGAACTGCCGGGCAATCGCGGCGATGCGCCCGTCGAACACCGTCCAGGCGACGCCGCCGGGCTGCCGCAGCACATGGGCCGCCTGCTCCGAATAGCCCTGCGCCTCGTCGGAAAAGCGGTCGCCGTCGGCGTTCACCTGCACGCCGCCCTCGGTAATGGTGGCCCAGGTGATCAGGATGCCGGCCGGGTGCGCGACGGAGCCGTGGCCCTGGTGGCCGGACAGGTCGCGAACCGCGGCGCCCAGCGCCTCGCCCCAGAGCAGGGCATCGCCCTGGTTGCCGGGATGGCCGAAATACAGCGCCTCTGCCAGCTCCGGCACATGCCGGGCGACCAGCTTGCGGTTGCCGCCGTAGCCGTTGCACGCCAGCACCAGCGCCCGGCAGCTGACCCGCTCGACCGCGCCGTCCGGGCGGGAATAGGCCAGGCCATGCACCTGGCCGCCCTCGCCGGCATGCAGCGTCTTGGCCTGGGCGTCGCACAGCACCTCCACCCCGGCCGCCGCCGCGGCAGCCGTGAGCCGGTCCATCAGCTCGGCGCCGGAGCGGGTCGGCAGGCCGTGCATCCGGCGGGCGCCGTGGCCGGGGTAGTTGAAGTCCTCCACCAGCGAGAACGGCAGGCCGTGCGCGTCCGCCAGCCATTCCAAGACGCCGCCGCAGCGTGCCGCGAGGCAGGCGGCCAGCGCCGGGTCGGGTTCGCCGTGCGCCTTGGCCATGATGTCGGCGGCGAACTGCGCCGGGGTGTCGTCGATGCCGGCCGCGCGCTGCCACCGCGTGCCCGCGGCGGGCACCAGCCCGGCCGACAGCGCCGTGGAGCCGCGCGGCAGCGGGTCACGTTCCAGAACCAGGACCTCCGCCCCGCCCTCCCGCGCCGCAAGGGCCGCGACCAGCCCGGCCGCGCCGCCGCCGACGATCACCACCGGGACCTCCGCCTCGAAGGCGACGCCGGTTGCGGCCTCCACGGTCATGGCAGCTCCTCCATCACCGCGGCGATGCTGGCGACGCGGCAGACCGGGCGCAGCGCCTCGATGGCGGTGGCGTGCAGCGCCGGGGTGAAGGCGGCGCAGCCGTCCTCCAGCACCGTCACGTCGAAGTCCCGCACATGGGCGTCCCGCACCGTCGAGGAAACGCCGCCGTTGGTGACGATGCCGCAGGCCAGCAGCCGGGTGATGCCGCACCGGCGCAGCACCCATTCCAGCCGGGTCATGTAGAAGGCGGAGTAGGCGACCTTCTCCACCGACAGGTCGGCCGGCTGCAGCGCGTCCACCATCTGATGTCCCCACGCGCCGGGGCAGAAGTCGCCGCGCCGGAGGAAGGGCCGCAGCGACAGCAGGTGCGGCGAGATCAGCGGCTCGCCGCCGCGCCCGGGCACCAGGGTGAACTGCGTCTGCACCACCCAGCCGCCGCCTGCCCGCAGCCGGTCGGCCAGCGGCTTCAGCCGGTCCGGCAGGGCGGCGATCTCGGGCGTCCCCAGCCCGGCGCGGCCATAGGCGCCGCCCGGGTGCACGAAGTCGTTCTGCAGGTCACAGGCCAGCAGGGCGGTGCTCTCCAGGCTCATGCGCGCGTCACCAGGACGTTGCCAAGCCGGTCCACGCGGGCAAGGAGGCCCGGGTCGATGACCGACGTGGCGTCGGGCTGCTCCAGGATGGCGGGGCCGCGGATCTCGGCCCCCACCGGCAGCAGGAGACGGTCGTGCACCGTCGCCGCTTGCCAGCCGCCGAACCAGATGGGGCGCGTGCCACGGTCGGCAGCCTGCATCGACGCGTCCTCGCCCGGCGCCAGCGCCGCCAGGTCGAAACGCGGACGGCGACCGACCGCGGCGGTGCGCAGGTTCACCAGGCGGACGCCCACGCCCGGCAGCACGCGGCCGAACTGGGCGCGGTAGGCGTCCTCGAAGGCTTCGCGGATCGCGGCCTCGGTCACGCCGGTGCTGCCGTCCCGCACCGCCAGCGGCAGCGGCGCCGCGACCGTATGGGTTTGCCCGGCATAGTGCATGTCGGCCTCGAACACCGTGTCGATGCGCTCCACCGACAGGCCCGCCGCCTCCACCACGGCGCGCGCCGCGGCGGCCTCCGCCACCAGCCGGCGGTCCAGCGCAGCGGCGTCCACGCCGTCGAGCGGCAGGTTCACGGTCTGCACCTGGTCATGGCGGATGTCGGCGATGACGCAGCCGAGCGCGGAGGTGACGCCCGGGAAGCGCGGGATCAGCGCGGCCTTCAGCCCGACCTCGCGGATCAGCGCGCCGACATGCAGCGCCCCGCCCCCGCCGAAGGCCACGGCGGCGACGCGCGGCGTATCGTGGCCGCGCTCTAGCGACACCCGCCGGATGGCGCCGGCCATGCGGGCGTTGGCGACGCGCACGACCGCCTCCGCCGCTTCCTCGGCGCCGAGGCCGAGCGGGGCGCCCACGTGATCGAGGACCGCCCGGCGCGCGGCCTCCACGTCCAGCCGCGCGAGCGCGCCGCCGATGGGACGCCCGGCGTTGATGCGGCCC
>CAXUJE010000080.1:0-17425 GCA_964251035.1 uncultured Acetobacteraceae bacterium
GTGGAGAGGGTGGGGGAGGCGAAGGACTGGGCGGGGATCAGGAGCAGGTCGATGCCCTCGAACAGGGCGGCGACGCGGCCGCGGAAGTCGTTCCGGCGCAGGATGACCTTCTGGTAGTCCATGCCCGACAGCGCCCGGCCGGTCTCGATCAGGCCGGCCAGGGCAGGACCATATTCCGCCTTGCGCGCCGGGTAGGTGGCCTCGTGGGCGGTGGCGGTCTCGACCGCGCAGTTCGCCGACCAGTCCGAAACGATCTGGCTGGACTCGGGAAACCGGATTTCGCGCGCTTCCGCGCCGAGCGAGGCCATGACCGCCAGTGCTGCGGAGACTGCCTGCGTCGTGACCGCATCCACGCCGGCCGTGCTCCAGACCGGGTCAACGCCGCCCCGGCCACCCCGCACGCCGCGCCGTATCCCCGCGAGGTAGTGCGGCCCCGCGGCCGTAAGGGCGGGGGGGCCGTGCGGGGCGGCGCCGGCGATCACGCCCAGGATCGCGCCGGCGTCCACGGCGCTGCGCGCCATGGGACCGACATGGTCGAGCGTCGCGGCCAGCTCGAACACGCCGTGACGGCTGACGCGCCCCCAGGTCGGCTTCAGGCCGGTGACGCCGTTGGCGGCGGACGGGAAGCGGATCGAGCCGCCGGTGTCCGACCCGAGCGAGCCGTAGCAAAGCCCGGCCGCCGTCGCGACGCCTGAGCCGCTGGACGATGCGCCCGGCCAATGCGCCGGGTCCCACGGATTGCGCGGCGGCGTGATGGCCGGGTGATGGTCGGCAAAGGCGCCTTCGGTCATCTGCAGCTTGCCGAGGATGACGGCGCCGGCGCCGGCCAAGCGCTTGACGACGGTGGCATCCTCGGTCGGCAGGTGGTCCCGGTGGATCGTCATGCCCGCGGCGGTCGGCACGCCGCGGGTCCAGCACAGGTCCTTCACCGCCACCGGGACGCCATGCAGCGGGCCGCGGATCTCGCCGCGCCCGATTTCAGCCTCTGCGACCCGTGCCTGCGCGAGCGCCGCCTCCGCCATCACCGTCGCGTAACTGCCGAGTCCGCCGTCCAGCGCCTCGATGCGGCCAAGCTGGGCTTGCGTCACCTCGACCGGCGAAAGCTCACGGGACTGCAAGCGTCGAGAAAGCTCGGTGAGTTCCAGGTAGTGGTCATCAGCCATGTCGTTGGTGTTCCGCGATTGGCCTGAAAGCGGTTTGCCTGTTTCAGCATGGAAGTCGTCAGCCCGCGCCAATGAGGCACGACGTTTGAAAACGGCCGCCGACTGCCTCGACTTCCTGTCCATATCCAGCAAAAGTCATGCCACCGATAGAAACGCCTTGCGCCTGCAGCCTTTTATCCAAATATTGGATTCCGGATGCACAATGCGTAAACGGTGGGCATTGAATGGTCTCCTGCCGGGCGGCTTGGCATCCACGGGGCGTCCCGGAGCCTGTCGCGGGATTGTTGGCGCAGAGTCGCCATGATGGCGCCGCCGTACGGCTTCAGCGCCGCATTCACCCCGACGCAGCAGCACCCGCCGCCCGCCGCGCATCGCGGCCGGACGCGAGGTGCCGTGCGCAGCGCAGCGCCAATGCGGTCACGGTGCTGGTCGGGTTGACGACGCCGCCGGTCGCGAAGCTGCTGCCATCGACGATGTAGAGGTTCGGCACCTCCCAGCTTTGGTGCCACTGGTTCACGACGGAACTGCCGGGGTCGCTGCCCATGCGGCAGGTGCCCAGCATGTGCCAGGCCGGGGTGCGGTACACGCCATCCTCTATGTAGTCGTTGACCGCAACGTCGAAGGCATCGACGCTCCGCGCCAGGTCGCGCAGCCGCTCGATGCCGTAGCGCATCATGCGCGCGTCGTTCTCGTGCGGCACGTAGTGCAGCTTGGCCGCCGGCAGCCCGTCGCTGTCCACCTGCGTTTCCGACAGCGTGATGCGGTTGGATGCCTGCGGCAAATCGTCGCCGATGGCATAGGCGCCGAAACTGTGCCCGAAGTGGCGCGCGAACCAGGCATGGTGCGCGGCGCCCCACGGCGCCGGGTGCTGGCCGAACGCGCCGATGGCGGCCGTACCGGCGGGACCCGTGCGCGCGACGTTGAAGTTGAAGCCGCCTACGAAGCCGCGGGACACGTCGGTCTCGGCGAACTCGCTGCTGATGATCGCGCCCGAGTTGCCGATGTGCGAGTCGATGGGCTGGTCCACCCAGATCTCCGCCGCCACCAGCGTGTGGTGCAGCAGGTAGCGCCCGACCACGTCGTTGGCGTTGGCGAGGCCGCGCGGATGCCGGGCGCTTTCGGACAGCAGCAGCAGGCGCGGGCTGCCGACGCCGTTGGCGGCGAGGACCACCACGTCGGCGTCCTGCTGCACCCGCGCGCCCGTCGCGCGGTCGATGTAGACGGCGCCGGTGGCGCGTCCGTCCGGCCCGGTCTCGATCCGCTCCACCCGCGCGCCGGGCCGCAGCTCCGCCCCGGCCGCCAGCGCCTTGGGCCACAGCGTGATGGACATCTTCGCCATCGAGCCGCGCGGGCAGCCGGAGGCGCAGTTGCCGCAGCCGTTGCAGGCGGCGCGCCCGTCGTAGCTTTCGGAGATGATCCCGGCCGGCATCGGCCACCAATGCCAATCGAGCCGCTCGAACCCCTGCGCGATGGCCCGGCCGCTCGCGCGCATCGGCAGCGGCCCGAGCGGGTACGGCGCCCGCGGCGGCATCCCGGCGTCGCCGGTCAGCCCGCTGACGCCCACCAGCCGGTCGGCCTCGTCATAGAACGGCGCCAGCTCCTCATAGGTGATCGGCCAGTCCGGGGCGAGGCCGTGCTCCCGGCCCTTGCGGAAGTCGGACGGGCGGAAGCGCGGCCACAGCGCCGCGAACACGTTGGTGGAGCCGCCGACCCCGTTCCACATCAGCGCGTGGGATTGGCCGCCCTCGACCGGGTAGTCGTCCGGCCCGCGGCGGAGGCTCGGCTCCGGACTCCAGCGGTTCTGGCGCTGGTACTGGAAGTCGTCGCTGTAGTGCGGGTGCTGCGCCGGCTCGGTCCACCCGCCCTGGTCGAGGCAGACGACCCGCAGCCCCGCCTGCGCCAGCACCAGGCTGCTGACCGCGCCGCTCGCCCCGGCGCCGATCACCAGAACGTCCACAGGGTCAGGCTTTCTCATGGGACCGCCTCCAGGCCAAGCCGGCTCACATCGACGCGCTGCACCTGCTCGGTCGCGACCCAGCGTCCCCGCGCGTGGCGCGGCGCGTCCAAGCCAGCGTCGAACGGCTCGGCCGGGTAGCCCTCCGGCAGCGGCGCGTCGTTGTAGCGCAGGCCGAGGGCGCGGATCGCCGCGGTGACGCCGGGTTGCTCGTAATAGGTGAGATAAGCGTATTTGCGAACCTCGTCGAACAGCTTCGGCTCGCTGGCCTCCAGCCGCGCCACCGCGTCATGCCAACCGTCCGGACCGTCCGGCAGCGCGCCAAGGCCCTCGGCGATGCGGCCGAGCAGGGCAGGGTCGGCGGCGTGCAGGCGCGCGGCGAGCAGCCCGGCCATCCCGGTGGCGCTCGCCGCCGGGAAGCCGTGGCCGCCGGGCAGCAGGGTGTCGATCAGTCCTTGCAGCAACGTGTCGTCGGCAGGGGTCAATCCGTCCTCCAATCGCCTCGGGGCCACGCCAAACGCTAAGCGCGACGCGCCACCTCGCCAAGCTCCCGGACCCGCTCCTCGCCCGGCGGCGCCAGCGCGCCGGTCCGCACCCCGCTCGCCGCGTCGAACACCGACACGCTGCCGCGCGGCACGGCCAGCGTGAGCGGCTCGCCGGGGCAGTGGGTGCGGGGGTCGGGACAGGTCGCCTTCAGCAGGCTGCCGTCACCCAGCGCCACATCGAGGAACGTCACGGGACCGGCGGGTTCGATCAGCGTGAGCGTGCCCTCGATCACCAGGTCGTCCGGGCCGGGGCGGCGGGTGGGCGACAGGTCGTGCGGGCGCACGCCGAGCAGGCTGCCCGGCCCCATGCCGCCCCCTGCCATCGGGCCGGGCAGGAAGTTCATCTGCGGGCTGCCGATGAAGCTCGCGACGAACTGGTTGGCGGGTTCGCGGTACACCGTCATCGGCTCGGCGAACTGCTGCAGCACGCCCGCGTCCATCACGGCGATGCGGTCGGACAGCACCATCGCCTCCTCCTGGTCATGGGTGACGAACACGACGGTCATGCCCAGCTCGCGCTGCAGCCGCTTGATCTCCGTCCGCATCCGCACGCGGAGGCTGGCGTCGAGGTTGGACAGCGGCTCGTCCATCAGGAGCGCCGCCGGGTTGCGCACGATGGCGCGGCCCACCGCCACCCGCTGCCGCTGCCCGCCCGACAGCTCGGCAGGCGAGCGGTCGAGCAGCGCCTCCAGCCCGAGCAACTCCGCCGCCCAGGCCACCTGCTTCTGAATGGTCTGCGCCGGCAGCCGCTGCTGCTGCAAGGGAAAGGCGATGTTCTCCCGCACGCGCATGTGCGGATACAGCGCGTAGTCCTGGAACACGAGGGCGATGTTGCGGTCGCGCGGCGGGATGCGCCCCATGTCCTGCCCATCCAGGCGGATCGCGCCGCCGCTGATCTCCTCCAGTCCGGCGATGCAGAACAGCAGCGTGCTCTTGCCGCAGCCGGACGGGCCGAGGAAGGAGACGAACTCGCCGTCCCGGATGTCGAGGTCCAGGCCGCGCAGCACCGGCAACGCCCCGTAGCTCTTGGACACGTCGTGGATCGAGATGGATGCCATGCGGCGGCCCCTTTCAGCCCTTGACCGAGCCGGACAGCGCGCCCTGCACCAAGTAGCGCTGGAACAGGAAGGCGACGGCCACGGGCGGCGCGATGGACAGCACGGTGGCCGCGAACAGCGGGCCGTAGGTGTAGAACTGCGCCTGGCTCAGGAACCCCGCCAGGATCACCGGGATGGTCTGCGCCCGCGGCGTCGAGGTCAAGATCAGCGCGAACAGGAACTCGTTCCAACTGGCCAGGAAGCAGAAGATGGCCGTGGCGACGATGCCGGGCCGCACCACGGGGAGCAGGATCTTCCACAGCGCCTTGAGCCGCGAGCAGCCGTCGATCAGGGCTGCGCGGTCCAGGCTGCGCGGCACGCCCTCGAAGTAGGAGCGCATCATCCAGGTGCTGAGCGGCAGCAGGAAGGAGCAGTAGGACACGGTCAGCGCCGTGCGCGTGTCGATCAGCCCGGCGGCGCGGAAGCCGATGAAGAACGGCAGCACCAAGGTCAGCCCCGGCGTCATGCGGGTCAGCAGCAAGGCCCAGAGCGAGAGCTTGAACGCGGGCGCCTTGTCGTACCGGGCAAAGGCGTAGCCGGCCAGGGTGCCCAGCACGACGCTGACCGCGGAGACCGCGGCGCCGACGGCGAAGCTGTTGAGGAGCGACAGCGGCACGCGCTCCGCCTGAACGCTGGTGGATTGATTCGCGACGTGCCCGGGCAGCAAAACGGAGACGAAGTTGTCCAGCGTGATGGCGCTCGGCACCATGCTGGCCGGCGTGCGGATCAGGTCGGAGGCGGGGGTCAGGCTCATCAGCAGCAGCGCCGCGACCGGCAAGGCCGACCACAGGAACACCAGCAGCGCCACGGTCCAGAAGCCGCCCCGGGCCAGCACGCGCGCCACAGGGCGCGGCAGCAGCCGGGCGCGCGGGCGGAACGGCGGCAGGGCCGCCATGCCGTGCCGCCCCCGCCCGCCCGGCAGCATCGCCAGCCCGCCCGTCCCCACCGGCGCCGCGCGCCGCGCGCCAAGCACGGCGAAGTACAGGATCGCCAGCACGAAGCTCAGCAGGGTCAGGACGTAGAGGATCGCCGCACCCTCCCCGAACTTGAAGAACTGGAACGCCGTGAGGTAGCCGAGCCAGGACAGCACCGTGGTGGCGCTGCCGGGTCCGCCGCGCGTCATGATCCACAGCACGTCGAACGCCATCAGCGCGTTGATGGTGGCGATGATGGAGATGAACAGCAGGTTCGGCTTGAGCCAAGGCAGGGTGATGCTGAAGAACCGGCGCACCGGCCCGGCGCCGTCCAGCATCGCCGCCTTGTGCAAGGACGCCGGCATGGACTGCAGCCCGGCCAGCAGCATCAGGGCGCTCAGTGGCGCCTGGTTCCACACATGTACCAGGGCCACGAGGTTGAGCGCCCGGAACCCATCGCCCAGCCAGGGCGTCGCGAGCGAGGGCATGCCGAGGTCGTTCAGCGCCCCGTTCACGCCGCCGAAGTCGCCCGCGAGCAGGAACGACCACAGCACCCCCACCGAGACCGACGCCATCGCCCACGGCACCAGCACGACGCTGCGCAGGAAGCCGCGCCCGAAGAAGCGCGCGTTCAGCAGCAGCGCGAACACCGCGCCCAGCACCGTGGTGCCGACCATCGACAGCGCCGCGAAGTAGGCGGTGCGCCCGAGCGCGGCCCAAAGCTCCGCGTTGCCCGGCAGGGCCGCGTAGTTGCCGAAGCCCACGAACAGCCAGCGATGGGTGATCGGGTTGATGCGGTTGAGGCTGAGGAACAGGCTGTAGCCCAGCGGCACGCCGACCACGAGCAGCACGGCCAAGAGCGTGGGGGCGACGGCGGCGTAGCCGAAGCCTGGCACCCGCTCCGTCCTCCGCCCGCGGACGGGCGCAGGGAGCGCGGGGGCGTGCGCGGCGCTCGGCATCCGACTACTGATACTGCTTCTTCAGTTCCGCCACCTTGCCCGCCAGCCCGTCGCACAACTGGTCGAGCGAGCCGTTGCCGCGGATGTAGTCCTGGGTGCGCTGCATCATGAACAGGTCCCATTCCGGGAACCACGTCGTCTTGGCGATGTCGCGCGAGGTCGCGATCTCGACCTGCTTGCCGCTGATGCCCAGGTCGCGCCATTGGGAGAAGCTCGCCATCACGTCCGGGTCGCTCATCACCTCCTTGTAGGCGGAGCCAAGCCCGAACTCGAGCGCCCAGCGCTTGATGACGTGGTACTGCCCGTCCTTGGCCTTGCCGCCGAAGAAGCGCAGCAGGTTCCAGGTGCGGTCCACGTCGGTCGGCTGCGCGCCCATGAGGTACTGGGCGGTCCAGGCGAAGGTGGAATGCGTCTTGCCGGGCATCAGCGCGTTGCGCACCTTGCCGGCGATCTTCGACGCCTTCGGGTCGTTGGCGACCTTCTGGTCGTAGTCGTGCAGCACCATGAAGGTGTGGCGGCCGGTGCAGTAGCTCGGCACGCCCTCCGCCGGCAGGGTCATGATGTCGGCGGTGACGAGCTGCTCCTTGTACAGCGCGCGGTGCCCCTCCAGCACCCGGCGGAACGCGGCGTCCACCACCAGGTCGGCGTTCTTGTCGAACACCGGCGCGCCTTCCGCATACCAGAGCGCGAACAGGCTCCATGACAGCTCCGACCACTTCTGGCCCCAGGCGCTGTTGTACGGCGCGTCGGACACGCCGTCCTTCTTCAGCTTCCGGCAGCCGTCCAGCAGGCTGTCCCAGCCATCCGGCACCGGGACGGCCGCCCGGCTCAGGTGCTCCTCGTTGTAGATGAAGGCGTTGTGGCCGGCGTAGTACGGCAGGCCCATGAGCTTGCCGTCCGGCAGCGACATTGACCGCACGCTGACCGGGAACATGCCCGCCTTGATCGCGTCCACGTCCGGCAAGCCCTCCAGGTCCCGCACCCAGCCGGCGGCGTGCCAGCGGGCGACGTGGTCCTCTTCCGAGTACATCATGTCGATGGCCTGGCCGCCCAGCAGCTTGGTTTCCACCACCGGGTGGTAGTCGCCGGGCACCAGCTCGTAGGTGACGTTCTCGTCATAGAGCTGCTTGAACGTGTCGACGTTGTTCTCGGCGATCTGCGGCTGGTACTGCCAGCCGATGAAGCTGAGCGGCTTGGACGGCGCGGCGAGCGCCGGGCGCACCAGCGCCAGGCCGGCCGGCAGCGCCGCCATGCCCTGCAACGTGCTGCGGCGCGACAGCAAATAGGTCTGCAGCAAGCGGTCCATCGACGGTTCCCTGGCTGTGTTGCCGCGGCCGGTCCTGGGCGTTCTGGCAATATCGGGAAACACTGCATGCAATGGAGGTGCCACGCAAACCGGTTCGACACCGGGCACAGCCCGGCGCAGAGTGGGCGCCCATGACGGAGGCGATGGGCATGACCGGCCAAGACGATACGCTGGAGCAAGGCCGCACCCTGTGACGGGTGGCGGCCCCGGCGGCGCTACCCGCCCCATGCTCCTGAACGCCTTCGACATGGCAGCGCCGGGCCACATCCAGCAGGGCTTGTGGACCCATCCGCGGGACGCGGGCGCCAACTACGCGCGGCTGGACCACTGGACCGGCCTCGCCCGCCTGCTGGAGCGCGGCCTGTTCGACGGCCTGTTCCTGGCCGACGTGCTGGGCGTCTATGACGTGTACGGCGGCAGCCCGGACGCGGCGTTGCGCGGGGCGGTGCAGGTGCCCTTGCTCGATCCCCTGATGCTGGTCCCGGCGATGGCCGCGGTGACGACGCACCTCGGGTTCGGCGTGACCTGCAACCTGGCCTACGAGCCGCCCTACCTGTTCGCGCGCCGGATGAGCACGCTGGACCACCTCACGGGCGGGCGCATCGGCTGGAACGTGGTGACGGGCTACCTGGACAGCGCCGCCCGTGCGCTCGGCTATGCCGGGCAGATGCGGCATGACGACCGCTACGGCCTCGCTGACGAGTACATGGAGGCCGTGTACGCGCTCTGGGAAGGAAGCTGGGCTGCGGGCGCCGTCTTGCGCGACCGGGAGCGCGGCGTCTTCACCGACCCGGCGAAGGTGCGCCGCGTCGCGCATGACGGGCCGCAGTACCGGATGAGCGCCCTGCACCTGTGCGAGCCGTCGCCACAGCGCACCCCCGTGCTTTACCAGGCGGGCGCGAGTGACCGTGGGCGCGCGTTCGCGGGCCGCCATGCCGAATGCGTGTTCGTCAACGGCACGGCCCCGTCCGTCGTCGCGGGGCTGGTTGCCGACCTGCGGGCGCGGGCGGCGCCGCGGCCGATCCGGGTCCTCGTGGGGGCAACGGTCGTCGTCGGCCGCACCGAGCGCGAGGCGCGCGACCTGCTGGCCGACTACGCCGCGCATGCCAGCGCCGAGGCGGCGCTCGCGCACGCATCGTCCTCGCTCGGCATCGACTTTTCGCGCTACGGCATGGACGAGCCGGTCACGGCGGGTCCGACCGACGCCATCCAATCGAACGCGGCGGCGATGGCGCGCGTCGCGGGCCCCTCCTGGACCAAGCGCACCCTGCTGGAGCAGTCGGTGCTGGGCAGCCGGCAGCCGCCGATCGTGGGCGACCCCGCGCAGGTGGCCGACGCGCTGCAGGCCTGGAGGACCGAGGCGGACGTGGACGGCTTCAACCTGTCGCGGACGGTGATGCCGGAGTGCCTGCAATCGTTCATCGACCTCGTCGTGCCGGTGCTGCAGGAGCGCGGCCTCTACAAGACGGCCTATGCGCCGGGCACCTACCGGGAGAAGCTGTTCGGCGGGGGGCCGCTGCTCCCACCCGGCCACCCCGGCGCGCGGCACCGGGCGTGGGACGGTCCTGGCGGCAACCACGGGTGATCGGACCGGCGCTTCGGTCGTGGCCTGGCGACCCGCGGCGGCCCATCCACCATGCTCAGGGAACAGGACAGAGCGGAGCAACCCGATGACCGTCTTTCTGTGCACCGCCTGCGGCACCTCCTACCCGGACGCGCCACGGCCACCGGAGCGCTGCCCCATCTGCGAGGACGAGCGCCAGTTCGTGCCGGGCGCCGGCCAGTCCTGGACCCCGCGCAACGCGCTGGCGGACGCGCACCGCAACGCCTGGCGCCGGCATGAGCCGGGCCTGCTGAGCATCCAGGCCGTGCCGGCCTTCGCCATCAACCAGCGGGCCTTCCTCCTGCTCACGCCGGAGGGAAACATCCTGTGGGACTGCATCGCCCTGCTCGACCCGGCGACGGAGGAGCTGGTGCGCGGCCTCGGCGGGCTGTCCGCCATCGCGATCTCCCATCCGCACTACTACACCACGATGCAGGACTGGTCGGCCGCGTTCAACGCCCCGATCCACCTGCACGCGGCCGACCGCGACTGGGTCATGCGGCCGGACCCGTCCATCCGCTTCTGGGACGGCGAGACGCTGCAGATTGCTCCCGCGGTCACGCTGGTCCGCGCCGGCGGGCACTTCCCCGGCGGCACGGTGCTGCACTGGGCGGGCGCCGCGGACGGCGCGGGCGCGCTGCTCGCGGGCGACATCGTGCAGGTGACGCCGGGCGCCCGGCGCGTGTCGTTCATGTGGAGCTACCCGAACATGATGCCGCTGCCCGCCAGCGAGGTCCGGCGCGTCGCGGAGCGCCTGGCGCCCTGGTCCTACGCCCGCATCTACGGCGCGTTCCCCGGCCAGGAGGTGGCGCATGACGGTCCCGCGGTCGTCGCGCGCTCGGCCGCGCGCTACGTGGAGCTTGTGGAAGGGCGTGACGCGGCCATGCAGGCGGGGGCCGTCAAGCCTTGAACATAGTGCGGTAGTCAAGGTGGGTATGGAACCAGTATACGTAGCCCTTGACGTTCTTCTGCATGGCAACGTCGAACAACAGCCGCGCCAAGGGGATGCGGGGCAGGTCCGCCATGACGAGGTCGTTCATGTGCACCAAGTCGGCCTCGTACTTGGCGCTGTCGCCCTCGAAACGGGCGGCGTCGATGGCGTCGTCCAACTTCGGATTGACGTAGTTCGCGGTGTTGAACACCGCGTTGTTCCTGCCGTCGAAGTTCCAGAAATAGAAATACTCCGGCGGCACCAGCCAGCCGTAGAACTCGGTGATCACCAGCGGCATGGTCTTGGCCGCCATCTGCGCGAACCAGTTGGCGCCCGGCACCTTCTCGACCGACGTCTCGATGCCGATCTTGCCCAACGACTCCTGGAGCAGCAGCGCAATCGGCTCCCGCGTCGTCGCCTGGCCCAGGTCGTATGACAAAGTCGTCTTGAAGCCATCGGGATAGCCGGCTTCCGCCAGGAGCTGCTTCGCGCGGTCGAGGTCCGTGTCGTAATGCGACTGCACCGGCCAGGCGGCCGGATACGGCTTGCCCGCCTCGCCGCCGAACATCGGCACGTCACGGTTGTAAAGCGCGCCGTTCATGATCGGGCGGTACGGCACCGCCCAGGCGATGGCCTGGCGCACCTTCGGGCTGTCGAACGGCTTGACCTGCACGTTCATGTCGATGAACAGCAGGTCGTTCTGCACCGGCGTGCCGATCACCTGCAGCGACCCGGCGGCGGCCAGCTCCGCGTAGTCCTTGGGCGGCAAGCCGACCGAGATGTCCACGTCGCCCCGCTCCAGCAGCGCCCGCCGGGTCCCAGGCGAGGGGATCTGCCGGTAGATCACGCGCTTAAGCTTCGGCGGCGGACCCGACGCCCAGGCGTCGAAACGGGTGAACACGATCTCCGTGCCGGGCTTCCAGCTCGCGACGGTGAACGCGCCGCCGCCGGCGTCGTTGTGCTGCACCCAATCCAGCGCCCAAGGGTCGGCCGCCGTCGCGTGCGACTGCGCCAGCTTGGCGTTGATCACGATGGGGATCGGCACCACCAGGTCCGGCATCGTCAGCTTGTTCGGCTGGTCGAAGGTGATCTTGAACGTGTGCGGATCGACGACGGAGAACTGCTCGGGCTTGGTGAGCGAACCCGCCGCCATCTGCACGGTCGCGAAGCCGCCCACCGAGACCGCGCGGTCGAACGACCACTTCACGTCGTCCGCCGTCACCTTGCTGCCGTCGTGGAAGGTGGCGTCCTGCCGCAGGTGGAACACGACCGTCCGGCCGTCGTCGCTGATGTCCCAGCGTTCCGCCAGCTCGGGCTTCATCACGGCCACGTCGTAGCCGATGGCGCCGTTCTCCATCGGCTTGGTGCCGTGCGTCACCAGCCGGTCGTACACGTTCCACGCGACCAGGCGGCTGTAGTCGTTCGCGGTCGGCACGTGGGTGTCGAGCGAGTTCGGCCCTTGCTCGCCCACCACCACCAGCACGTCGGCCGGCGTCGCGGCGAAGCCCTCGCGCGGCTGCGCCAGGGCGAGCGGGACGAGCATGGACCCGCCCAGGAGGCTGCGGCGGCTGATGGGGGGCGTCATAGGGCGAGGTCCCCGAGCAGCGCCGGCCATTGGTCCCGCCACGGCCGGGCCGCCTCGAACGCGGCGCAGGCCTGCAGCACGCTGCGGTCGTCCAGGTGCCGGCCGACGATCTGCAGGCCCACCGGTAGGCCGTCTGCCGTGAAGCCCGCCGGCACCGTGGCCGCCGGCTGCCCGGTCATGTTCATGGGGAAGGTGAAGCAGAGCCACTGCGTGGGCGCCACCATGCGCCCGTCGATGATCTCCGGCCCCTGCGTGTGCACCGGGAACGGCGGCACGGCGAGCGTCGGCGTCAGCAGCAGGTCGTAGCCCCCCATGAAGCGCCACATGCGGTTGCACAGCGCCTTGCGCGCGGTGATCGCGTCGGTGAACTCCTCAGCGGTCCAGTTGCGGTCCAGGAAGGCGACCAGATGCGGCGACATCTCGTGCCGGTGGGGGCGCGCCATGTCGCGCAGGCCGCGCAGGTCGGTCTCCATCGCGACCAAGGCCCAGAACGTTTCGTAGGGGTCGGCCCAGCCGGGATCGGCGGCCTCGACGGTGCAGCCCAGATCGGCCTCGAACACGCGCACCGCCTCGCCCACCACCCGGCGCACTTCCGGATCGACCGCGGCGTAGCCCCAGTCGGCGCTGTACGCGACCCGCTTGCCCCGCAGGCTCACGGGCTGCGCCGCGTCCAGCCAGCCGAAATCCGCCGCCGGGATCGAGAGCCGGTCGCGCGGGTCGGGGCCGGCGATGACGCCGAGCATCAGGGCGGCGTCCGCCACGGTGCGGCTCATCGGCCCGATGTGCTCCAGGCTTTCCCAGCTCGACACGCCGGGGTAGCGCTCGTCGCGGCAGCCGGGATACAGCGGCACCCTGCCCATCGACGCCTTCATGCCCACCAGCCCGCAATGCGCGGACGGGATGCGCACCGAGCCGCCGCCGTCGCTGCCGATGGCGAACGGGGTGACGCCCGCCGCGACGGAGGCGCCCGACCCGGCGCTGCTGCCGCCCGGCGTCATGGCCAGGTTCCAGGGGTTGCGCGTGGTGGGCGCGATGGGGCTGTGGCCGACACCGCTGTAGCCGAACTCCGGCACGTTGGTCTTGCCGACGATCACCGCCCCGGCCGCGCGCAGCCGTTCGACCACGATGTCGTCCTCCTCCGGCACGAAGTCGCGGTACAGCGGCGAGCCCATCGCGGTGCGCAGGCCCTCCGTGGCGACCAGGTCCTTGATGCCGACCGGCACGCCGGCCAGCGGCCCCACGTCTTCGCCCGCCATGATCCGCCGCTCGACGGCGCGCGCCGTTTCCCGCGCCAGCTCGGGAGCGGGAGTGCAAAAAGCGTGCAGGTGCGGCTCCGTCGCCTCCATCCGGGCGAGCGCGGCCTCCGTCACCTCGACGGCGGACAGCTCGCGGGCACGGATGCGCCGCGCCAGCGTGACGGCGTCGAGCCTGCTGATCTCCGAGTGGGCGGTGCTCATGGGATGCTCTCTCCTTGCACAAGGTCGGCCCGTGTCGGGGCTTCGGCGAAATGGCAGGCGGCGAGGTGATCCGGCCCGACCTCGCGAAGCTGCGGTGACTGCTGCGTGCAGACGGGCTGTTGGCGCGGGCAGCGGCCGTGTAACCGGCAGACATCGGGCGCCGGGTCTATGGGGCGGCGCGCCGAGCCGTCCAGCCGCCAGGGGCGCTGGCCGCGGCGCGCCGGGTCGGGGATGGAGGCGAGCAGCGCCGCCGTGTAGGGATGGCGGGGCGCTCCGAACAGCTCGGCCGCGGGCGCCTGCTCGACGATGCGGCCGAGGTACATCACCGCGATGCGGTCGCACATCAGCCGGACCACGTTGAGGTCGTGCGACACGAACAGGGTGCTCATGCCGAGCCGCCGCCGCAGGTCCGCCAGCAGGCGCAGCACGACCGCCTGCACGGAGACGTCGAGCGCCGAGGTCGGCTCGTCCAGGATCAGCAGCGCCGGGCGCAGCGCGATGGCGCGCGCGATGCCGACGCGCGCCCGCTGGCCGCCGGAAAGCTGGTGCGGGAAGCGCCCGGCCATCTCCTCCGGCAGGCCGACCAGCGCCAGCGCCGCGTGCACCTGCTGGGCCAGCGTGGCGCGGCTGCCCGGGGCGCCGAGGCGGCGGATCGGATCGGCGACCACGCCGAATACGGCGAGCGCCGGGTTCAGGCTCTCGGTCGGGTCCTGGAACACGCTCTGGATTTGCGCCCGCTGCGGGCTGCGCACGAAGCGGCCGAGCGGGACCGGGGCGATGTCCTGGCCGTCGAACACGATGGCGCCCTCGGTCGGCGCGATCAGCCGGGCCAGCAGGCGCACCAGCGTCGACTTGCCGCAGCCGCTCTCGCCGACCAGCCCGACGCTCTCGCCGCGCCCGATGCGGAGGTCCACGCCGTCCACCGCGTGCAGCAGGCCGTGCTGCGTCGGGTAACGCTTCGCCAGCCCCACCGCTTCCAGCAGCGCGCTCACAACGGGTTCCAACAGCGCACGAGGTGGCCGTCGCCCAGATCGCGGGTTGGCAGCTTCTCGTTGGCGCAGCGGGCGTCGCTGCGGGCGCAGCGGTGCAGGAAGCGGCAGGGCGGCAGCGCCCGGCGCAGGTCCGGCAGGCCGCCGGGGATCACCGTGAGGTCCTCGACGCGGGTGCTGGCGCCCGGCGTCGCGCCCACCAGCAGCGCGGAGTAGGGATGGGCGGGCCGTTGCAGCAGGCGCTCCACGGGCGCCACCTCCACCACGTGCCCGGCGTGCATGACGACGATGCGGTCGCAGTACTCCCCCGCCAGCGCCAGGTCGTGGGTGATCAGCAGCACCGACGTGCCGGCCGCGCGCACCTGGTCGCGGATCAGGTCCATGACGACGGCCTGGGTGGTGACGTCGAGGCCGGTGGTCGGCTCGTCGGCGATCAGCAGAAAGGGATCGCAGGCCATCGCCATCGCGATCATCACCCGCTGGCACAGCCCGCCCGACAGCTCGAACGGATAGGCGTCGAAGCGGCGCTCCGGGTCGGGCACCCGCACCCGCGCCAGCGCCGCGACCGCCCGCGCGCGCGCATCGCGCCGGGTCATGTTGCCGTGGCGGAGCAGCACGTCGGCGATCTGCAGGCCCACGCGGCGGATCGGGTTCAGCGCCGTGCGCGGGCTTTGGAAGATCATCGAGATCTCCCGGCCGAGCGTGTCCGAGAGCTGCGCCGGGGTCTCGCCCAGCATGTCGCGCCCGGCAAAGGCGATGCGCCCAGACCGGACGCGCCCGGCGGCGTCGGTCAGGCCCATGACGGCGTAGGCGAGCACCGACTTGCCCGACCCGCTCTCCCCCACCACGCCCACGATCTCGCCGCGGAACACGTCGAACGACACGCCATGGAGCGCATGCACCGCGCCCTGCCGGGTGCGGAACTCAAGCGTCAGGTCCTCGACCGCCAGCAGCGGCGGCGACCCGGCGCCCGGCAGGGCGTGGTCCACGAGGGCAGGCTTGGCAACAAGCGCGGTCATGTGCGCCTGCGGGGGTCAAGCACGTCGCGCAGGCCGTCGCCCAGCAGGTTGAAGCAGAACACCGCGAGCATCAGCGCGGCCCCGGGGAACACGAAGGTCCACCACTCGCCGGAGATGATGTAGCTGGCCCCTTCCGACACCATGATGCCCCATTCCGGGGTCGGCGGGCGCACGCCAAGCCCGATGAACGACAGCCCGGCGGCGTTCAGGATCGCCCAGCCCATGTTCAGCGACGCCTGCACCGCCATCGTCGGCAGGATGTTGCGCACGATGTGCCCGAACAGGATGCGCGCCGCGCCGTTGCCGCCCATCCGCGCCGCCTCGACATAGGCCAGGTCGCGCCGCACGTTCACCTCCGCGCGGGCGAAGCGGCCGTAGAACGGCAGGTTGATCACCGCGGTCGCCAGGATGATGTTGAGCACGCTGTTGCCGAGTGCTGCGACGATGCCCATCGCCAGCACGAACAGCGGGAACGCCATGATGGTGTCCATCAGCCGGCCGAACAGGGCGTCAACCACGCCGCCCCCATAGCCGGCCACGGCACCCAGCGCGGTGCCGACCAGGAACGAGACGGCGACCGCCGAGACCGCCATTCCCAGGTCCAGCCGCGCCGCCGCCACCACCCGGCTCAGGATGTCGCGGCCAAGCGCGTCCGTGCCGAACAGGTGCGCGGCGTCCGGCGCATGCAGCCGGGCCGTCGTGTCCGTGGCCAGCGGGTCGTAGGGCGCAAGGACGGGGCCGAGCAGCGCGCAAAGCAGCAACAGGCCGAACAGGCCGCAGGCCACGAGGGTCAGCCGGTTCTCCGCGACCGTGTAGCGCGTGGCGCGCAGCAGCGCGACGGCGGCGGCCATGGCTAGCCCTCGACCCGCACGCGTGGGTCGGCGGCGATGCCGAGCAGGTCAACGACGAGGTTCAACAGGATGTACAAGGCCGCCATCATCAGGATGAAGCCCTGCACGGCGCTGTAGTCGGACTGGATCACCGCCTTCACGGCGTAGGCGCCGACGCCGGGCCAGCCGTACACGTCCTCGATCAAGACGTTGGCGCCGAGCACGAAGGAGAACACCATGCCGAGCACGTTGATGACCGGCAGGGTGGCGTTGCGCATCGCGTAGGTGATCAGCACCTTGCGCCGCGGCAGGCCGCAGGCGCGCGCAGTGCGGATGAAGTCGCTGCCCAGCGCCGCCAGCATGGAGGCCCGCGTGATCCGGGCGATGGGGGCGAGGGCGAACAAGCCGAGCGAGACCGCGGGCAAGGCGATCTGCGCCAGCGCGCCGCGGAAGGTCGCCCATTCGCCCGCAAGCGCCGCATCGACCAGGTAGAACCCGGTGATCCCGGGCGGCGCCTCGAAATACACGTCGTTCAGCCGACCGAGCGGTTCGGGCGCGATGCGCAGCAGGTAGTAGAAGACATAGACCAGCAGCAGGGCGACGAAGAACGTCGGGAACGCCGCCGCGAGGGTCACGGTGCTGCGGCAGAGATGATCGATGGCCGAGCCTTCGCGCGTTGCCGCCAGCATGCCGAGCGGGACCGCCACGGCCACGGCCAACAGGATCGCCGCCGCGGTCAGCTCAAGCGAGGCAGGCAGGCGCTGCACCAGGTCGGTCAGCACGGGCTGGCCCGTGGTCAGCGACTGGCCGAGGTTTCCATGGAGCAGGTCGTTGGAATAGGCGAGGAACTGCGCCGGCAGGCTGCGGTCCAGCCCAAGATGCGCGCGCACCTGCGCCACCGACTCCGCATTGGCCGCCGGCCCGGCGAACAGGACGGCGGGGTCGCCCGGCAAGGCGTGCGACAGCAGGAAGGTGACGACCACGACGCCGATGAGGCTGGGAATGGCGCCGAGCAGGCGTTTTGCCGCGATACGGATCAGTCTCAACCTGTGAACCTTTCGGCAGGACAGCCT
>CAXUJE010000081.1:0-17277 GCA_964251035.1 uncultured Acetobacteraceae bacterium
CGCCGAAAGGGGAGGCGCCCCCCGCGTGGCGGCCACGGCGGGGCGGCGCCCCCCCGGGGGCGTTGTCCGGGGCCGGCGTGGCCGTCGCGTCCGCCGCCGCCAAGGCCGCGCTGTTTGCCCGCACCGGCGCCGTTGCAGTTGACCTGGAAAGCGCCGCGGTGGCACGCACCGCGCGGCAGCGTGGCCTGCCTTTCGCCGTGCTGCGTGCGGTATGCGACGGCGCCGGGCGCGACCTGCCGCGGGCCGCGCTGGTGGCATTGGACGGCGCCGGGCGAATCGGCGGACTGCGCGTGGCCTGGGCGGCGGCGTCGCGGCCTTGGGAGTTTGCGGGGCTGGTCCGGCTCGGCGGCGACGCGGCCCGCGCCCGTCATGCACTCGTCGCTCGCGTGCGGGCCATCGGTCGGCTATAGCCCAGCGCATGGACGCTTTGAAACCCGCCCGCAACTATCCCATCATGTCGAACCCGCAGGCGCAGCCGCGCTACGTGGGCATCCCGACCTTCTTCCGCACGCCGCACACCCAGGACCTCTCGGCGGTCGACATCGGCCTGATCGGCGTGCCGTTCGACGGCGGCGTCACCAACCGCCCCGGCGCCCGGCACGGCCCGCGCGAGGTGCGCAACCAATCGAGCCTCTTGCGCCCCATCAATACCGCGACCGGCGCGCAGCCGTTCAGCGACCTGCGCATCCGCGACCTCGGCGATTGCTGGATCGAGGAGCCGTACAGCCTGGCCGGCGCGTTGGGCGAAATCGAGGCGTTCTATCGCCAGGTCGTGGCCGCAGGCGTCACGCCGGTCACGGTGGGCGGCGACCACTCGATCGCCTGGCCGATCCTGCGCGCCGTCGCAGCCAGCCGCCCGGTCGGCATGGTGCACATCGACGCCCACGGCGACACCGGCGACGACTACATGGGGTCGCGCATCCACCACGGCACGCCGTTCCGCCGGGCGGTGGATGACGGGCTGCTCGATCCCAAGCGGGTCATCCAGATCGGCCTGCGCGGCACCAGCACCGTGCCGGGCAGCCTGTGGGAGTTCAGCGAACAGAGCGGCATGCGGGTCATGCCGATGGAGGAGTTGCACGACCGCGGCTGGCGCTGGGCGGTGGAGGAGGCGCGCCGGGTGGTGGGCGCCGGCCCGTGCTACCTGTCGTTCGACATCGACAGCCTCGATCCGGCCTGGGCGCCCGGCACAGGCACGCCGGAGGCGGGCGGCCTCAGCACCATCGAGGCGCAGCGCATCGTGCGCGGTCTGATGGGCCTCGACGTGGTGGGGGCGGACTTGGTGGAAGTGTCGCCGCCGTTCGACGTGGGGGGGATCACCGCGTTCCACGGCGCGTCGATGCTGTTCGAGGTGCTGTGCGTGGCCGCCGCGGCGCGGGTCGCGCGCGGCGGATAGCATGGGCGGCCCATTGGCTGCCGGCCTGACGGCGGCACGGCATGGAGCGCAGGCCCGGCGGCGGGCTTGGCCATTCACGGCAATACGGTGATTGTAAAAGTAGCTTTAACTCACCTACTGTTTGAGCCAGCCCGAGGGAGACGCTGGATGGCGCCGCAGCCCCTGCCGTCAATGTTCGACCTGACGCCGCTGCACGAGGACTACCGTGCCGACCCGCATGCCATCCTCGACGACTTGCGGACGCGCTGCCCCGTGCATCACGACGAGACCTCGGGCAACTTCATCCTGACCCGTCACGCCGACGTCCGGAAAGTCGTCACGGACCGCGCCATGTGGCGCAATCCGGCGCGTGCCGGGGAAATGGCGCACCAGGCGAGGCGCCGGGTGGAGGGCCAGGTCGATGGGTTCTCGTCCACCGAGACCACCAGCATCCTGTTCCTGGACGATCCCGATCACCAACGCATCCGGCGTCCGCTCAACCGGGCGTTCTACGCGCGCATCGCCAGGTTCCGTCCCTCGATCGAGCGCATCGTTGACGAGACGCTGGAGCGCATCGACCCTGCGGCGCCCTTCGACCTGATGACCACGTTCTGCACGCCGATCCCCATAGACGCCATCGCGTCCATCCTGGGCGTCGATCACAATATGCTGAATGATTTCCGCACGTGGTCCGAGGGCGTGATCCACTCCTTGAACCCCTACCGGACTGAGGGACAGGCGGTGGAGATGCAGCGCTGCGATGCGGCGCTGTCGGCCTATTTCACAGCGGCCATCGCTGCACGGAAAGCCGCGCCGGACGACGACCTGATCTCCGACATGGTGCGGCTGCAATCCGAGGGCACGCAGGTCAGCGACGCAGAGCTGCGGATCAATCTCAGAGCGCTTCTCGTCGGCGGGAACCTCACGACCACCGACCTGATCGGCAATGCGGCCCGTCTGCTGATCCTGCATCCGCAGGAGCTTGCCAAGCTGCGTTCCGACCCGGGCTTGATTGCCTCGGCCGTGGAGGAGGTCCTGCGTTATGAGCCGCCCGTTGACATCACCGAACGGATCGCACCGGCAGGGATGGAGGTCGGCGGCGTGGCGGTCAGCCCGGCGCAGAGCCTGACTCTGTGCCTGCGTGCTGCCAACCGCGACCCGGAAGCGTTCGAAGACCCGCACGCCTTCGTCATCGACCGCCGCTGCGAGCCGCATTTGGCATTCGGCGGCGGCGCGCACATTTGCATCGGCGCGCCTTTGGCCCGGCTTGAAGCGCAAGTGGCGCTGACCAAGCTGTTTGAGCGGTTCCCTGACCTGAGACTGGCCGATCCAGACGAAGCGCCGGAATGGCGCACCTTGCCGTTCTTCCGGGGGCTGGAGCGGCTGATGGTCGCCGCCTGAACCTTGGCCGTCTTGGCTGCCGCTGCACGGAAACAGGGTGCAGCGGCTACAGTCAGGACGTGATCAGCTTAGTCCGCCGCGTCAGCCACCTGGGGCTTGCCCCGCGGCCTGTGCTTCAGCTCGGCCATCTTCTCCTGCACGTGCCGGCTGAACACGTATTCGGCCGGGCGCTGCTTGGACAGGTCGATCTCCGGCGCCATCGGGCCGGTCAGCTTCGGGCCGCGCAGCGCGGTTTTCATCGTCTTGATCGGCGACTTCACCGCGTCCATCACCGCCGTGCTCTCATACCCGGAGTGCACCATGCAGTCGGCGCACTTCTCGTAATTGCCGGTGCCGTACTTGTCCCAGTCCGTGCTGTCCATCAGCTCGGCGAACGTCTTGGCGTAGCCCTCCCCGAGCAGGTAGCAGGGGCGCTGCCAGCCGAACACGTTGCGGGTCGGCTTGCCCCACGGCGAGCACTGGTAGTTCTCATTGCCCGCGAGGAAGCTCATGAACAGCGGCGACTGGGTGAACTTCCAGTTCTTGCCGCGGCCATAGGTCAGGATGTCGCGGAACAACTGCTTGGTCTTCCGCCGCGACAGGAAATGCGCCTGGTCCGGCGCGCGCTCGTACGCATAGCCCGGCGAGGTCATGATCCCGTCCACGCCCATCGCCATCACGTCGTCGAAGAACCTCGCCACCCGCTCCGGCTCCGCGCCGTCGAACAGGGTGCAGTTGATGCTGACGCGGAAGCCGCGGCGCTTGGCCTCCTTGATGGCGGCCACCGCCCGGTCGTAGGTGCCGGCCTGGCTCACCGAGCGGTCATGCACCTCCCGGTCGCCGTCGAGGTGCACGTCCCAGGAGAAATCCGGGTGCGGCGTGTACTGGTCCATCTTCTTCTCAAGCAGCAGCGCGTTGGTGCAGAGATAGATGAACTTCTTGCGCGCCAGCAGGCCGTCCACGATCTGCGGCATCTCCTTGTGCAGCAGCGGCTCGCCGCCCGCGATGGACACCACGGGCGCGCCGCACTCGTCCGCCGCCGCCAGCGCGTCCGCGACAGACAGGCGCTGGTTCAGGATCTCGGCCGGGTAGTCGATCTTGCCGCAGCCGGAGCATGCGAGGTTGCAGCGGAACAGCGGCTCAAGCATCAGCACGAGCGGATACCGTTTGCGGCCCAGCATATGCTGCTTGACCACATAGGCGCCGACACGCGCAACCTGCCTCATTGGAACAGACATCGATTAAACCCCCTCGGCCTCGCTCAACTCGGCCGGAAACTTGAACTTCACGTCTTCCGCGGCGCCCGCCAGGGTGGAGACGTCCACTTGGCGGAACCGCCGCAACCCGTCCAGCACGCCCTGCACCAGCATCTCCGGCGCGCTGGCCCCGGCCGTCAGGCCCACGGACTCGACGCCTGCGAACCAGTCGCGCTCCAACGCCGAGGCGTCGTCAATCAGATAGCTCGGCCTGCCCAGCTCCTGCCCGATCTCCCGCAGGCGGTTGGAGTTCGAGCTGTTTTTCGATCCCACGACCAGGATCAGGTCGACCAGCTTCGCCAGGTCGTGCACGGCCTGCTGCCGATTCTGCGTGGCATAACAGATGTCGCGCACGTCGGGACCCACGATGGACGGGAACCGGCCCTGCAATGCGGTGATGATGCCCCTCGTGTCATCGACCGAGAGCGTCGTCTGGGTGACGTAGGCCAGGCGCTCCGCCGAACCGACCTCAAGCGCCGCCACGTCGGCGGCCGTCTGCACCAGGTGCACCTTGCCGGGGATCTGCCCAATGGTGCCCTCGACCTCCGCATGGCCGGCATGGCCGACCAGCACGATCTCGCGCCCTGCCGCGGCGTAGCGCCGGCCCTCCGCATGGACCTTGGCCACCAGCGGGCAGGTCGCGTCGAACACCGGCAGCCGGCGCTCGGCGGCCAGTTCCTCCACCCGCTTCGCGACGCCGTGCGCGCTGAACACCGTCATCGAGCCGGGCGGGATCTCGTCTAACTCGTCCACGAACACGGCGCCGCGGGTGCGCAGGTCCTCGACGACATGCCTGTTGTGCACGATCTCATGCCGCACATAGATCGGCGGCCCGAACTTGGCCAGCGCGCGCTCCACGATCTCGATTGCCCGCTCCACACCGGCGCAGAAGCCTCTGGGTTGGGCCAAGATCACACGCATCATCCGCAATTTTCTCCACTGGCCGGATACGGCCTCACCGACCATATCGCATTCACCTGGGAGAACCGGGCGCTGCAAACCAGCATTGTGTCGGTTATGGCTCAGGACTGTGGCTCATTTACAACATAACGGCGAGATGAGTCGGGCCTTCTGGCGAGGAACCGCCGGATTGGCTAATCTCGCCATGTGTTGCATGGACAAGACAATGTGCACGCATGGGTGTTGCCAGCCGGGCTGGGTTGCCGCTACAGCCGCCATGGCTGGAACACCCACGGCAGCGGACGTGGCATAACTGCCGCACCGAAACGGCAAATCGGCACCTTCCGGGTGACGGCGGCCAACCCCGCTCTGATCTAACAGTTTTTGCGTTATAACCAATTGCGCCCGATCCAGAAACCACCTAGCCGCGCGGCCTGCCTCGCGGGGGGAGTTGAGTGACCCAAATGAACGCGAGCATCCCGCTCCCACCCCGTCCCGCCACCCCGATGCTCGACCGCGTTCACATCCCGTCCGACCTGCGCAACTTCTCCGCCGAGCAGCTTCGCCAGCTTGCCGATGAACTGCGGGCCGAGACAGTCGATGCGGTCAGCACCACGGGCGGGCACCTGGGGGCGTCGCTGGGCGTCGTCGAGTTGACGGTCGCCCTGCATGCCGTGTTCGACACGCCGCGTGACCGCCTGCTGTGGGATGTCGGGCACCAGGCTTATCCCCATAAGATCCTGACCGGCCGCCGCGACCGTATCCGCACCCTGCGCCAGCCCGGCGGTCTGTCCGGCTTCACCCGTCGCAGCGAGAGCGAGTACGACCCCTTCGGCGCGGCGCACAGCAGCACCAGCATCTCCGCCGGCCTCGGCATGGCCGTGGCGCATGACCTGCACGGCCAGGGGGACCGCCACGTCGTCGCGGTGATCGGCGATGGCGCGATGAGCGCCGGCATGGCGTATGAGGCGATGAACAACGCGGGCGCCCGCAAGTCTCGCTTGCTGGTGATCCTCAACGACAACGACATGTCCATCGCGCCGCCGGTGGGTGCCATGAGCGCCTACCTGTCGCGCCTGATGAGCAGCCGGTCGTTCCTGAACCTGCGGGACCTCGCATCCCGCATGGCGACGCGCTTCCCACGCGGCATCCAGCGCACGGCGCGTCGGGCGGAGGAGTATGCCCGCGGCATCCTGACCGGCGGCACCTTGTTCGAGGAGCTGGGCTTCTACTACGTCGGCCCCATCGACGGGCACAACCTGGACCACCTGCTGCCGGTGCTGCGCAACGTGCGGGAAGCGGAAGAGAGCGGCCCGATCCTGCTGCACGTCATCACCAAGAAGGGCCACGGCTACGCCCCGGCGGAGGCCAGCCCGGACAAGTACCACGCCGTCAGCAAGTTCAACGTGATCACCGGGGAACAGGGCAAGGCGCCGCCGGGTCCGCCGCAATACACAAGGGTGTTCGCCGACGCGCTGATCGCCGAGGCGGAGGCGGACGACCGCATCGTCGCCGTCACCGCCGCCATGCCGACCGGCACCGGCCTCGACCGCTTCGCCAAGCGTTTCCCGGAGCGCTGCTTCGACGTGGGCATCGCCGAGCAGCACGCCGTCACCTTCGCCGCCGGCATGGCGACGGAAGGGCTGCGGCCGTTCTGCGCGATCTACAGCACGTTCCTGCAGCGCGCCTACGACCAGGTCGTGCACGACGTGGCGATCCAGGGCCTGCCGGTGCGCTTCGGCATCGACCGCGCCGGGCTGGTCGGCGCGGACGGCGCGACGCATGCCGGGAGCTTCGACCTCGCCTATCTCGGCTGCCTGCCCGGCATCGTGCTGATGGCGCCGTCGGACGAGCTTGAGCTGATGCACATGGTCGCGACCTCCGCCGGCATCGACGACCGGCCCAGCGCCGTGCGCTATCCCAGGGGCGAGGGCACCGGGATCGACCTGCCGGAGCGCGGCACGCCGGTCGCGGTCGGCCGCGGCCGCATCCTGCGCGAAGGCTCCTCCGTCGCGATACTGAGCCTCGGCACCCGCTTGGCCGACAGCCTGCGCGCGGCCGATGAGCTTGCGGCGCGCGGCCTGTCCACCACCGTCGCCGACGCCCGCTTCGCCAAGCCGTTCGACGCGGCCATGGTGGAGCAGCTTGCCCGGCATCACGCGGTGCTGGTCATCATCGAGGAAGGTTCCATCGGCGGGTTCGGCGCTGCGGTGCTCCAGCATCTGGCAGCCCGCGGCCTGCTCGACGGCGGCGTGCGGGTGCGGTCCATGACCCTGCCCGACCGGTTCATCGACCACAGCACCCCGGCTGCGCAGATCATCGAGGCCGGGCTGGGTGCCAAGGACATCGTGGCCACCGTCATGGGGGCGCTCGGCAAGGACGCGGCGAAGCCGACGCTCATGGTGCCCGTGCGATGAGCTTCGCCCGGCGCGCGCTGTTGAATGGTTTCCTGGGTGGGCTGCTGCTGCCCGGCCTAGGGCGCTTGGCGCTTGCCGCCGATGCGGACGCCGCGGCCCCGATCGCCGCCCTGAACCGCGGCCTGCTGGCCGGCATGCGCGCCGGCAAGGCCACCCCGTTCCCCCAGCGCTACAACACGCTGGCGCCGCTGGTGGAGGGGGCATTCGACATCCCGGGCATCCTGCAAGCCTCGGTGGGGCCGCGCTGGGCGGCGTTGCCCCAGGCGCAGCAGTCGCAATTGCTTGATGTGTTCCGCCGCTTCACCGTCGCGAGCTACGTCGCCAACTTCGACAGCTTCGGCGGGGAGAAGCTGGAGGTGTTGCCGATCAGCCGCAGTGTCGGCGCCGATCAGGTCGTCGCCACCCAGATCGTGCCGTCTAGTGGGGCTGCGACCCGGATCGACTACGTCATGCGCCGGACGCCCGCAGGCTGGCGCGCGGTGGACGTGCTGCTCAATGGCTCCATCAGCCGGGTTGCCGTGCAGCGGTCGGACTTCCGCTCGCTGCTCGGGTCCGGCGACGCGGGGCCGCTGATCCAAAGCCTGCAACGCAAGACCGCCGATCTCTCTGGCGGCACGCTGGCCTGATAGGACCCTCTGTTTGCTCGATGTCTTGACGATGGGCGCGACCGGGCTGACGGCGGCCGGCCTGCTGCAATCCAGTGCCGGGTGGCTTGCGGTCGAGCGGTTCACCCGCCGTGCCGCGATGGTGCCGGACCAGTGCCCGCCGGTCACGATCCTGAAGCCGCTGCATGGCGACGAGCCCTTGCTGGAGGAAGCGCTGGCCAGCTTCTGCGCCCAGGACTACCCCGAGTTCCAGATCGTGTTCGGCTTGCAGGACCCGGCCGACCCGGCGCTCAAGGTGCTGGCCCGCCTGCGCCAACGGTTCCCGGCGCTCGACATGGCGGTGGTGGTGGACCCGACCCCGCACGGCAGCAACCGCAAGGTCGCGAACCTCATCAACATGGCGCCGCAGATCCGCCATGACGTGCTGGTCATCGCCGACAGCGACATCCATGCAGCACCTGGCTACCTGACCCAACTGGTCGCGAGCCTGATGGCGCCGGGCGTCGGCCTGGCGACCACGCTGTACGCCGGGCTGCCGTCCGGCAGGACGCTGACCGGGCGGCTCGGGGCCGAGCAGATCAACCATGCCTTCTTGCCGGGCGCATTGATGGCGCGTGGGCTGGGGCGGCAGGATTGCCTGGGCGCCACCATGGCGCTGCGGCGGCAGACGCTGGACAGCGTCGGCGGCCTGCATGCGCTCGCGAACCACCTGGCGGACGACGCGGTGCTGGGCCGGTTGGTCAAGGCGCGTGGCCTGTCGATCGCGCTCGCCGGGACCGTGCCCGCGACCACCGTGGCCGAGGCGCACCTGCCGGAGCTGTTCGAACACGAGCTGCGCTGGGCGCGCACGATCCAAAGCCTTGAGGCCGTCGGCTTCGTGATGTCGTGCGTGCAGTATCCGCTGTTCTGGTCTGCATTGGCGGTGGGCCTGTCGGGCGGAGCTGGTTGGGCGTGGCTGGCCTTCGCGCTCGCCTGGCTGGTCCGGGGGGCCGCGGGGCATGGGATTGACCGCGCGCTCGGCTTGGCGCCCAGCGCCCGCCTCTGGTGCTTGCCGTTCCGCGATCTCATGTCCATTGCGGTCATGCTGGCAAGCTACCGGACCGACCAGGTCGCCTGGCGCGGGCAGGTCCTCCGCGCAAAGGCGCCGGGCCTTGTGCCGGGCAAGCGTTACATCCGGCGTGAGTTGGACCCGGTGAGGGATAGATTGGCATGATGAAGACCCTGTTCTTGCAGCCCCCGTCGTTCGGCGGCTTCGACGGCGGCGCCGGCTCACGATACCAGGCGAAGCGCGAGATCAAGTCGTTCTGGTATCCGACTTGGCTGGCGCAGCCGGCGGCGCTTGTGCCCGGCACCAAGCTGATCGACGCGCCGCCCGCCAACCTCGGCATGGAGCCGGTGCTGGCCGCGGCCCGGCAGCACGAGCTGTGCGTCATCCACACCAGCACCCCCTCCTTCGCCTCCGACGTGAAGGTGGCGCAGGCGATGAAGGACGCGAACCCGGCGCTGAAGATCGGTTTCGTCGGCGCCAAGGTCGCGGTGCAGCCGGCCGAGAGCCTGCAGCAGGGCGCCCCCATCGACTTCGTGGCGCGCAACGAGTTCGACTTCACCTGCTTGGAAGTCGCCGAGGGACGCGACTTCGGGGCCATAGACGGCATCTCCTACCGCGACGCCCATGGCCGCCTGGTCCACAACAAGGACCGCGCGATCCTGCAGGACATGGACAAGCTGCCGTTCGTCTCGGACGTGTACAAGCGCGACCTGCGCATCGAGGACTACTTTATCGGCTACCTCATGCACCCTTACGTCTCGATCTACACCGGGCGGGGCTGCAAAAGCCGGTGCACCTTCTGCTTGTGGCCGCAGACGGTGGGCGGCCATACCTACCGGGTCCGCAGCCCCGGCCATGTGGCCGACGAGGTGCGCTCCATCCAGCGCGACTTCCCGCAGGTGCGGGAGATCTTCTTCGACGACGACACCTTCACCGACAACCTGCCGCGGGCCGAGGCCATCGCCCGGGAACTCGGCAAGCTCGGCGTCACCTGGTCGTGCAACGCCAAGGCCAACGTGCCGCGGGCGACGCTCAAGGTGCTGAAGGACAACGGCCTGCGCCTGCTGCTGGTCGGCTACGAGAGCGGCAACCAGCAGATCCTGCACAACATCAAGAAAGGCATGCGGATCGAGGTCGCGCGGCAGTTCACCAAGGATTGCCACGAGCTTGGCATCAAGATCCACGGCACCTTCATCCTCGGCCTGCCCGGGGAGACCAAGGAGACCATCCAGGAGACGATCCGCTTCGCCACCGAGATCAACCCGCACACCCTGCAGGTCAGCCTAGCGGCGCCGTATCCCGGCACGTTCCTGTATGACCAGGCCGTGGAGAACGGCTGGCTGGACGCGGAGCATGCCGAGCTGATCGATGAGCGCGGCGTGCAGATCGCGCCGCTGCACTATCCCCACCTGTCGCACACCGAGATCTTCGGCAGCGTGGAGGAGTTCTACAAGCGGTTCTACTTCCGCGCGCCGAAGATCGCCTCCATCGTCGGCGAGATGGTGCGCAGCCCGCAGATGATGAAGCGCCGCCTGCGCGAAGGCGTGGAGTTCTTCCAGTTCCTGCGGGAGCGCCAGAAGGCGGCCTGACGCCCCGCTTCGGCGGCCTGGCCCTGGGACCAAGGCGGGTCATCATATCGGCGGACGACTTCGGCCTGTCCGTCGGGGTGAACGAGGCCGTGGAACAGGCGTGCCGCAGCGGCCTGCTGAGCACGGCCAGCCTGATGGTCGCGGGTCCGGCCGCCGCCGACGCGGTGCGCCGGGCGCGCAGGCTACCGCAGTTGCGCGTGGGGCTGCACCTCGTGGTCATTGAGGGTCCGGCGGTCGGCCCGGCGCCGGGCTTGCTGGATGCGGACGGGCAGTTCCCATCCGATCAACTGCGGCTCGGCATCGACTACTTCTTCCGCCCGGGCGCACGCCGCGCGCTGGCAGGGGAAATCCATGCACAATTCGCCGCCTTCGCCGCCACCGGGCTCCGCCTCGACCACGCCAATGCCCACAAGCACATGCACCTGCACCCCACTGTCGGCCGGCTCATGCTGGAGGCGGGCGCAAAGCACGGCCTGCCGGCGGTCCGCATCCCCGCCGAGCCGCCCGCCACGATCCTGGACTGCGGCACGGCGCGGCACCTGGGCGACCGCCTGCTCTACGCCGGAACGCGCGTGCTGCGCGCCCAGGCGCGCCGGGCCGGAGTGCGGACCAACGACCATGCGTTCGGCATCGCCTGGAGCGGCCACATGACCAGGGAGCGCATCATCCGGCTGGCTGCGCGGCTGCCGCCCGGAATCAGTGAAATCTACTTCCACCCGGCGACCCACCGGGACGCGCGCGTGGCCCGGCTGATGCCGGACTACGAGCATGAGGCCGAACTGGCCGCGCTGGTCGATCCCGAGGTCCGCGCCGTGTTGACCCGCGCCGGCGCCGCGCAGACGAGCTACGACGCCCTGTAGGCGGTCGGCACGTGGAACAGCGCGGACTGGGTCGGCACGCTGTGCGCCGCGGATTGCGACCGCACGGCCACCCAGCCCAGCACCAGCGCCACGATGATCACGCACGTCCGAACAAACGCCATAGCCTGAACCTTATTCTCTCCGCCCGCAGGATTGCCTGGAGATTGCGGCGGCATTTAGCGCCGCGATGACGATATTGTGGCAAGCAGCGCCGGGACAAATACCAAGCTCGCGATCAGGGTGCAGCAAAGGCTAATCAGAAGCAGGGCACCCATGCTCGCAGTGCCTGGGTGGCCGGACAGCGCCAGCGAGCCGAACGCCGTGCCCGTGGTCAGCGCCGAGAACACCACCGCCCGGGCCGTGGGCGACGCCAGGTGCGACCGCAGCCCGGCGCGCCAGTTCATGACGAAGTAGATGTTGAATGACACTCCCACGCCCAGCAGCAGCGGCAAGGCGATCACGTTGGCGAAGTTGAGCGGCAGCGGCAGCCAGGCCGCGACGATGACCGTCAGCAGCGCGGACAGCAGCAGCGGCGCCAGCACCAGCGCCACGTCGAGCACCCGCCGCAGCGAGGCGAACAGGATCAGCGTGATGGCCAGCACGGCACCCAGGGCCGCGCGCTCGAAGGCGGAGATGATGGTCTCTGCCGTGGCGGTGATGGTGGGCGCCGGGCCGCCGGCGTCGGGCACGACGGCGCTGACCTGGTCCACGAAGGCGTGCAGCCCCTCGGCGCGGGCGGCGTCCGGCTTGGCGCTGATCTGCACCCGCATCCGGCCGTCCGGCAGCACCCAGTCCTGCGCGATGTCCGGGGGCAAGTCGGCAAGCGTGATCGGGCCGGCGCGCATGGCCGCGCGCAACCGCGCGATCTGCTGCGGCAGGAAGCGGGTCAGCGCCGCGTTCGCGGCCAGCAGCGTCTCGTCGCCCGCCGCCTCCAGCGCCGCCAGGTCGGACGCGATGGCCGCAAGCGGACCCTCGGGCGGCAGAAGCGGCGCGACGCGCCCCAACTGCGCCAGCGCCGCACGCGCAGCGAGACGCAGGTCCCCGACTGTCACCGCCGCCGCCGGCTCCCGCGGCGCCAGCGTCGGCGCCAGCAGCCCGGCTGCGTCGGCGATCAAAGCGAGCTTCGCCGGCTGGTCCTGCGGCACGAAGCTTTGCAGGCTGAGGACCTGGGCCACCAGCGGCAGCGGCCGCACCGCAGCAGTGATGGCCGCCGCCGCCGCCGCGTCCGGCGCCAGGGCATCAACGGTGTAGGGGTTGGTCAGCGGGTTCGCCGCCAGGTCCGCGAGCGTGCGCATGGCCTCGGTCGAGGCGTTCTTCAGGTGCAGGGGATCGCTGTCGAACGTCAGGCGCGGCAGCGACAGGAGGCCGAACCCGGCCGCGATGCCGCCCAGCAGGAGGACCAGCCAGCGCCGCCGGGCGAGCATCCGGTCAAGCGGCGCCGCCCAGGCGAAGCCGACCTCCTGCGCCGGCGTCCGAGGGCGGAACAGCACCAGCGCCGCCGGCAGGAACACCAGCGTGCAGGCGAACGCGATCAGCATGCCGGCGCCGGCGATCAGGCCCAGCTCCGCAACCCCTCTGAAATCGGTCGGCACGAAGGCGAGGAACCCCGCCGCCGTGGCCGCCGCCGCCACCAGGATCTGTCCCCCGGCCCGCCGCCCGGTGACGGCCAGCGCGGCGCGCAGGCCGCAGGCCTCCGTCTGCGCTTCCCGCAGCCGGACGCTGAACTGGATGGCGAAATCGACTGCGATGCCGACGAACAGGATGGCGAAGGCGACGGAGATCATGTTGAGCGGGTTGACGGTCAGCGCCGCAAACGCCGTGGTCAGCAACAGCCCGAGCATGAGGGTCAGCAGGATCGGCGCCACCAGACGCCAGCTCCGCACTGCGAGCACCAGCCAGACGACCACCAGCACCGTGCTGCCGATCAGCCCGGCGATGGCGCCGTTCGCGGCGGAGGCAAGCTCCTCGTCCGACAGCGCCACGGCGCCCGTCACCCGGACATGCGCCTGGCCGGAGCGGACGAACTCCTGCTGCGCCGCGGCGTACCGCAGCGCCCCTGTCGCGGCGGCGCCGGGCTGCAGGGCGTTGAAGTCCAGCCGCGGCTGCGCCAGCACGAAACGGTAGGGTCCGCCCATCTCCGACACCGGGCCAGACAGCAGGCGCTGCCACGACAGCGGCTGCGGCTCGCCGCGGAGCGCCGTGGCCATGGCATCGTGGAAGCCGCGCAGCGCGGTGCCGAACGGCCCCAGCTCCGCCCCCTTCTCCACGCCCACCGCCACCAGCGACAGCGCCGCGAACAGGCCCCGCGCGCTGGGGTCGGCGACGAGCTGGCCCAGGAACGGCTGCGCGTCGATGGTCTGGTCCAGCACCGCCGACAAGGCCGGCGTGTCCAGGAACAGCAGCCCGTTCTGGTCGAAGAACGGCGAGGCGTCGGGGCGGCGGACGAGCCGGAAATGCGCCCCGTCCCGCCCCAGCGCCGCGGCCAGCCCGGCGGCGGTAGCCTCCGCGGCTTCCGGCACCGCCGCGTCGATGACGGCGACCAGAAGGTTCTCGCGCTGCGGGAACAAGCGCTTCAGCTCGGATTCACGCTGCTTCCAGGGCAGGCTGGCGTTGAACAGCCCGTTGATGTCGGTCGTGACGCTCAAGCGCATGGCAAGCCCGGCGGACAGCCCGGCCAGCACAGCGCCGACGAGTAGGACAACGGGCGCCCGCCTTGCGCTCAGGGCCACAAGGGACGCGAGGATGGATCGTTCAACCATGACGGGAGGCTAAACCGGATGCGGCCCCGCGCCGCAAGTCCAGATAGCGGACGACGCGCGGATACTCCAAACAGAGGGCCGGCACACTCTCAAATTCTTGACATGCTGTAGGTCGCGCCATACCACTGCGAGATAGACAAAGGCCCGCCGCACCAGGCCAGCTTGGGGCCGCACGGGCGGTGTTGGGGGATATCCGGCCATGCGTCGTCTCGCGATCATGCTGCTGACGGCCATGGCCCTGGCCGCCGGGTCCGCCCGGGCGCAGGTCAAGATCGGCGTGACCATCTCCACCACCGGGCCGGCCGCAAGCCTCGGCGTGCCGCAGCGCAACTCGATTGCCTTGATGCCGTCCATGATCGCCGGGCAGACAGTCGAGTACACCGTGCTGGACGACGCCGGCGACAGCACCAAGGCCGTCGCCAACGCCCGCAAGTTGATCGACGAGGGCGCGGACGCGCTGATCGGCTCCAGCACCACGCCAGCCTCGCTCGCCATGATCGACGTGGCCGCGGAGAAGCAGGTGCCGATGATCGCGCTCGCCGCCTCCGCCCGGCTAATCGAGCCGATGGACGCGCAGCGCCGGTGGGTGTTCAAGACGCCGCAGAACGACAGCCTGATGGCTGACGCGATCGCCGACCACATGCAGCGGGCGGGCGTGAGGACGGTGGGCTTTATCGGCTTCAACGACGCTTACGGCGACGGCTGGCTCACGGAAGCGACGCGCGCCTTTGCCGCCCACGGCATCAAGCTGGTGGCGACCGAACGCTTCGCCCGTGCCGACACGAGCGTGACCGGCCAGGTGCTGAAGCTGGTCGCTGTCCGGCCGGACGCGGTGCTGATCGCCGGCGCCGGCACGCCGGCGGCGCTGCCGCAAAAGGCGCTGCACGAGCGCGGTTATGCCGGCAAGTACTACCAGACCCACGGCATTGCCAACGCGGACTTCCTGCGCGTGGGCGGACGCGACGTGGAGGGCACGGTGCTGCCGGCCGGCCCGATCCTGGTCGCCGCCCAGCTGCCGGACAGCAACCCGATCAAGGCGGTGGCGCTCGACTACGTGCACCGGTACGAGGCCGCGCATGGCCCGGGCAGCGTCGCCACCTTCGGCGCCCATGCCATGGATGCCGGGATCATGCTGCAGGCCGCCATCCCCGTGGCGCTGCGATCCGCCAAGCCCGGCACGCCGGAGTTCCGCGCCGCGTTGCGGAACGCCCTCGAAAACAGCGAGGAACTGGTGCTGACCCACGGCGTGTCGGACATGACGCCGCAGGACCACAACGGCTTCGACCAACGCGCCCGGGTGATGGTCACGATCGAGGGCGGCGCCTGGAAGCTGCTGCCCTGACCCACGCCGGCTAGGACCGCCGCATGGACGCGGACATCGCGCTGATCCTGCTGCAGGACGGCGTCGTGAACGGCGCGATCTACGCGCTGCTGGCCCTGTCGCTGGTGCTGGTGTTCGCCGTCACCCGCGTCATCCTGATCCCGCAGGGTGAGATCGTCGCCTACGGCGCGCTGACCTATGCGGCGCTCGACGAGGGGCGGGTGCCCGGCAGCGTGTGGCTGCTGGGCGCGCTGGGCGCGGGGGCGTTCCTGGCGGGGCTTGCGGCCGAGCGCCGGGTGCTTTCGCCGGGCAGCGTGTCGCGCCTGGCCTTGGAAACCCTGGCAGTCCCGGCGCTCGTCACCGTGGCGGCCCTGACGCTCGCCCCGCGCAAGCCCGGCGTCGCGGCCGACGCGCTGCTGACGCTGACCATCGTGACCCCCATGGCGCCCTACCTCTACCGCCTCGCCTTCCAGCCGCTCGCGGAGGCATCGGTGCTCACCCTGCTGATCGCCAGCATCGGCGTGCATCTGGCGCTACTCGGCCTCGGCCTCGTGTTCTTCGGGCCGGAGGGCTACCGCGCCCCGGGCTTCTCCGACGCGCGCTATAGGATGGGCAGCGCGGTGATCCCCGGACAGGCGGTTTGGATCGTGGGATCGACCCTCGCGCTGATCGCGGCGCTTTATCTGTTCTTCGAGCATACCCTGTCCGGCAAGGCGCTGCGGGCGACGGCGGTGAACCGGCTGGGGGCGCGGCTGGTGGGCATCGGCACCGCGCTGTCCGGGCGCATCGCCTTTCTGCTCGCCGGGCTGATCGGCACGCTGTCCGGCATCCTGATCGCGCCCTTGACCACAGTGTACTACGACAGCGGCTTCCTGATCGGCTTGAAGGGTTTCGTCGCCGCCATCATCGGCGGGCTGGTCAGCTACCCCGTCGCCGCGCTCGCCGCGGTGCTGGTGGGCTGCGTCGAGAGCCTGTCCTCCTTCTACGCCAGCGCCTTCAAGGAGGTGATCGTCTTCGCCGTCATCATCCCGGTCCTGCTCTGGCGCAGCCTGCGCAGCCCGGCGGAGGAGGAATGACCCGGCTGCTCCCGGCCGTGCTGTTTCTCGCCTGGCTCGCCGTGCCGTTCGTGCCGGGGGTGCCGAACTTCTGGATCACGCTTGCGGACTACGCGGGCATCGCCGGCATCGTGGCCCTGGGGCTGGTCGTGCTGACGGGCTACGGCGGCATGACCTCGTTCGGGCAGGCGACGTTTATGGGGTGCGGAGCGTATGTGTCGGCGCTGCTCACGACCACGGGGGCCGGCCTGTCGCCCTGGCTTGCGCTGCCGGCGGCGCTGCTGGCCAGCGGGGTCGCGGCGCTGGCGCTCGGCGCCGTCACCTTGCGGCTGTCCGGGCATTACCTGGCGCTCGCCACCATCGCCTGGGCAGTCAGCCTGTACTACCTGGCCGGCAACCTCGACCTGCTCGGCCGCAATGACGGCCTGTCCGGCATTCCGCCATTGCGGCTCGGCGGCTTGGCGCTGACCGGGAGCCGCGAGTACTTCGTCGTGGTCTGGACCGCGGCGGCGCTGGCCGTGCTGCTGACGCGCAACCTGCTCGACAGCCGGATGGGCCGGGCAATCCGGGCGCTGCGCGGGGGGGCTGCGGCGGCGGCGAGCTTCGGCGTCCACCTGCCGCGGACGCGCATCCTGGCCTTCACCTACGCCGCCATGCTGGCGGGGCTGGCGGGGTGGCTGTATGCGCATATGCAGCGCAGCGTGAACCCCAC
>CAXUJE010000082.1:0-13394 GCA_964251035.1 uncultured Acetobacteraceae bacterium
GGGTATAAGTATGCTTGGGGTGGGGTGGATCGGGTGAATAGGGTTTGCAGGTTGGTGCCGGCGTGACGCTTGCTACTCCAAACAATACTACTATCGGAAATTCTCAAGCCCATTCCAGCTTCCTTGGCGTGGTGCATGAAGGCTGGGATGAAGTAAGTCAAAGTCCTCCAGCAGGTAATTTCCTCTCCCATAATTGCAGGCAGCGCACGTCAGATAGACATTTTCGAGGTCGCTGCGGCCGCCGCGAGCATGAGGCAGGATGTGATCATACTGCGCCCACATACACTGGAATGCCGCATGTTGGGTCGCGTTCGTGCCCTCCCAGGGCACCGCTTTGGGATATTCTTTGTGGATCGCAGCTCTCACTTTGGCCCGAACAACCGGTATTTTGCAGAACCGGCAATAGTAGCCGTCTCTTTGATGAACCCGGCGCTTTATCTCGTCAGCGGCATCTCTTGGTTTGGCACGCTGGTTCTTAGGTAGCGCTGGCGGATCGTTGAGTGTCCGACGCGGTCGGTTGTAAACCGTCTCCTTACCCCAAACGGAGTCAAGCCAATCCCAGACAACCTTGTCATCAGCTTGACGGAAGAGCTCTTCCGCGGCGTCGCATTCGCCCCGTAGGTGGGCACCTACTGCTTCTTCAAGACGACGGGCGGCAATCTCGATTTCAGGAATCGGCTCGCGCAGGCAGTAGCGAAGACTCATATTGCCTTCAGTCATTTTGATGACTATAAGGCAGTTTTCCGATTTCTATAAAGAATCAACAAAATACAACATCAGCAAAATATAACTATGATGTTCGGTTCTCGCGAGCCTGGGCTACTTGTCATTTTCGTAGGCGACTGAGTAGAATTTAGCGTAATAAATTTATCTCCTCCACCCGCACCTCCCCATCCTCAAGCACCCGCAAAACGCTGCAAGACCCCGCCCCAAGCTCAATCCGCTGCATCAGGTCGAGCGGCGCCCCCAAGCTATGCGCCAGCACAGCCTTGAACACGTCCTGATGGCTGACCATCACCACCTCACTATCCGGAACCGCCCGGCGCCACCGCGCAAGGCAACGGAGCGCCCGGCCCAACGCCTCCAGCATCGTCTCCCCACCCGGCGTCGGCGCCGTGCCGCGGAATTGGTTCCAGGCCTGCCACTCCGGCGCCCCTTGCAACGCCTCGAACGCCATCCCGGTCCAATCGCCGAAGTCGATCTCATCCAGCCCGGCATCCGTCGTGACCTCAAGCCCAAGCGCCGCGGCAATCGGCGCCGCTGTCTCCTGCGCACGCTCCATCGGGCTGGACACCACCGCCGCGACCGCCTTGCCCGAGAAATGCCGCGCCAGCCGAGCCGCCTGCTCCCGCCCGCGCTCATTCAGGGACACGCCCGGCATCCGCCCCGTCAGCACCCGGCCCAGCAGGCCGTGCTCGGCGTGGCGGACCAGATGAAAGACGGTCATTCGGCCTTGGGCTTGCCCTGCCTCACGAACGAATCGTCCAGCTTGCGGTCCCACAGCCGCACGCCGCCGGTGATGCCGGCCGTGTTCGGCACGACCTTCACGTCCTTCGGCAGCTTCAGCTCAAGCTTTTGCGCGTCGCCTCCGCCGATGTACAGCATGTCGAAGTTCACCACCGCCCGAAGCTGCGCCAGCGCCCGCTCCACCCGGCGCTCCCACTGCTTCTGGCCCACCTTGTGCAGCGCCTCGACACCCAGGTATTCGTCGTAGGTCATGTCCTTGCGGATGACGTGCTGGCTCATCTCCAATTGCGGAGCCAGCCGGCCGTCTTGGTACAACGCGAAGCCGAAGCCGGTGCCCAGCGTGATCACGCATTCCAGCCCCTGGCCGGAGATCACGCCCAGGCCCTGCACCGTGGCGTCGTTTAGCATGCGGACCGGCTTGCCCAACTGCGTCTGCAGCGCCCCAGCCAGATCGAACCCCGCCCAGTCCTTGGTGCCGAGGTTCGGCGCCGTCTGCACCAGCCCGCCCTTGATCAGGCCGGGGAACCCCACGGAAATGCGGTCGAACGGCCCAAGCTGCCCCGCCAGCTTCACCAACGCCGGCACGACCAAGTCCGGCGGCGACGGGTGCATCGTCGGCACCTTGACGCGCTTGCCCACCATGCCGCCGTCACGGTCGAGCAGTCCCGCCTTGAGATTGCTGCCGCCGACGTCGATGGCCAGGGTGATCGGGGTTGGCGCCGATGCGCCGGGCGCTGCTGTCTGATCCGCTGCGGAGGCCGTGTCGCTCATCAAAGTTCCAGGATCCTGGGGCCGGTTTGAGTGCCCGTGATGACGCAGGTGGCCATGCCGATGAACAGCCCGGTCTCGACCACGCCGACGAGGGCCTTGAGGCAGGCATGCAGCGCCGCCGGGTCGTCGATGGCGAAGGCGCAGTCGGCGATCAGGTTGCCGCCGTCGGTGCGGAACGGCGCGCCGTCCGGCCCTTGCCGCACCAGCACGTCCGCGCCGGCGTCATGCAGGCGGGCGAGCGTCGATTGCCAGCCGAACGCCACGATCTCCACCGGCAGGCGCACGCCCCCGAGACGCGGCGCCAGCTTGCTTTCATCCACGATGACGGTCATGCGGCGGCTGGCGGCAGCGACGATCTTCTCCCGCAGCAGCGCGCCGCCCAGGCCCTTGATGAGGTCGAGCGTGCCGGTGTGCACCTCGTCCGCGCCGTCGATGGTGAGGTCGATGTGGGTGTGCTCGGCAAAGCTCGCCAAGGGGATGCCGAGCGCCATCGCCTGCTCCGCCGTGCGTTCCGAGGTCGGAATGCCGACGACGCGCAGCCCGGCCTTCACCCGCGCGCCCAGGGCCTCCACGGCGAGCGCCGCCGTGGAGCCGGTGCCGAGGCCTAGCACCATGCCGTCCTGCACCTCCGCCACCGCCGCCTCGGCCGCCTGCTTCTTGAGCGCGGTTTGGTCCAACGGCTCCGCCATCATGCGGCGTCCGGCAGGTGCGCCATGACCGCCTGCACGATCTCCGCAGGCCGCGGCGCCACGGAAACGACGATGGGGTGCTCGTCGGGCATGGGTTCCTCCAGCGCCGCGAACTGGCTATCGACCAGGGTCGCCGGCATGTAGTGGTTCAGCCGGGCGGCCTGCCGCGTGGCGATCAGGTGCTTGTCGCCTTGCAGGTAGACCAGCCGCACGTCGGGCCGGTCCCTCAAAAGGACATCGCGGTATGCGCGCCGCAGGGCCGAGCACGCCACCACGCCGTGCCGCCCGGCGGAGCGGGTGGCGTCGATCCAGGCGGCGATGGCGGCGAGCCACGGCCAGCGGTCCGTATCGTCCAACGGGGTCCCGCCGCGCATCTTGGCCACGTTCTCCGGCGGGTGGAAATCGTCGCCGTCCTCGTACTCCCAGCCGAGCCGCCCCGCCAGCAGCGCGCCGACAGTGGTCTTGCCAGAGCCGGAAACGCCCATGACAAGAAGGACAGAGGGAGCAGGGGCGGTCATGCCGGCAACGATAGTGGCAAGCGCATGGCGTTCCTAGCCCGAGGCCGCCTGATCGGCGAACCAGTGCAGCTCCCCCGTAGGATGGTATCGCGCCGCCGGCAGGTTCGAAGCGCCCCCCCGCACCTGGGCCAGCACGGCGCGCTTGTCCGCGCCGGCCACAAGGAAGGCGGCATGGCGGCAGCTTTCCAACGCCGGGTAGGTGAGCGTGATCCGCGTCGGCTCGCCCTTGGGCGTCACCGCGGCTGCCCAGGCGGTGCGCTCCTTCAGCACCGGCGTGTCGGGGAACAGCGACGCCGTATGGCCGTTGGTGCCGAGTCCCAGCAGCACGATGTCGAACAGCGGGCGGACGGGATCAAGCGTCTGGCCGCCATGGTAGGCCTGCAGCGTGATCTGGTAGCGGGCAGCGGCTTCCTCGGCCGACATTCCCTCGGTCGGGATCGGATGGATGGTGTTGGGCGGCGCGCCGACGCGGGACAGCATCGCCTCGGTCGTCATGCGGTAGTTGCTGCGCTCGTCGTCGTGCGGCACGAATCGCTCGTCGCCCCAGAACCAGTGCGTCCTGTCCCACGGCACCCGGTTCACGAAAGGCGGGGCAGCCAGCGTTTGGTACAGCAGCTTCGGCGTGGACCCGCCTGACAACGCGACCGCGACCGGCCCGGGCCGCGCCTCAAGGACGCCCGTCATCCAGTCCGCGACGTGCGCGGCCAATGCCGGGGCGTCGGGTGCCACCGGGTCCATCAGCGGCCTCTCGGCAGGATGAACTGGTCCACCGCCTGCGCCCAGCCCTCGGCGTCGTTGGTCCCGGTGACGGCGGCGGCGCGGGCCTGCACCGCGGGCGAGGCGTTGCCCATGGCAACCGCGAAGCCGGCCACGTCGAACATCGGCAGATCGTTCTCCATGTCGCCCAGCACCGCCACCTCCGCCAGGTCCACGCCCACGTGCGCCGCCAGCATGCGGACGGCGTTGCCCTTGTTCGCCTCGCGGTGCGTCACGTCGAGGTAATAGGTCTGCGACCGCTTCGCGTTGGCCGTGTCGCCGAGCATGGCCTGCAGCTCCGTTTCCAGCCCAGCCAGCAAGGGGGCGTCGTCCGTCACGCCCACCACCTTGCCGGCCTGGCCGACATAGGGACCGAAGCTCTCGACGATGCGCTCGTTGAAACGCACGGTGTGGCGCTCATGGGCCACGTGCGGGCCGTCCGGGTCCTGCGCCAGCCATTCCTCGGCCGTGAACAGCCAGGCGCTGACTTGGCTGCGGGCGAACAGCCCCAGCGCAGTCCGGGCGGCGTCCGGCGGCACGGTGCGCTGCTCCACCACGGTGCCGTCCGGCTGCGCGATGGTGCCGCCGTTGAACCCGGCCAGCAGGCCTGCCAATCCCAGTTCCTTTGCGATCCACAGCAGGCCGCGCGGCGGGCGGGCGCTGACGATGGCAAGCGGAATGCCGGCCGCCCGCAGCCGCCCGGCCGCGGCCACGGTGCCGGGCGCCAGCGACTTGTCGGTCTGCACCAGCGTGCCATCCACGTCGGACACCACGAGGCGGACGGGGCGGGTCATGCGCCGAGCGCCAGCCAATGGCGGCCGTCCCGTTCCAGCAGCGCGTCCGCCGCCGCCGGGCCGGCCGACCCCGCGGCGTAGGGCTGCACGGCCGTGTGGCCGGCCTCGACTTCGTCCAGGATCGGCTGCACCACTTCCCAGCCGGCCTCCACGTTGTCCGCCCGCTGGAACAGCGTGGCGTCGCCGATCATCACGTCGTAGAGCAGCGTCTCGTATCCGGTGTTGGACGGCGTGTTGAAGTAGTCGGCATAGCGGAAATCCATCGCCACCCGGCCAAGGTGCAGCGTGGGGCCGGGCACCTTGGCGCTGATGTTCAGCGTGATGCCCTCGCTCGGCTGCACGTGGATGACCATGGCGTTCGGCGTCAGCTTATCGACGGGCGTGTCGCGGAACAGCGCATGCGGCGCCTGCTTGAAGTGCACGACGATCTCCGTGCGGCGCGACGTCATCCGCTTGCCGGTTCGCATATAGAACGGCACGCCGGCCCAGCGGAAGTTATCGACCATGAGCCGCAGCGCGACGTAGGTCTCGGTCGTGCTGTCGGCGGCGACGTCCGGCTCCTCGCGGTAGCCCGGCACGTCGTGGTCCCCCAGGCGTCCCGCGCCGTACTGGCCGCGCACCACGTCCCGCGCCACGCTCTGGGTGTCGAGCGGCTTGACCGCCTGCAGGACCTTGGCCTTCTCCGTCCGCACCGCGTCGGCGTCGAAGCTGTTGGGCGGCTCCATCGCCGTCATCGCCAGCAGTTGGAACATGTGGTTCGGCACCATGTCCCGGAGCGCGCCGGTCGCTTCGTAGAACGAGCCGCGCCGCTCGACCCCCACCGTCTCGGCGGCGGTGATCTGCACGTGGTCGATGTAGTTACGGTTCCACAGCGGCTCGAAGATGCCGTTGCTGAAGCGCAGCGCCATGATGTTCTGCACCGTTTCCTTGCCAAGGAAATGGTCAATGCGGTACACCTGGGCTTCCGTCATCTTGTCCAGGATCAACTGGTTCAGCGCCTTGGCGCTGGCCAGGTCATGGCCGAACGGCTTTTCCACCACCACCCGGCGGAACGCGCCCTCCGCCTCCTCCATCAGCCCGCCATCCGCCAGGTGGGTCAGCACGGGGCCGAAGAAGCGGGCGGCAATGGCCAGGTAGAACACGCAGTTGCCTTTGATGCGCCGCTTCAGCGCCGCGTAGGTCCCTGCGTCCCCGAGGTCGCCCACCTGATATGCCAGCCGGTCGCGCACCCAATCCCAGGCGTCGCCGTTCAACGCGCCCGGGTCGAACTCGCCGCCCTTGTCAGTTGCGAAGCCCTGCATGGCCTCCGTCAAGTCGTTACGATAGGTGTTGTCGTCGCGCTCCACCCGGTCAACGCCGATGATCTGGAAGTCATCCTGCAACAGCCCGACTTGCCGCATGTTGTAGACCGAGGGAATCAGCAGCCGCTTCGTCAGGTCCCCGCCGGCACCGAAGATCACCAGCGTGCAAGGCGGCGCTGGCTCAGCCGACGCCAGACCCTCGGGACCGGACAGGGCAGCGGACACGTCCATGGCTCAGGTTTCCCGCTCGTGTTCCTGCACCTTGACCTCGGCGGGCTTGGGCATCGGCTGCGGGAGCACGCCCGGCGTCTTCGGCTCCACATGGCCGCCGAACCCGGCGCGCATCGCCGACAGCAGCTTGTTGGCGAAGCTGTGGTGCCGCCGGCTCTCGAAGCGCGCGAACAGGCTGGTGGTGATCACCGGCGCCGGCACCGCCTGCTCGATGGCCGCCTCCACCGTCCAGCGCCCCTCGCCGCTGTCCTCCACCTCGCCTTGGTAGGCCGACAGGTCGCCGTCCTTGGCCAACGCGATGGCGGTCAGGTCCAGCAGCCAGGAGCTGACGACGCTGCCGCGGCGCCAGACCTCGGCCACCTCGGACACCTTGATGTCGAAGCGCTCGGCTTCCGGCAGGTGGTCGCTGCTCTTGCTGCGCAGGATGTCGAACCCTTCGGCATAGGCCTGCATCAGCCCGTACTCGATGCCGTTGTGCACCATCTTGACGAAGTGCCCGGCGCCGGCCGGACCCGCGTGGATGTAGCCCTGCTCGGCCCGCGGGTCGTGCCCGTCCCGCTCCGGCGTCCGCTCGATGGTGCCGATGCCGGGCGCTAGCGTGGCGAAGATCGGGTCGAGGCGCTGCACCGCCGCGTCCTCGCCGCCGATCATCATGCAGTAGCCGCGGTCGATCCCCCAGATGCCGCCGGAGGTGCCGACATCGACATAGGTGATGCCCTTGCCGGCAAGTTCCTTGGCCCGCCGGATGTCGTCCTTGTAGAAGGTGTTGCCGCCGTCGATGATCGTGTCGCCGTGGCTCAGCAGCCCGCCCAGCTCGGCCACCGTCGCCTCGGTGATCTTGCCCGCTGGCAACATGACCCAGACGGCGCGGGGTGGCGACAGCTTCGCCACCATGTCCGCGAGGCCGCTTGACGCCGCGGCGCCTTTGTCCGCCAAGGTGTGCACGGCCTCCTCGTTCCGGTCGTACACGACGGTGCGGTGCCCGGCGCGCATCAGGCGCTGGCTGATGTTGCCGCCCATGCGGCCCAGGCCGATGATCCCGAGTTCCATGCTCTCGCTCCCCTAAAGCGCCGCATCCACGGCGCGGGCCAGCCGCGCCAGCCCGGCGTCCACGTCCGCGCCCAAATGCACCCGCAGCGCCCGCCGCCCCCGCTCCGCCAGCACGTCGAAGTCGCCGCGCGCCTGCGCCGCCTTCACCGTGCCGAAGGTGAACTTCTCGCCAGGCACGGACAGGTCCTTCGCATCGTCGGCAGTGATCTGCAGCACCACGCCGCTGTTCGGCCCGCCCTTGTAGGCCTGGCCCGTCGAGTGCAGGAAACGCGGCCCGAAGCCCACGCAGGTCGCCACGCGCTTGGCGTCACGGATGCGGGTGCGCAACGCCTGCAATGCCTCGATGTGCGCGGCGTTGCGGTCGATGTAGGCCAGCAGCGCCACGTAGTCGCCGGGTCCGGCGCGGTCGAGGTGCGTCTTGATCACCGCGTCCAGGCTCTCCTGGCGCAGCGCGTCCTGGTCGCGCGGGTCGGCGAACAGCTTGATCCCGTCGGAGACCAGGAACGGCGCCTCGTCCGGCAGCTTGCCGCTGGCGGCGTAGGCGTCGGTCAGCTTCTTGGTCTCGATCTTGCTGGCCTCCACGTCCGGCTGGTCGAACGGGTTGATGCCGATGACCGAGCCGGCGACGGCAGTGGCGAACTCCCACAGGAAGAACTGCTGCGCCACCTGCATCGTGCCCGACAGCGACAGGCGCACGACCGGCTGGCCGGCCTGCTCCAGCGCCGCCACGGCCGCGTCCTGCGCCGCGTCGGGCGCGGCGGTCAGGCGCAGGTAGGCAAACACGCGGTCCTCCCCATAAACGCCCGGCGCTCCCAACGGCTCAAGATCCACCGGCACGATGCCGTGGCCCTGCTTGCCCGTGCTTTCCGCCAGCAACTGCTCCAGCCAAGCGCCCACATCGTAGATGCCGGGGCTGGCGATCACCGTAACCTTGTCGCGCCCGGCCTTGGCCGCGGTGCCCAGGATCGCGCCCAACTGCACGCCGGGGTTCTCGTCCGGCGGGGTGCCTGCGGCGCAGCTCCGCATCATCAGCGCGGCGGAATACAGGAAGGCGTGCAGGTCCAGGCCCATCGCCGCCGCCGGCACCATGCCGAAATTGGACAGCACGGAGTAGCGCCCGCCGATGGCCGGGTCGCCCATGAACACTTGGCGGAAGCCGTCAGCCTCCGCCACGCGCTGCATCTTCGAGCCGGGGTCGGTGACGGCGACGAAGTGCCGGCCCGCCTTGTCGCCGACCGCCTTCTGCATGGCGTCCCAGAAATACGCCTTGAAGATGTTGGGCTCCAGCGTGCCGCCCGACTTGCTGCTGGCGATGCACAGCGTCTTCGAAAGGTCCACCCGGGCGTGCAGCGCCGCGACCTGCGCCGGGTCGGTGCTGTCGAGTACCAGCATCTCCGGGAAGCCGGCCTGCTTGCCGAACGTCTCGGCCAGCACCTCCGGCCCCAGGCTCGACCCGCCCATGCCGAGCAGCAGGACGTGCTGGAAGCCCTCGGCCTTGATCTCGTCCTGGAACGCCTGCAGCGCCGGCAGGTCTTTGTTGCGGTCCTCGACCACGCGCAGCCAGCCAAGCCACTTCGCCTCGTCCGCCCCGGTCCACAGCTTCGCGTCGTGCGCCCACAGGTCGCGCACCTTGCCGTGCTTGCGCCAGTCCTCCATCGTTGCCTTGACTTGGCCGGCCAACGGCTCCGGCAGGCTTGCCTGCATGGTGCTCAGCTTGTCGCCCAGCATGGCGGTGCGCTTCGCCGCGACGGAGCCGAGCAGCTTGTCGGCCGCCGCGGCGAACAGCTCGACCCCGTCCACGACCAGCTTCTGCGTGACCTCATCGAGGCCGAGCTTGTGCTCCTCCGCCGCCGCCATGATCGCACGGGCGCCCTCGATGTCCTCGGTCAGGCTGGCACGCGGGTGGCCGTGGTCGCGGAAGGCGTCCATGGTTGCCGGCGGAATGGTGTCCACCGTGTCAGGGCCGATCAGCTCCTCGACGTACAGCACGTCACTGTACGCCTTGTCCTTGACCCCGGTGCTGGCCCAGAGCAGGCGCTGCGGCAGCGCGCCCGCCGCCGCCAGATTCTGCCAGCGCGGGCTTGCGACCATCTTGAGATAGAATTGGTAGGCCATCTTGGCGTTGGCGATCGCGACCTTGCCGCGCAGCCCAGTCAGTGCGGACTCCCCGGCCTTCACCCGCTCGTCGATCTTCTTGTCGATCACGGCGTCGATGCGGCTGACGAAGAAGCTGGCGACGCTCGCGATGCCCGCGACGCTTTCGCCCCGGGCCATCCGGTCCTCCAGCCCGGCGATGAACGCCTCCGCCACCGCCTCATAGGCCACCTGCCCGAACAGCAGCGTCACGTTGATGTTCAGCCCGTCGCCGATCAGGGTGCGGATCGCGGCCACGCCCTTGTCGGTGCCGGGCACCTTGACCATCAGGTTCTCGCGTCCCACGGCCTTCCAAAGCCGTCGGGCCTCCGCCACCGTCTCATCGGTGTGGAGCGCCAGGTAGGGCGAAACCTCCAGGCTCACGTAGCCGTCCACCTTGCCGGTCGCCTCGTACACCGGGCGCATCACGTCGCAGGCTTGCTGGATGTCCTCCTCCGCCAACGCCTCGTAGATGTCGAGCGCGTCGTGGTCGCCCCGCTCCGCCAGCGTCTTGAACCCGGCGTCGTAATCGGTGCCCTCCCCCATCGCCTTCTGGAAAATGCTGGGGTTGGAAGTGACGCCTTTCAGGCCATCCCGGTCGATCAGCTTTTTCAAGCTGCCGTCATGGATGAAGCTGCGTTGGATGAAGTCGAGCCACGGGCTTTGCCCGAAGGTTTCAAGCTGCTTGAGGGCGTTGCCGACGGTGGGCTGCTGGGTGTCCATGTTAGTTCCCCTTGCTGCGCTTCGCTTGGGCACGCGCGGCTTCCAGCACCTTCTCGGGCGTGAAGCCGAACTTCTTCAACAACTCGCCGGCGGGCGCGCTGGCGCCAAAGGTGTGCATGCCGATCATGGCGCCGCCCCAGCCGATGTAGCGGTCCCAGCCCAGCGTCGCCCCCTGCTCCACCGCCACCCGGCCCACGACCGACGACGGCAGCACGCTTTCCCGGTACGCCTCGTCCTGGCTTTCGAACAGCTCCCAGCTCGGCATCGACACAACGCGGGAGCGGACGCCCTCCTTGGCCAGCGCCTCATGCGCGCCGACGCAGAGCGACAGCTCGCTGCCGGTGCCGATCAGGATCACGTCGGGCGTGCCCTCATCCTTCGTGACCGCGTAGGCCCCGCGGTCAAGCCCGGCGGCCGGCGCATACTTGTCGCGGTCCAGCGTCGGCAGCGCCTGGCGGCTCAGGATCAGCGCGACCGGCTTGTCGTGCTGCTCGAGCGCGACGCGCCAGGCTTCCGCCACCTCGTTCGCGTCGGCGGGGCGGAGCACGATCATGCCGGGCACGGCGCGCAGCGCCATGAGCTGCTCGATGGGTTGGTGCGTCGGCCCGTCCTCGCCCACGCCGATGCTGTCATGGGTGAAGATGTAGATGACCGGCAGCTCCATGATCGCGGCCAGGCGGATCGGCGGCTTCATGTAGTCGCTGAAGATCAGGAACCCCGAGCCGTACGCCCGGAGGCCGCTCAGCGCCATGCCGTTGCAGATCGACCCCATGGCGTGCTCGCGGATGCCGAAGTGTAGGTTGCGCCCGCCGTAGTTGTCCGCCTCGAAGCTGCCGGCACCCTGGAACGTCATGTTGGACTTGGTGGACGGCGCGAGGTCCGCCGCACCCCCCACCAGCCACGGCACATGCGGCGCGATGGCGTTCAGCACCTTTTGCGAGCTGTCGCGGGTCGCCAGGCCCTTGGCATCAGCGGGGAAGCTCGGGATGTCCGCGTCCCAGCCTTCCGGCAGGTGGTGGTGGTCCATCATGTCCAGCTCGGCCGCAAGGTCGGGGTACTCGGCGCGGTAGCGGGCCAGCATGTCCGTCCAGGCGGTGCGCAGGCGGTGGCCGCGGGCGCCCATGCCCGTAGCGAAGTGCTCGCGCACGCCGGGCGGCACCAGGAACTGCGCGTCCTCCGGCCAGCCGTAGCTGCGCTTGGCGGCGCGGACCTCCTCGTCGCCCAGCGGCTCGCCGTGCGCCTCCCGTGTGCCCGCCTTCTTCGGCGCGCCGTAGCCGATGACGCTGTGCACGAGGACGAAGGTCGGGCGGTCGGTCACGCCTTCCGCTTCCCGCAGCGCCTGCAAGGTCGCGGACGTGTCGTTCGCGTCGTCCACATGCAGCACGTGCCAGCCATAGGCGGCGAAGCGGGCCGCCACGTCCTCGCTGAACGCCAGGCTGGTCGCGCCCTCGATGGTGATGAGGTTGCTGTCGTAGATCCACACGAGGTTGGACAGCTTGAGGTGCGCGGCGGTGCTGGCGGCCTCTCCGCTCACGCCCTCCATCATGTCGCCGTCGCCGCACAGCGCGTAGATGCGGTAGTCATACAGCGGGAAACCCGGCTTGTTGTAGCGGTTGGCGAACCAGCGCTCCGCCATCGCCATGCCGACGCTGTTGGCGACGCCCTGGCCCAGCGGACCCGTCGTGGTTTCCACGCCCGAGGTGTAGCTGTACTCCGGGTGGCCTGGCGTCACGCTGCTCAGTTGCCGGAACTGCTTGATGTCCTCGAGCGACACGGCCTCCGCGTCGGTCGGGCCGTCCTCGTTGATCCGCCTCGTGCCCGACAGGTGCAGCAGCGAGTACAGCAGCATGGAGGCATGGCCGACCGAAAGCACGAAGCGGTCGCGGTTGGGCCAGGTCGGGTCCATGGGGTCGAAGCGCAGCACGTCCTGCCACAGCGTGTAGGCGACGGGCGCCAGGGCCATCGGCGTGCCGGGATGGCCCGACTTGGCCTTCTGCACCGCGTCCATGGACAAGGTGCGTATGGTGTCGATGCAAAGCTTGTCGATGCCTTGTGCTGTCCCGGTCTGTGCGACCTTGTCGCCGTCTGCTGCCATGGGCTGGATTCCTAACGCTGAACTGTGGCGGACGGGCCCTGCCTTGGATCACCGGGGCGCCGACGGTTCCGCCTGTGCAGACGGGCGATGGCTCCCATGCTGTTCGGCACCGGGCGGATGCTTACGGGTGGGATGATGCCCCCTCCGGAACTGAAAATAAAGCTGGCCGTTGACCTCGAAGCGACATTGGACCCAGTCCGTCTCCTGGGCAACGTGCCCGCCCGGCTTTCAGTTGCGTGTGTCAGTCCGATGAAGCTTGCGGCCAGCGGCAGGGCGCGTGCCGGCCCTGTGCCGGTCGGCACGGCGCTTCTTCTTCGACGCCGGATCGGCAAAGGTTGCATCACATGCCAGAGCTTTCCCCAGGGCCTTCCCATTGGTGCCTCTCGCGCCCGCGTCCCAATCCGGCGTTGCCCCGGCGCCCGCCGTCCCGTCCAGCATGACCGTCGGCCCGGTTGGCGCCACCCTGCTGCGGCTGACCTTGCCGATGCTGGGCGCGCTTCTGGCGACCATCGGCTACTCGGTCGTCGAAACGTGGTTCATCGCCCGCCTGGGGCCGCACGCGCTCGCCGCCGTCAGCTTCACCTTTCCGGTCACCATGGTGGTCATCAGCCTGGCGATCGGGCTGGGCGCCGGCACCTCCGCCGTGGTGGCACGGGCGCTGGGCGGCGGAGAGGCCGCCGCCGGCGCGCTGGTGGTCGACGCCATGCTGCTGACCGCGATCATGGCCGGGGCCGCGATGCTGCTGGGCGAGCTCGCGGCGTATCCGCTGTTCCGCGGGCTCGGCGCGCCGGAGGACCTGCTGCCGCTGATTGCCGGCTACCTGCATGTGTGGTTTCCGGCGGCCGGGCTGTTCATGGCCGCGATGG
>CAXUJE010000082.1:13494-17249 GCA_964251035.1 uncultured Acetobacteraceae bacterium
GCCGGCTACCTGCATGTGTGGTTTCCGGCGGCCGGGCTGTTCATGGCCGCGATGGCATGACCGGGTCGGCGGCGTTGAACCTCCTCGTGGCGGTGCCGGTGATCTTTGGGGTCGGCAGGCTGCCGGGCCTCGGCCTGCCTGTGGCGGCGGCGGCGAATGCGCTTGCCTGGGGGCCGCTGCTGGCCGCGACGCTTTGGCGGCTGCGGTCGCGTGGCATGCTGCGGGACGGGTTGCCCGGCCCGCTTCGTGGCGTCGGCCCGGCGCATCCTGCACATAGGATTGCCGGCGGCGGGGGTCAACACGATCATCCCGGTCTCGGGCGCGATCGTCACCGCGATCCTCGCCGCCTACGGCGCGAAGGCGGTCGCCGGGTTCGGGGTGGCCGGACGCATCGAGAGCCTGGCCATGATCGCCTTCCTGGCGCTGTCGGCGGTGATGAACCCGTTCGCCGGGCAGAACTTCGGCGCGGCCCGGCTGGACCGGGTGCGGGCGGCGATGCGCGGCAGCTTCGCGTTCTGCCTGGGATTGGGCGCCGTGCTGGCCGTGGTCCTGTGGTTCGCGGGTCCACGCATCGCCGGGGCATTCACGGGCGACGCCGAGGTGGCCGGGATGGTTGCGGCCTACTTGGCCATCGTGCCGGTCAGCTACGGGGCTGCGGGGATCACTGCGGTGGCGAACTCGGCGTTCAACGGGCTGGACCGCCCGGGCGCTGCCGTGCTGATCTCGGCGGCGCGGACCATGCTGGTGAACGTGCCGGCGGCTTGGGCGGCTTGATGGATCTGGCGGGCAACGGCCCCTGGTCCGGAGCGGTTGGCTTGAAACTTGCAAATCCCGCAGAAATTGCAAAGTTCTTGCCGTGACCGAATACACCCACGTGATCACCCGGGAGGCGCTGCGGGACGACGCCCTGCGCCGCATGATCGCCGCCGGGGCGCCCGGTATGCGCATCCTCACCGATTCGGAGCGCGCGGCTTCGCTGGCGGCGACCCTGGCCCGGCGACCGCGGGACTGCGACGACGATGGCGTGTGGCTGTTCGCCTACGGCTCGCTGATCTGGAACCCGGCGCTGCACTACGACCAGCGCCGTCTCGCCCGCGTGTACGGCTGGCACCGCTCCTTCTGCCTTTCGACGCAGGCCGGGCGCGGCACGCCCGCCAACCCCGGACTGGTGCTCGGCCTGGACCGCGGCGGCGCCTGCACAGGGGCCGCGTTCCACGTGCCGGAAACCCTGATGGCCGACGAGCTGGCACTGCTTTGGCGGCGCGAGATGCTGGCCGGCAGCTACCAACCGCGCTGGGTGCGGGTGCGCGGCGCGGATTGGGCGCCGTTCGGCTACGCCATCGCCTTCACCATCCAACGCAGTTGCGAGCACTACGCCGGCAACTTAGCGCGGGAGGACGTGGTGCGGCGCCTCGCCTCGGCTTGCGGCGCGCTGGGCAGCTCGGCCGATTACCTGTTCCGCACGCGGGACGGGCTGCGCTCGCTGGGCATCACCGACAAGGGGATCGAGGACCTGGCGCAACGGGTGGAGCGGGCCTCCGCCCCCTCGACGCCGCACCCGGCCGTTGCCATCTAACGCGCATGTCAACGACCCTCGCCCGCCAGATCGCCGCAGCGCCGCCCGTCGTTTTCAAGCCGAAGAAGCAGGCGGCGAAGCCGGGTGGCAAGCCGCTCCGCGTGGTGTCCGACTACCAGCCCGCCGGCGACCAGCCGACAGCGATCGGGGAGCTGACCGCCGGCATCCGGCAGGACGAGCGCGACCAGGTGCTGCTGGGCGTCACCGGGTCCGGCAAGACGTTCAGCATGGCCAAGGTGATCGAGGCGATCCAGCGCCCGACCTTGGTGCTGGCGCCCAACAAGACGCTGGCGGCGCAGCTCTACGCCGAGATGAAGGGCTTCTTTCCCGACAACGCCGTCGAGTACTTCGTCAGCTACTACGACTACTACCAGCCGGAGGCCTACGTCCCCCGCACCGACACGTACATCGAGAAGGACAGCCAGATCAACGAGGCCATCGACCGGATGCGCCACAGCGCCACCCAGGCGCTGCTGGAGCGCAACGACGTGGTGATCGTCGCCTCCGTGTCCTGCATCTACGGCATCGGCTCGGTCGAGACCTATGGCCGCATGGTGGTCAAGCTGGAGGCCGGCGGGCGGATCGACCGCGACACGCTGGCGCGCGCCTTGGTGGAGCTGCAATACCGCCGCAACGACGTGGCCTTCGCCCGCGGCACTTTCCGCCTGCGCGGCGAGACCATCGACGTGTTCCCCAGCCACCTGGAGGACCGCGCCTGGCGCATCACCCTGTTCGGCGACGAGGTCGAGAGCCTGCGGGAGTTCGACCCACTGACCGGCGAGCTCTCGGGGTCGATGGACCACGTCCACATCTACGCCAACAGCCACTACGTGACGCCGCGCCCGACGCTGGCGCAGGCGGTCAAGGACATCAAAATCGAATTGCAGCAGCGCCTCGCGCAGTTCACGGCGGAGGGCAAGCTGCTGGAGGCCGAGCGGCTGCAGCAGCGCTGCACCTTCGACATCGAGATGATCGAGACGACGGGAAGCTGCAAGTCGATCGAGAACTACTCGCGCTACCTGTCCGGGCGCAAGCCGGGCGAGCCGCCGCCGACCTTGTTCGAGTACTTGCCGGAGAACGCGCTGCTGATCGTGGACGAGAGCCACGTCACCGTGCCGCAGATCGGCGGCATGTCGCGCGGCGACGCGGCGCGCAAGGGCATCCTGTCGGAGTTCGGCTTCCGCCTGCCGTCCTGCCTCGACAACAGGCCGCTGCGCTTCGAAGAGTGGGACAGCTTCCGCCCGCAGACGGTGTTCGTCAGCGCGACGCCGGGTCCGTGGGAGCTGGAGCGCACCGGCGGCGCCTTTGCCGAGCAGGTGATCCGCCCCACCGGCCTGATCGACCCGGTGACGGAAATCCGTCCGGTCGAGCGCCAGGTCGATGACCTCTTGGCCGAGGCCCGAACCGTGATCGCCCGCGGCAGCCGCATCCTCGTCACCACGCTCACCAAGCGCATGGCGGAGGACCTGACGGAGTACCTGACGGAGAACGGCATCAAGGTGCGCTACCTGCACTCGGACGTGGACACGCTGGAGCGGATCGAGATCATCCGCGACCTGCGGCTCGGCGTGTTCGACGTGCTGGTGGGGATCAACCTGCTGCGGGAAGGGCTGGACATCCCGGAGTGCGCGCTGGTGGCGATCCTGGACGCGGACAAGGAAGGGTTCCTGCGCAGCCAGACCTCGCTCACCCAGACCATCGGCCGGGCGGCGCGCAACGTGGACGGCCGGGTGATCCTGTATGCCGACGTGATGACCCGCAGCCTGCGCGCGGCCATCGAGGAAACGGAGCGGCGCCGGGCGAAGCAGCGGGCGTGGAACGAGGCGCACGGCATCACGCCCACCAGCGTGCGCAGCCACATCGGCGAGGCGCTGCAGTCGGTGTTCGAGCAGGACTACGTGACCGTCGCCCCGGTGAAGGACGCGGGGGTGACGGAGTTCGTCGGCAAGGACCTGAAGTCCTCGATTGCCGAGATGGAGAAGCGGATGCGCGCCGCCGCGGCCGACCTGGAGTTCGAGACCGCGGCCCGGCTGCGCGACGAGATCCGGCGGCTGGAGGCGCTGGACCTCGGGCTGCCGGCGCCGCCGGCGAGTGCCGCGGCGTTCGGCGGGCGGGGCAAGAAGGACACCACGCCGGAGCCGTTGGGACCGGGCGGGGGCGGGTATGACCCGGCGAAGAA
>CAXUJE010000083.1:0-17249 GCA_964251035.1 uncultured Acetobacteraceae bacterium
GCCGATGGGGTGCGGCTGGCGACGGTGCAGCGCGGGGTGGACCCGCGGGGCTTCGTGCTGCTGTCCTTCGGCGGCGCGGCCGGGCTGCACGTCAGCGCGGTGGCGGCGGAGCTTGGGATGCGCCGGGTGCTGGCGCCGCACAATGCCAGCGTGCTGTCGGCCTGGGGGATGCTGAACACCGACCTGACCGTCCACCTGGCCCGCAGCTTCGCCGGGCCGGGACGGGTCCGGCGCGCCCGACCCGGCGGCGCTGGCGCGGGCCTATGCCGGCATGGAGGAGGAGGGCCGTGCCCGGCTGTCCTGGTTCGCCGGCCCGGTCGCTGCCGCCCGCACCGCCGACCTGCGCTACGGCGAGCAGGTGTTCGAGGTCCGCGTGGGCTTGGACGGCGTGGATCTGGCCGCCCCCAGCGCCCGCGCGGAGATCGAGGCGCGGTTCCATGCCCGGCACGAGGCCCTGTTCACCTACGCCCTCCGCGATCAGGACGTGGTGCTGTCCAATGCCCGCCTGGCCGTCACCGGCCGCCTGCCGCCGGTCCCCGCCGCGCCGCCCGCCGCCAGTGCGGGAGCGCCGCCAGCCTCCCGCCGCGTGTGGCTGGACGGGTGGCGGGAGGCGCCGGTGCTGGACCTGGCCTCGCTTGCGCCCGGGCAGGCCCTGGCCGGCCCTGCCCTGGTGCAGAGCGCCACCACTACGGTCCTGCTGCGCCCCGGCGACCATGCCCGCAACGATGCCCGGGGCTGGCTGGACATCACCATCGGCAGCACGAGGATCCCGCCATGACGCACGCCACCCGCCGCCTCCTGTTGTCCGCCTCCCTGGCCGGCGCCGTGGCCCTCGCCCCCCGGCGCGGGGCGGCGCAAGGGGTGGTGCCGCCCAAGCCCCCGCTTCGCATCGGCGTGCTGAACGACCAGTCCGGCCCGTATGCCGACCTGGCCGGGCCGGGATCGGCGGAGGCCATCCGGCTGGCGGTGGCCGATGCGATGGCCGCCGGGCTGGACCGTCGGGCCGAGGTGCTGGTGGCCGACCACCAGAACAAGCCGGACGTGGGCCTCGCCATCATCCGCGACTGGATGTCCAACGGGCGGGTGGACGTGGTGATGGACATCTGCAACTCGGCGATCTCCCTCGGCGCGCAGTCCATCGCGGCGCAGTATGACAAGCCGATCCTGCACGTGTCCTCCACGACTTCCGAGCTGGCGGGCAAGGGCTGCGGGCGGAACGGCATCCAATGGGCGCAGAACACCTATGCCGACGCCTACGGCCTGGCGCGCTCCATGCTGAACGCGGGCAAGCGCAGCTACTTCTTCATCACCGTGGACTACGCCTTCGGCCAGGCGGTGGAGGCCGACATGCGCGGCGCCATCCAGGGCAGCGGCGCCGTGCTGGGGACGGCCCGGCACCCGCTCAACAACGCGGACTTCGCCTCCTTGCTGACCACCGCGCAGGCATCCGGCGCGGAGGTGGTCGTGCTGGCCAACAGCGGGGCCGACCTCATCACCTCCGTCAAGCAGGCCGGCGAGTTCGGCGTGGCGCGGAAGCAGGCGCTGGTGGCGCCCATCGTCTACCTCACCGACGTCCACGCCTTGGGCTTGGAGGCGGCGCAGGGCCTGCAGTTCGTGCAGTCCTGGTACTGGGACCGGGACGAGGCGTCGCGGGCTTGGGCGAAGCGCTTCTTCGCCGCGCGCCGGCGGATGCCGACCGACCTGCAGGCTGGCGCCTACTCGGCGGCGCTGCACTACCTGCGGGCGGTGCAGGCCACGGGCACCGCGGAAACCGGCGCCGTGCTGGCGTCCATGCGCGACACGCCGGTGAACGACATGTATGCCCAGGGCGGACGCATCCTAGCGAACAACAAGATGACCTTCGACCTGCTGCTGGCGCGCGTGAAGGCGCCGGGCGCGTCACGCTATCCCTGGGATTACCTTGAGGTGCTGGCCCGTATCCCGGCGGACCAGGCGTTCCGCCCCTTGGCGGAGAGCGGCTGCGCGTTGGCCCGCACGTGACGAAGGCCTCCATGCTGCCGATGTCCTGCCAACCCCTGAAATGAGGCCTACGCGTAATCAGGAACAGCGTTGGCTGGTCGAGCGCAGCAACGCCTGGCTGCTGGAGAACAAGCGCCTCGCCTTGCGCTGCGGCCGGTGTGGCTTCGTCGTCCAAGTTCCGCAACTCTGAAAAACGCATTTTTCGAGGCGGCAGGAGGATCACGCCCAAGCGGTGCGTGCCGGGCTTTCGCTACATCCAACCCAACGGCAACTTCGCTATGCTTGTCCACGGCCCATCGTCTGCGCTGAGGAAAGGCCTACCCTATGTGAGCAACCCTCGCTGCTCATGCGGTACGGGATGAGCCACCATCATCGTCACGGACATGCGACCATACACCTTGCGCTGACTGCTCTCGACCACTGCCGTCAATTCAACGGCTTGAACGCGGTTTCCTTCACCCAAGCCATGGTGGCCAGCGTCGCCAGCGAGGCCGCGATGACGTAGAAGGCCGGCGACAGGGGGTTGCCGGTCGACTGGATCAGCCAGGTCGCGATGAACGGCGCAAAGCCGCCGAAGATCGCGACCGGGATGTTGTAGCCGACCGACAGGGCGGTGTAGCGGACGCTTGTGGGGAACAGCTCGCAATACACCGCCGGCCCTGGCCCGGCATATAGGGCCAGCAGCAGCACCAGGATGAGCTGCGCCAGGAAGGCGTAAGCGGGTACCCCCGTCGAGGCCAGGAGGAACAGCGGGTATGCCAGGACGATGTAGCCGACGCAGGACGCGATGAACAACGGGCGGCGGCCGATGCGGTCGGACAGCGCCCCCATGACCGGGACCACGATGACGAAGGCGAGCAGGCAGGTTGTGCCGATCCACAGCGCCGTGCCGCGCGGCATCTTGACGATGTTGGTCAGCCAGGTGGTCAGGTAGATCAGCACCGCGTAGTAGCCGACCGTGTTGTGCAGCGTGATGCCGAAGGCGATCAGCGTCGGCTTGCGGAACGTCGTGAACGCCTCGCGCAGCGGCGATCCCGCGACCTGGCCCTGGCTTTCCAGCTCCGCGAACTTGGGCGTGTCGTCCAGCCGCCAGCGCATCACCGCGCCCACGATGCCGACCAGCACGCCGAGCAGGAACGGGATGCGCCAGCCCCAGGCCAGCATGTCCGCGGGCGAGATGGAGGTGGTCAGCACCGCGGCGGTCAGCGATCCCAGCAGGAAGCCGCAGCCGACGCTGACCTGCTGCCACGACCCGGTGAGGCCGCGCTTGCCGGGCAGCGCATGCTCGACCAGGTAGGCCGCCGCCCCGCCCCACTCGCCGCCGCCCGACAGGCCCTGCGCCAGCCGCGCCACGACCAGCAGCAGCGGCGCCAGCACGCCGATGGACGCATAGGTCGGCAGCAGCCCGACCATGAACGTGGAGGCCGCCATCAGGAAGATCACCGCGCTCAGCGCGCGCTTGCGGCCGTGGCGGTCGCCGTATTGGCCGAACACGACCGAGCCGACTGGCCGCATGACGAAGCCCACCCCAAACACCGAGAAGGTCAGCAGCAGCGAAACCAGCGGCGTTTGGTTGGGGAAGAACAGTTGCGAGATGACGGGCACGAAGTAGCCATAGACCGCAAAATCGTACCATTCGAGCACGTTGCCGATGACCCCGGCCAGGATCGCGGTCCGCCGTTGGCTGGTTGGTTGGCCGACGGCCGGGGCGGTCGTGGACATGGAGGCTCCTCGTTCTGCCGGTTTGGACTGGGTGCCGGGTCGTGGCCCGCACGGGTGCAAGCAACTCCCACGCCACCCGGCCCGGTTATTGCCCGATTATCGCAAAGGGAGCGGCATGCTCTAATGCTGCGGTCAAAGGGGGTGGAGACGCATGGACCTCATCGTGCGCGGCGCGCAGCTTGCCGGCCGTGCCGCCGGCCAACTGGTGGACATCGGGGTGTCCGGCGGCAAGATCGTCGCCATCGAGCCTGCGCTGTCGGCGGACGCAGAAATCTTCGACGCGGCCGGCCGGCTCACCTGCGGCGGCCTGATCGAGACGCACATCCACCTCGACAAGTCGCGCCTGCTCGACCTGTGCCCGGCCGAACCCGGGCGGCAGATCAGCCCGGTCCGTTACGTCGCCCCGTTCAAGCCGAAGATCACCGAGGCGGACGTGCGCAGGCGGGCGGAGCAGACACTGCGGGAATGCCTGATCCACGGCACGACCCGCATCCGCACCCACGTCGAGGTGGACCCCGGCATCGGCCTGCGCGGGTTCGACGGGGTGGCTTCGCTGGCCAAGGACTACCAATGGGCAGTGGACATGCAGCTTTGCGTGTTTCCTCAGGAGGGGCTGACCAACTACCCCGGCACCGACGAGCTGCTGGTGGAGGCATTGAAGCGAGGCGCACAGGTGATCGGCGCCGCCCCCCGCTACGACACCGACCACGGCGGCCAGCTCCGGCGCGTCTTCGAGCTGGCCCGCGAGTTCGACGTGGACATCGACATGCACCTGGACTTCGGCGACACGCCCGACGACCTCGACGTGCTGCTGGTCTGCGAGCTGACCGAGCAATACGGGCTGGGCGGCCGGGTGACGGCCGGGCACATGACCAAGCTTTCGGTGATGCCGCCCGCGGACATGGCGCAGGTGGCCCGCCGGCTCGCAAGCGCCGGGGTGAACGTCACGGTGCTGCCGGCCACCGACCTGTACCTGATGGGCCGGGACCAGGACCATGGCGTCCGGCGGGGCGTGACCGACGCGAACGTCCTGGTCGAGCATGGGGTGAACTGCTCGCTGTCGAGCAACAACGTGCTCAACCCCGCAACGCCCTACGGCGACTGCTCGTTGATCCGCATGGCGAACCTGCAGGCAAACCTGCTCCAGGTCAGCCAGCCCGATCAGTTGCGCGAGTGCTTCTCGATGCTGACGGAGCGGTCGGCCCGCATCCTCAACCTCCGGGATTACGGGATCGAGGTCGGCAACCCCGCCGACGTCGTGGTGATCGACAGCCCGTCGCCGGAGCGCGCGGTCGCTGAGATCCGCCACCCTGTCGCCGTGTTCAAGCGCGGGCGCCGGACCGTCGCCTGGCACCCGGCGGAACTCGGGCTGGCGCATGGGACGGCCGGGTAATCCGATGCAAGCAAGGGCCAGGAACTACGTATCCTTGTCCAACTCCGGTAATCTTGTCTGACGTTACGCTCTCAACTTACGCCGTCGGCTGGCATCGACGCTGGCGACCAATAGTGATGCGCGTATTGCAAACGGCAGCATTCAGCCAGATCAGGATTTGGAAGCGCAGTCGCCTTGCGCTTCGGTGCCATGCTGGACAGATCCATGGATGCTTGCCCGCCCACGATCCATTCCGCCAGGAGCGCACCCAGTGCCGGCGCGGTCGTCAAGCCGCCCACGCAGCAGCCGCCGATGATCCAGAGGCCAGGGACATCCGGCGCCGGGCCCACGACGTGCTCGCCGTCCGCGGTCATGGTCGGCAACCCGCCACGGTGCTCCTGCACCGCCACGTCCCGGAACACCGGGAACTGCGCCTCCACGCTCCGCGCCAGGCCGCGCAGCACCTCAAGGTCAAGGTCAAGGTCGTTCATGTCGAAATCAGCCGACATCGCCGCCGGACCTATCTGCAACGGGTCCGGCTCATAGCCGCCCAGCATCAAGCCACCCTTCTCCGGGCGGACATACACGTTGGCGTCGATGATCCGCGTGATCGGCTGGTCCGGCCGCACCCCCGGCAGCGGCGCCGTCACCATGAGCTGGTGCCGGGTCGGGACCACGCCGATTTCCGCGTTGCCAAGGGTGGCAACCTGCCGCAGCCAGCCGCCGGCGGCGTCGACCACGGTTGCGGCCCGGATCGCGCCGCGGGGGGTCCGCACCCCAGCCACAGCCCCGCCCTCGGTGATGATCTCCTGCACTGGCGTGTGGGGCAGCACCGCGGCGCCCAGGCGCGCCGCGGCGCGGGCGTAGCCCTCCGGGATCTGCCGCGGCTCAAGGTAAACGTCGGTGCGCATGTGCATCACGGCGCGCACCCCCTCGGTGTGCAGGAACGGCATCAGGCGCCGCGCTTCGTCGGGCGGCACCATGGCCACGTCCAGCCCTAACCGGCGGCCCCGCGCCACTTCGTCGAGGAGTTGCTCGGCATGCTCCTCGCGGCGCGCCACCTTGAGGCTGCCCGGCTGGTGGAACACGAGCGGCTCGCCGGTGTCGGCCTCGAACGTCTCGATGCGGCGCACCGCGTCGGCAGCGATCCGCGTCATCAGGTCGTCGGCGCGCAGCGTGCCGCTCAGCCCGGCGGCGCGCGGCGAGGACTGCGACGCAACCGCCGCCTTGTCCAGCAGCGCGACATGCAGCCCGGCGCGAGCGAGATGGAACGCCGTGGCGGCGCCGAGGCCGCCAGAGCCGATCACCACGGCGTCGGCTTGTTCCGGCAAAGCTGCCCCGCTCATCGCACGTCTCCTTGCAGCCGCCCGCGCGCGGCACGCCGTTCCAGCATCCTGGCACCCTGCATCAAGGGCCACGCCATCACGAGGTACATCCCGCCCACCAGCAGGTAGTAGTCCATGGGCAGGAAATACTCGCTGCTGAGGTCGCGCGCCCGCAGCATCAGCTCCGGCGCCGAGATGATCGAGGCGATGGACGTGTCCTTGAGCAGCGCGACCAGGTAGTTGCCCATCGGCGGCAGCACCGCGGGCCAGGCTTGCGGCAGCACCACGTGGCGCAGGACGGCACGCCGCCGCATCCCGATCATCTGCGCCGCCTCGATCTGGCCGGGCTCCACCGCCTGCACCCCGGCGCGGTAAACCTCGGCCAGGTAAGCCGCCCCGCTCAGCCCCAGCCCGATCACGGCGGCGTCGAAGGCGCGCAGCGCGACGCCGAGCGGCACCAGGCCGAAATAGATCAGGAACAGCAGCGCAAGCTGCGGCACGCCGCGCATCGCCTCGATGTAGCCGAGCGCGAAAAAGCCCGTCAGGCCCGGCCTCATCCGCGCCAGCGCCAGCGGCAGGCCCAGGACGGCGGCGACCAGGAAGGCCAGCCCCGTCATCTGCAACGTGCTCAGCGCCGCCTGCATCAGTTGCGGCATGCTCTCGGCGAGGATGTCCCAGCTCAATGCCGGCCGCGCCCGGCGCGCGCCTCGGCAAGCCTCGACAGCCGCGCCAGCGGCAGGCTCATGGCAAGGTAGATCACGGCGACCGAGAAGTAGATCTGCGGGCCGAGGAAGGTGCGGTCCACCAGCTTGCGCGCCAGGAACATCAGTTCCGGCGCCGCGACGGCCGAGGCGAGGGTGCTGTCCTTGAGCAGGCCGATCGCGTAGTTCGCCAGGGACGGCAGCACGATCCGCATGGCCTGCGGCAGCACGACGATGCGCAGCACCGCGAGCCGGGTCATGCCGAGCATCTGCGCCGCCTCGGTCTGCCCTTGGTGCACCGACAGGATGCCGGCGCGGAACACCTCGGCCAGGTAGGCGCCGCCGTTGATGCCGAAACCCAGGACGGCAGCCTGCAGCGGCTCGAGCCGCACCCCGACCTCGACCAGGCCGAAGTAAAGGATGAAAAGTTGGGTCAGCACCGGCACCGCGCGGAACACGTCCGTGTAGATGCGCGCCGCCGCCCGAATGGAGCGTGAGCGGGCGCCGAGCAGCGCGCCGGCCAGCAGCCCCAGCGCCACGGCGACCAGGAAGCCGCCGGAAGTGATCTCGATTGTCGTCACTGCTCCTGCCAGGAGCAATGGCAAGGCGTCCCAGATGCGGCCCCACCCGTTCAAGGCGCCTCCGCCATGGCCTGCCGGTCGATCACCGCGCGCAGGAACGCCTGGGTCCGCGCATGGGAGGGCGCGCGGAACAGCTCACGCGGCGGCCCTTCCTCCACGATGCGGCCGTGGTCCATGAACACGACCCGGTCCGCCACGTCCTCGGCGAAGCCCATCTCGTGCGTCACGACGAGCATTGTCATGCCGTCCCGCGCCAAGTCCCGCATCACGGCCAAGACCTCGCCGATCAGCTCCGGGTCCAGCGCCGAGGTCGCCTCGTCGAACAGCATGAGCCGCGGCTGCATGGCAAGCGAGCGGGCGATGGCGACCCGTTGCTGCTGCCCGCCGGACAGGCGCTCCGGGTAGCTGTCCGCCTTGTGGGCGAGGCCGACCTTGCGCAGCAGCTCCCGCGCCAGCGGCTCCGCTTCCGCCCGCCGCTGCCGCAGCACCTGCACCGGGCCGAGCATGACGTTCTCGATGGCCGTGAGGTGCGGGAACAGGTTGAACCGCTGGAACACCATGCCGATCCCCCGGCGCAGGCGGGCGATCTCGCGGTCGGCCATCGGCCGCAGGCGTCCCCGGTCCAGGACCGCGCCGACCCGCTCGCCGGCGACCTCGACATGGCCGCTGGTCGGATGTTCCAGATGGGCGATGCAGCGGAGCAGCGTCGTCTTCCCGGAGCCGCTGGGACCGATGATGGCAAGCACCTCGCCAGGCTGCACCGCAAGGTCCACGTCCCGCAGCACCTCCGTCTCGCCGAACCGCTTGCCGACCCGGACAGCGCGGACAAGCGGCGCCATGAGGTTCAGGCGAACAGCGCAGAGAAGTCCTTGGGCGCGTGCCCTCCAGGTCCGGTCAGGCCGCCATCGGCGGTGCGGTCCACGCCGATGCGCGGGTTGGGGTCCGGCGGCTCGAGGTAGTCGGGGTTCTTGATGCCATACTTCTGCATCAGCGCAGCGTTGGCCTTGGTCGCCCAAAGCCATTTCACGCCAGCGTTCACCGCGTCGAACAGGTCGTGGTTCTCCTGGTTCATGCCCATCACGGTGTGCTGCTTGCTGGTGAGCTGCGGAAAGGCGGCATCCCGCTTCAGCGCGACGGTCTTCAGTTCCCAGGCCGGGTTCTGCAGGATCATGTAATCCATCAGCGGCCCGTCCAGCAGGGCGAAGTCGAGCCGGCCGGCCACCACGTCCCGCACGCAGCCATCGCTGTTGTCATATAGCTTGACCTCGGTCGTGCCGGGCACGCGCTTCATCTCGGGCACGATGGTGAAGCCGGTGACGGTGCCGATGCTGCGGCCCTTCATGTCGGCGACCGTGATGGCGTCGGGCAGGGATTTGTCGCGCTTCACGGCCGCGAACGCACCACCGTAATAGATGGCGTCGGTGATCAGCAGCGCCTGGGCACGGGCCGGCGTCCACCCCATGTTGCCCAGCATGACGTCCGCCCGGCCGCTGCGCACCGACTGCACGGTGGCCGACCACTCCATCAGCGCCGACTTCAGCCCAAGGCCCAGCTTGGCCGCGATGGCGCCGATCATCTCGGCGTCCGAGCCGATCATCTTGTCGCCGTCGATGCCGGCCATGGGCATCTCGCCGCTGTTGGCGACGGTCAGCACGCCTGGAGTGACGGTGCGGAACGTGGAGGGCGCTGCAGCCGCTTGCCGGCCGCCCAGCGCCGCCGCCCCGGCACCCAGCATCAGGCCACGCCGGGAAAACGATGGTGAGCGCATGGGGATCCTCTCTTGCGACAGTCGGACGTTGCTGCGCCGCACTGCGGCCTAGACGCTAGGGCTAGGCAGGGAAATCCGGCAATGGAAATCTCGCAGCTCACGCTGAGCTATGCCGGACAATGGATGATGGCTGAGTGAGAAAGGCGGCGCGTCATGGCGGGTGGAAGCCTGCCTGAGCCTTCGGAAGAAGCGATACGCCGTGGCGAGCAACAGCAGCGTTGTTTCCCTTCGTCAGCCCGATGAGATCGACGGTCCGCTGACGGCGGTTTCGAGGAACGGCGCACGTCGGCTGCTGGCTCTCCTTGTAAACCCCGCTCGAGACGTGCTTCAGGACATTGGCATGACAGATTGGCGCGCTGCGACGACCCTCGCAGCCATCCACCCCGGACACGCCCAGCCGCTACGCGAGCATCAGCAAACACATGCTTGCCGCCTGCCTGCTGCTGGAGGGGGTCGGGTTGGAGGTGCCGCTCGGCGCCCTGCTGCCCGGCTTGCCGGATGCGTTCGCCGCGGTCCCGCTGGGGCGGGCGCTGGACATGACCGGCGGCCTGCCGGACATGATGGAACTGCACTGGCAGCTCGGCGTGCCGTTCACCGCGACGCTCTCGGCCGAGGAGGTCGGCGCCACCCTGCACCGGCTGCGCGCCGCCTGCACCCGGCCGGGCGTGGAGATGGCATACTCCAACACCGGCTGGAGGCTGGGCCAGGCGGTGCTGGAGCGGCACGCCGGGGTGCCCTACGCCGAGCTGCTGAAGCGCCGCCTGTTCGGGCCACTCGATCTCGCTATGGCCTTCCCTTACGACGAGGCGGAGCCGGTGCCGGGACTGGCGACGGGATACTGGGCGGGACCGGACGGGTGGCAGCGGGGCCGCCACGGGATGCACATGTCGGCGTCCGGCGGCGTCGCAGGCAGCGCGGCAGCGTTGGCGCGCCGGGCCGGGGCGCTCATGGGCGGCCGGGCGCCATTGGCTGGAGTTCTGCAGCGGCTGGCGGCGCCGCGCGCCTTCGTCGGCGGGACCGCGAGCGCCTACCGCCTGGGCCTGGTCGAGCTGCGGCTGGGCGGCACGCGGCTGCTGGCGCATAGCGGGTCCTTGCCGGGCTACCGCAACCACCTGCTGATGGCGCCGGAGCGCGGCGTGGGCGTCGTGCTGCTGCTCAACCGGGACGAGGACCCGCTGCTGCCGACCTTGCGCGTGATGGCGGCGCTGCTCGGCGAACCGCCGTCGGAGCCGGCGCCCGGCCTGGGCGGAGGTCCATCCGGGGGCCATCGAGTTCATGGGCGCGCGGGAAACGCTGCTGGCCTCCGGCTGCCGGGTCCGCTCGATCCCGAGCACGCTGGAGATGGACCTGTCGGTCGCTGCCGACGCCATCGAGGGCACGATCGGCGGCGTGGCCCGGCGCCTGCGCCGTGTCCCAGACGGGCTGGCGCTCGACCCCGCCTTGGCAGGGGCGTGGCGAGAGGAGGTTTTCGGCGCGGAGCTGACGATCTCCGGCGACGGTGCGGCGCGTGGGCCCTGGATGGGCGGCCTACGGGTGGCCAGCCACCGTGCCCGCGTGCTGCGCTTCCGGCGGGCGTGAGCCGCCCGGCTACTTGTCCAGGTTCCAGTACGCAACGACCGGCGAGGCCAGGAACCCGGTGACGGTGCTGCGCAGCGCCACCGGCTGCCGATACTGTCCCATGACGATGTAGGGCTGCACCGTCGCCAGGTATTTGTGCAGCGCATCCAGCGCGGCCGGGCGGGCTGCGTCGTCGGCGTCCAGGAAGGCCTGGCGCAGCGTCTCCGCCGCCTCGTCGCAGGGCCAGCCGGGGAAATTGCGGCCGTTGCAGGCCATGTTGGTGCCGATGTTGGTCAGCGGCGAGTGCATCGTCGGCCCGCTGGCGCCCGTGGCGAACAGGTTCCAGCCGCCCTTGTCCGGCGCGCCGCGGTTGGACTGCCGCCCGGCCGTCGTGCCCCAGTCGGCCCAGGCGATCTCCACGTTCATGCCCGCACGCCTCATCTCGTCCGCCGCCACCTCGGCCATCTGCCCGATCCAGGCGATCTCATGCGTCGAGGGAAAGACCAGCGTCTCGCCCTTGTAGCCCGCTTCCGTCAGCAGGGCGCGGGCCTTCTCCAGGTCCGGCCGGATGGCCTCCGTCCCCGCCTGCGTGCCGTAGGGGCCGCCGCAGATGAAGAAGGACCGGCACTCCGTCCAGTTCTCCTTGTCCCCGAACCCGGCCGCCATGATGTCCGACTGGTCGATGATGTAGGCGAGCGCCAGCCGGGCGCGGGGGTCGTTGAACGGCGGGTACAGCGAGTTGGGCCGCAGCATCGTCTGGGTGTCGAGGTCGGTGAGCGCCTGCACGCGGATGTTCGGGTTGCGTCGGACCAGCGGCAGCAGTTCCAGCGCGGGCTGCTCGATCACGTCCACCTCGCCCGCCTGCAAGGCGGCGACGGCGGTGGACGGGTCGGGGATCACCCGCCATTCCACCCGGTCCACCTTGACCCGGCGGCCGCCTGCCAGCCCGTCCGGAGGCTCGTCCCGCGGCACGTAGTCGGGGTTGCGGTCGAACACGGCCAACGCGCCGCTGACCCGCAGGTCCCTGTTGAAGCGGAAGGGGCCGGAGCCGATGGCGGTGGTGACGGGTTTCGCCGGGTCGCCGGCCAGGTCCTGCGCCCGCATGATGACCGGCACCTGGCCGATGCCGGAGCCGAGCGAGAACAGCATCGCCGGATAGGGCCTGGACAGCTTGATCTCGAAGGTGTCGGGATCGATGGCGTCCATGCCGGCGACCGACGCGGCCAGTTTCTGGCCCACCACGTCCCGCTGCATCCAGCGTCCCAAGGACGGGATGACGTCCGCCGTGGTCACGCGCTGGCCGTCATGGAACTTCAGGCCCGGACGTAGCGTGAACCGCCAGGCCAGCCCGTCGGCCGCCATGCTCCAGTCCCGCACCATCTGCGGCTTGGGCCGCAGCTTGCTGTCCCAGGCGAACAGCGTCTCGTAGACCATCAGTCCATAGATGCGGGTGATGACGATGCTGGCGAAGCCGGGATCAAGCTGCGTCAGGTCGGCGCTGGGCACCACGCGCAGCACCTTGGACGCCGTCTGCGCCTGTGCGGCCGTGGCCAGCAGAGCGGCGGCCAAGGCCCATCGGGCGATCCGCATCGGGTCATGCTCCAAATCGTGCACAGGACTGCACCATGGCGGGGATGGCCGGGCAAGCAGGCTCCATCCGCCCGGCCCGGCGACGGATCAGGATGGGGCGGAGGTCGTGGCGCCTGGCCGGGCCGGAGCCACGCAACCGTCCATGATCCTGCCGATCTCGGCCGCCGAGAGGACGCCGATCTCGGCGATGAACACGATCCGTGCCCGGGGCGCCCCGGGTGGAGGCGCTCCGGCCGCGGCCAGCGTCGCGCGCCCGCCGGCGAGCTGGAACAGAAGCTGGCGGCCGGGCTGCTCCATTGTCTCGAACAGCCCTTTGGCCCGGGCGAGCCGCGGCGCAAGCCGGCCGATCGCGGCCTGCAGGCGGGGCAGCGAGACCGGCTGATCGGATGTCCAGCTGAGGGTTTCGAACCGGTCGGACGCCGGGCGGCGCCGGCCTGGGTCGCGCGGCGCCGGCGGACGGTCCGGGTTGTCAGGGAACAGCAGCGCCAAGGGCACCTGGCCATGCAAGGCATCGACGACGACCGCTGCCGGCTTGGCCGCCGTCACGGCGGCGCGCACCCGCTCACGCCCGGCAGCATCCGTGAGGTCCACCTTGCTCAGCGCCACCACGTCCGCGGCCCGAAGCTGGGAACGGAGCAGGGCGTCGTTCAACACTTTTGGAGGAGCCGTCGCGTCCATCACGCAAAGCACCGTCTCCAGCGGCGCCTCCCTGGAGATCACGGGGTCCATGAGGTTGCGCACGATGTCCGCCGGGTCGGCCACGCCGCTGGTCTCGATCACGATGGCCTCTGGGCGCGGGCTGCGCCGCAGGAGGCTTGCCAGCGTGCGCAGCAGGTCGCCCTCCAGCGAGCAGCAGATGCAGCCGTTGGCCAGGCTGACCACCCCGTCGCTGGCGCCGGCGATCAGCTCGGCGTCGATGTTGACCGCGCCGAAGTCGTTGACCACGGCGGCGATCCGCCGGCCCTCGGCATGGGCCAGCAGGTGGTTCACCACCGTGGTCTTGCCGGCACCCAGGAAGCCGGCGACCAGCAGGACCGGGACGGGCACGCGCATCAGCCGGCGGCGACGGGCCGGCGCACCGGCCGCCCCGGCCGCGCCGCCACGTCCAGCACCCCGTCGGTGATCACCGGCTGCCCGCCGACCAGGAGGTGCCTGACGCCCTCCGCCGGGCGGTTCATCGCCGAGAACTCGGCCCGGTCGGTCAGCGTGTCCAGGTCGAACACCACCACGTCGGCATCCGCGCCCGGCTGCAGCCGCCCCTTGGCCTGCATGGCGGGCGTGCTCGCCTCCAGGATCTCGGCCGGGATCAGCGCGCACTTGCGCACGCCGTCCAGCAGCGAGACCGCCTGGCGCTCGCGCACCCAGTGGCGCAGGAAGCGGGTGAAGCAGCCGGCGGAGCGCGGGTGGGAGGTGGCGTCCGCCGGCAGCGGCCAAGCGTCGCCGGCGTAGGCCGTGCCGTCCGGGAGCGACCAGGGCATGGCGTCCGAGGCGATGGCGCCGCCGGGGAACAGCACCGACATGTCCAGCAGCGCGCGGTGGCGCTCGTTGTGCTCCGTGTCCAGGATGTGCCACAGCACCAGGGTCGAGGGTTCCTCCGCCTGCGCCGCCAAAAGCTCCTCCCGGTCGCGGAACCGCCGCCCGTCCGTCACCCGCTGCACCGAGTCGTAGCCGGTGCCGTGCCTGGCCTCGAACTCGGGATCGTTGAAGAAGGCGGCGGCCAGCACCGTGGAGCCGGTGCCGTAGGGATAGGCCTCCAGCGTGATCGGCAGGCCCTGCGCCTGCGCCTTCGCCACCAGCCGGGCGCAGCGCTCCACGTCCGTCTTGCTGGAGCTGTTGAAGTGGCAGATGTGCATGTGCGCGCCCGTGGCCCCGGCGTAGCCGATCAGGCGGACATAGGCCTCGGCGGCGCTTTCCGGGTCGATGCGCGACATGAAGGCGACATGGGTGAAGGTCGGCACGCCGTGCGCCGCCGCGAGCTCGCACACCGCCGTCAGCTCCTGCACGCCGGCGCCGGGCGCGTAGGCGTTGAGGATGCCGATGCCGATCCCGCCCTCGTCCAGCCCGCGCCCGAGGCGGTCGAGGATGCCCGCCACCTCGGCGTCGCTGGCGACGTTCTCCACCCAGCGGCGGTCCCGCATGGCGCGGCCGAACGCTTCCAGCGAGGATTCCTCGTTGGAGCCGGTCATGGCGCCGATGCGGGCGAAGGCCCAGTTGGCGGACGCGCCGTAGTGCAGCACCCGCCCTTGCGCCGCCTGGCGCCGGTACCAGGACGCCACCGGCATCACCCCCGCTTCCAGGTCGAGCGTCGTGGTCACGCCGTCGAAGGCCTGCATGCGGTCGGCGGGGACCGACTGGCCGTGCGCGTGCAGGTCGATGAAGCCGGCCGCCACCACCAGCCCGGCGGCGTCGATGACCCGCTCGGCGCCGCCCAGCCCCGTCCCTACGGCGGCGATCCTGCCATCCAGCAGCGCCACGTCGCCCACGGCGTCCATCCCGCTCGCCGGATCCACCACCCGGCCGCCGCTGATCACCAAACCGCCCATGTCGTCCCTCCGTGTGCTGGAAAGCCATCGTCACGCGGGAATGTGACGAAAGCTGGCCATCCTCGCAGAGTCTGCTTCTCGCCGCCATTCACCCCGAAGCGGCCAGCCGGTTTCAGCCAAGTCCAGTCTAAAGCGAGACGCTCAACAGCCAGCCGGCGTGATGTTGAGCCATGCCGCTCTGTCCGCCCTGTAGAAAGGAGCAGGAGATCGGCCCTATCGAGGTCTGGCCAGCCGAGCGTTTTTCCATCGCGAGCGCCTTGAGCGGCAGCCCGGCATGGTGACAGTATTCCTCGGCTGTCGCACCTACACGCTGCCGTTCCTCCCCCATGAAGGAGTGCCCTCGCATGGTCCGCATCCAGGATGCCGCCGGCTGTATCGCCGGCGTGCTGCTCGTGCTCGTTGCCGCCGCACCCGCCCTGGCGCAAGACACGCGCAGTCCGACCCTGGACGCGGTCAAGAAGCGCGGGCAGCTCGTCTGCGGTGTTGACAGCGGCATCCCCGGCTACGCCTTCCAGGACGCAAGCGGCAAGTACCAGGGCCTCGACGTAGCGCTTTGCCGGGCTCTGGCGGACGCGGTCCTCGGCGACCCGGACAAGGTGAAGTATGTCGGGCTGACGTCCCAGGTCCGGTTCACCGTGCTGAAATCCGGCGAGATCGACGTCTTGGCGCGCGACTCCGAGCACACCTTCGTCCGCAACACCGAGCTGGGCCTGGCCGAGCCGGTCACCAACTTCTACACCGGGCAGGGCTTCATGGTGCGCAAGTCGCTCAAGGTGGCCACGGTCAAGGAGCTGGATGGCGCCACCATCTGTCTTGAGACCGGCACCACGCTTGAGAAGAACATTGCCGACTACAACAAGAACAACGGCACCAAGATCGCGACGTTGCTGTTCGACCGGCCGGAGCAGGCCTTCGCCGCCGCCGAGGCCGGGCGCTGCGACGGCTACACCGACGACGCCGGCAGCGTCGCCGCCGCGCGCTCCAGCATGAAGGCGCCCGGCGACTGGGCCATCCTGGAGGAGACGATCTCGCGCTCGGTCATCGGACCCTATACCCGGATGGGCGACGAGCGCTGGACCAACCTGGTGAAGTGGACCCATTTCGCCATGCTGGAGGGCGAGGCGCTGGGCCTCACCCGCGCCAACGTGGCGGCGGCCAAGACGGGCGCCACCGACCCGTCGATGCGCAAGTTCCTCGGGCTTGAGGGCGGGTTCGGCAAGATGCTCGGCCTCGACGATGACTGGTCGTTCCGCATCATCCGCGACGTCGGCAATTACGGCGAGGTATACGACACCTATTTCGGCCCGAAGGGGCTTGGCCTGCCGCGCGGGATGAACAACCTTTGGCTGAACGGCGGCCTGCAGATCCCGCCGCCTTGGTATTGAGAAGGGGCGCCGGCGCCTGATCGCGCGGCCCTCTCCGGCGGCCCGGCGGGCACAGTGGCTGGTGCTCGCCGCCGCCGTGGCAGTGGCAGCCGGGCTCGTCCACATCGCCCGGCAGAACCTTGCCGCACGGCACATGGGGCTGAGCTTCGACTACCTGTCGCTGCCGGCCAATTTCGACATTCCGTTCCATGTCCTGTCCTGGGCCACCAGCGACAGCTACGCTTGGGCGCTGCTGGTGGCGCTGGCGAACACGCTGCTGGTGTCGGCGCTCGGGATCGTCGCGGCGACCCTGCTCGGGCTGCTGGTCGGCGTGATGCGGCTGTCGGTGAACTGGCTGCTGCGGATGCTGGCGGCGGCCTTCGTCGAGCTGGCGCGCAACACGCCGCAGCTCGTGCAGATCGTGTTCTGGTACTTCGTGGTGCTGCAAGTCCTGCCGCCGCCGCGGCAGAGCATCGTGCTGCCGCCGGGCATCTTGCTGAACATCCGCGGCCTTTATGTGCCGTCGCTGCACCTTGGGCCCGCCTCCGGGGCGCTGCTGCCGGCGGCGGGGGCGCTGCTGCTGACGGCCGTGGCGCTCGCCTCCATGCGGCGGGTGCGGCGGTGGGCGGCGCTGCCGGGGCTGGCGGCTTGCGGCCTCGCGGCGGCCGCGGTGCGGGCGATCGACTGGCCGGTGGTCGGCGGCTTCAACGTCCGCGGCGGCGCGGTTGTGCCGCCCGAGCTGGTGG
>CAXUJE010000084.1:0-16795 GCA_964251035.1 uncultured Acetobacteraceae bacterium
CGCGGGAAGGGCAGCCGGCGAAAGGAAAGAGGACCAGCTTGACACCCACAACCCCAATCAGAAAGGACTCTCAACAAGCAGGGGAGGACGGTTTATCGGGACGCCGACTCCGAGAATGGGAGTGCAATAAACAAACGAACTCTCTCCATTGGGTGCAGCTTAACCCGCTAAAAACCCCCGCGCCCCCTCCGCCAGCACCCGCACTCCCATCGCCAAATCCTCCGCCTTCGTATCCTCCGCCCAATGGTGGCTGATCCCCCCAATCGACGGCACGAACAGCATCGCCGAAGGCATCACCCGCGCCATGTACTGCGCGTCATGCCCCGCCCCGCTCGGCATCCGCCGCCATTTTCCCGGCGCCAGCGCCTTCGCCGCCGCGGCCAGCGCGTCCTGCCACCCGGCATCGCACAGCGCCGGCGCCGACTGCCCCAGCACCTCGACCGTCGCCACGCACCGCTCCCGCCGGTTGCTCTCCTGCACCCCCCGGCGCAGCACCGTATCCAGCCGCTCCAGCACTTCCACCGAAATGTCGCGGAACTGGAACAGCACCTCCGCCCGCCCCGGGATGATCGACGCGGCGCCAGGCGACAGCGCGATCCGCCCGCAGGTCCACACCGTCCGCTCCGCCGCGTGCTTCGGGAACTCCGCATCCAGCCACGCCAGCAACCGCACCGCCGCCAGCCCGGCGTCCCGCCGCTCCGCCATCGTGGTTCCGCCCGCGTGGTCCTGCTGGCCCTCGATCACGATGCGGTATTGCCAGATCGCCACGATTCCCGTCACCACGCCCACCTGCTCGCCCGCCGCTTCCAGCGTGGTGCCTTGCTCGATATGCATCTCGACGAAACCCTTGTAGCGCCCGACCTCCATCGCCAGCCGCGGCCGGCCCGCAAGCCCGGCCTCCCGCAGCGCCTGCCGCAGCGGCTTGCCGTGGTAGCGGTTGGCCTGGGCGTCGATCTCCGCCTCCTCCAGCAGCCCGGTGAAGGAGCGGGAGCCGAGGAAGGAGCCGTAATGCCCCTCCTCGTCCGCGAACGCGATCACATCGACCGGCAGCCCGGCGCGGGCCAGCGCCAGGGCGGAGACCACGCCCAGCGCGCCGTCCAGCCACCCGGCCTCGTTCTGGCTCTCGATGTGGCTGCCGGCCAGGAGCTTGGGGCCGGGTCCGGGGTGGCGGCCCAGCACGTTGCCGATGCCGTCCATCTCGGGCACCAGGCCCACCTCCTCCATGCGCGCCATCAGCCATTCCCGCGACTCCATGTCCTCGGGCGTGTAGGTCGGGCGATGCACCCCGGTGCGGAAGGCGCCGATGCGGCGCAGCGCATGGAGGTCGGCCAGGAAGCGTTCAGTGTCAGGAGTGTTGTGCATCCCGGCAGAGTGGCCGGACACGCTCAGGCCATCAAGCCCTTCACGTGTTGCTTCTCAGGGCGCGTCCATCCCCAGCACCTCGCCCGTCGCGGCCACCGCGACGGTCCCGTCCGGGCGCACGGCCTCGCCTTCCAGCGAGATGACGTGGCCGCCGAGTGAGCGTTTCTCCTTCACCGCCGTGATCCGCCAACGCATCGTGACCAATTCCCCAACCCGCACGGCGGAGCGCAGCCGGAAGCTGAAGCCCAGGCCCACGCCCGGCCCACGCGACGCGAGGAAGTCCGCGACCATCGCCATCATCAGGGACGTCACTTGCGGCCCCGAGGCGATGATGCCCCCGAACCGCGACCCGGCGGCATAGACGGCGTCATGGTGCAGCGGGTTGGTGTCGCCGCACAGCCGGGCGAACTCGGCGATGCCGGCCGCGTCGAACGGCACCTGCTTCGAAAAGGATTCGCCAACCAGCGCCTGATATTGTTCCGTGGCCATGCTGCGCGCTATCCAGTGGTTCGGCTGCAACATCGCCAAAGGTGCCCCCATGACGCAAGAGATCCTGATCCACGAGGCCGACGGCGTGCTGGAGCTGCGCTTCAACCGGCCGGAGAAGAAGAACGCCATCACCGGGGCGATGTACGGCACCCTGACCGCGGCGCTGGCGGACGCGGCCGCGCGCCCGGCGGTCCGCGCCGTGCTGATCATGGGGGAGGGCGACATCTTCACCGCGGGCAACGACATCAAGGATTTCCTCACGATGTCCCGCGGCCTCGACGGCGCGCCGCCGTCGCACTTCATCCGCGCCATCGCCACCTTCGACAAGCCGCTGGTCGCTGCCGTCCACGGCCCGGCCATCGGCATCGGCGCCACGCTGCTGCTGCACTGCGACCTGGTTTACGCCAGCCCCGAGGCCAGCCTGTCCGTTCCCTTCGTCGATCTCGGCCTGGTGCCGGAGGCCGGGAGCAGCATGCTGCTCCCATCGCGCGTGGGCTATGCCCGGGCGGCCGCGCTGCTGATGCTGGGGGAGCCGATGGAAGCGGAGGCCGCGCGCACCGCCGGGCTGGTGACGGCGCTCGTCCCCGCCGATGCCCTGCGCGAGCATGCGCGCGCCAAGGCGCGGAAGCTCGCGGCGAAGCCGCCGGCAGCACTTGCCGCCACCCGCGCCCTGATGCGCGGCGAGCACAGCGCGTTGCTCGCCCAGATGGACCGTGAGGCCGCCGCGTTCTCCCAGGCGCTGGGAGGGGCCGAGGCGCGCGAGGCCTTCACCGCCTTCCTGGAACGCCGGGCGCCGAACTTCAGCGCCGCGGCGGACTAGCCGACGCTCGCCCGGGATGGAACCGCGGCGCCCCTGGCTGGACCATTACCCCGACGGGGTGGATTGGCACGCCCCGATCCCCGCGGCGCCGCTGCACAGGCTGATGCAGGACGCCGGCAGGCGCTTCGGCCCGCGGCCCGCGTTCGACTTCCTGGGCCGCAGCACCACTTGGGCGGAGGCCGCCGCCACCGCGGCGCGGATCGCCGCCGGGTTCCAGCGCCTGGGTTTTGCCAAAGGCGACCGCGTCGGCCTGCTGCTGCCGAACTGCCCGGCCTATCCGCTGCTGTTCTTCGGCGCGCTGGAGGCCGGGCTGACGGTGGTGAACTTCAACCCGCTCTACACCGTGCGGGAACTGGAGGCGCAGGCGCGGGACGCGGAGGTCCGGGCGCTCGCCACCCTCGACCTCGCCGCGACCTACCCGAAGGCGGCGGCGCTGCTGGCCGCAGGCACCATGGCCCACATCATCGTCTGCCCGTTCGCCGACATGCTGCCAGGGGCCAAGCGCGCGCTGTTCCGCGCGCTCAGGCGGCGGGACCGGGCCGCGCCGCCGCGGGACGCCGCCCACATCTGGCTTGCGGATCTCGCAGCACCTGGCGCCCCGCCGACCCCGGTGGACATCGACCCGCATCGAGACCTGGCGGTGCTGCAGTACACCGGCGGCACCTCCGGCGTGCCCAAGGGCGCCATGCTGAGCCACGCCAACCTGTATGCCAACACGGTCCAGGCCGTGCGCTGGTTCAAGGACACCCGCATGGGGCAGGAGCGGACGCTGGCCGCGCTGCCGTTCTTCCATGTCTTTGCCATGACCACGGTGCTGCTGTTCTCCGTCTATTCGGGCGCGGAGATCGTCATGCTGCCGCGCTTCGAGGTGAAGGCGGCGGTCCGCGCCATCGCCCGGCGCCGCCCCACCTTCATGCCCGGCGTGCCCACCATGTTCAACGCCATCTCTGGCTTCAAGGGCCGCGCCGACCTGACCAGCGTCAATTTCTGCATCAGCGGCGGCGCGCCCCTGCCGCCCGAGGTGAAGTCGCGGTTCGAGGCGCGCACCGGCTGCATCGTGGTGGAGGGCTACGGGCTGACGGAGACCAGCCCCTGCGCCGTTTGCAACCCGCCCGGCGGGCGGAACAAGACCGGCTCCATCGGCCTGCCTATGCCCGGCACGACCGTCGAGCTGCGCGATCCCGCCGATCCCATGCGCCGCGTGGCCCCGGGCGGGCGCGGCGAGCTGTGCATCAAGGGGCCGCAGGTGATGCTCGGCTACTGGCGGCGGCCCGAGGACATGGCGGCCAGCACCACCCCGGATGGCTTCTTCCGCACGGCCGACATCGCGGTGATGGACGAAGACGGCTACTTCGCCATTGTGGACCGCATCAAGGACCTGATCCTCGCCGGCGGCTACAACGTGTATCCCCGGGTCGTCGAGGACGCCGTGTACCAGCACCCCGCCGTGGCCGAATGCACCGTGATCGGCATCCCTGACCGCTACCGGGGGGAGACGGTCAAGGCCTTCGTCGCCCTGCGGCCCGGCGCGACGCTGACCGTCCCGGCGTTGCTGGCCTTCCTCAAGGACCACCTCTCGCCCATCGAGATGCCGAAGCAGGTCGAGTTCCGCGACACCCTGCCGCGCACGCTGATCGGCAAGCTGTCGAAAAAGGAGCTGGTGGCAGAGGAGCAGGCGAAGTGGGAGGCGTCGCAAGGGGCCGCTTGACGAAGGGCACGCCTGGTCTTACGTATACGTCAAGCAAATTACTGATACGGCATATGGCTGAGCTGTTCACCATCGGCGAGCTTGCCTCGGCCTTCGCCCTGTCGCCGCGGGCGATCCGCTTCTACGAGGATCAGGGACTGCTGGCGCCGGAGCGGGCCGGGACGCAGCGCGTCTACACCAAGCGGGACCGCGCCCGGCTGCAGTTGATCCTGCGCGGCAAGCGGCTCGGCTTCTCGATTGCCGACATCCGGGAGTTCCTGGATCTCTACGATGCCGGCGGCACCAACCGCCGGCAGATGGCGATGACGCTGGAGCGGACGCGCGCCCGCATCGCCGACCTTGAGCAGCAACTTGAGGACATCACCATCACGTTGGCCGAGCTGCGCGACATGGAGGGCGATGTCGCCTCCTACGTGGCCGCGCACTCGACAACCGAAGCCGCCTTGTGCGGCACTATCGACACCGAAAGGACCGCACCGTGACCCAGGCCGTGATCGCCGGTTTCGCCCGTTCGCCCTTCACCCCGGCCGGCAAGGGCGCGCTGGCCCGCGTGCGGCCGGACGACCTGATGGCGCAGGTGGTCCGCGCGCTGATCGAGCGCACCGGCGCGCGTCCCGAGGACATCGAGGACATCATCATCGGCTGCGCCTTCCCGGAAGGCGAGCAGGGCTTCAACATCGGCCGGGTCGTGGGCTTCCTGGCGGACCTGCCGATCACGGCGGCCGGGTCGCAGGTCAACCGCTGGTGCGGCAGCAGCATGAGCGCGGTCCACATGGCGGCCGGCGCCATCGCGGCCGGTGCCGGCGACCTGTTCGTCTGCGGCGGCGTCGAGAGCATGAGCCGGGTGCCGATGCTCGGCTTCAACCCGGTGCTGAACCCCCGCCTGCAGAAGGAGAAGCCCGACAGCTACGCGGCCATGGGCATGACGGCGGAGAACCTGGCGCAGCGCTACCAGATCGACCGCGACGCGCAGCAGCAGTTCGCCGTGACCAGCCAGCAGCGCGCCGCGGCGGCACAGGCGGAGGGCCGCTTTGCCGACGAGATCGTGCCGATCCAGACCAAGGCCGGCACCGTGGACCAGGACGGCTGCATCCGCGCCGACACGACGGAGACCGGGCTGTCCGCGTTGAAGCCGGCGTTCCTGGCGACGGGCACGGTGACGGCGGGGACCAGCTCGCCGCTGACGGACGGCGCCTCGGCCGTGCTGGTGGCCAGCGCCGATTACGCGGAGAAGCACGGCCTGCCGGTGCTGGCGCGCATCGCCGCCATGTCGGTCGCGGGCTGCGCCCCGGACATCATGGGCATCGGCCCGGTGCCGGCGGCGCGCAAGGCGCTGGCCCGCGCCGGGCTGGAGATGTCGGCCATGGAGGTCGTGGAGCTGAACGAGGCCTTCGCGGCGCAGGCCCTGGCGGTGGAGCGCGACCTGATGCTGGACCACGCCCGGGTGAACCTGGACGGCGGCGCCATCGCATTGGGGCATCCCTTGGGGGCGTCAGGCGCGCGTATCACCGGCAAGGCGGCGTCGCTCCTGGCCCGCACCGGGGCGAAGCACGCCATGGCGACCATGTGCGTGGGCGGCGGCCAGGGCGTCGCCACCATCCTGGCGCGGGCCTGACCGCTGTGGGGATCGAACGCTGCGCCGTGCTCGGCGCCGGGCTGATGGGCAGCGGCATCGCCGCGCACTTGGCCAATGCCGGCCTGCCGGTGCTGCTCTTGGACATGCCGGCGAAGGAGGGGTCGCGCAGCGGGATCGCCGCCGGCGCCATCGAGCGTATGAAGAAGGCCGATCCGCAGCCGTTCATGCTGCCGGAGAACGCCCGGCTGATCACGCCGGGCAACTTCGACGACGATTTGGAGAAGCTCGCGGAGTGCGACTGGATCATCGAGGTGATCGTCGAGGACCTCGGCGCCAAGCGGGCGATGTACGACCGGGTGGATGCCGTGCGCAAGCCCGGCAGCATCGTCAGCAGCAACACCAGCACCATTCCGCTGCGCTCGCTGGCCAAGAAGCAGTCCCCGGCGTTCCAGGCCGACTTCTGCATCACCCACTTCTTCAACCCGCCCCGCTACATGCGCCTGCTGGAACTGGTGACTGGCCCCGGCACCCGGCCCGAAGTCGCCGCAGAGCTGACGCAGCTTTGCGGCGTGCGGCTGGGCAAGGGCGTGGTGCACTGCAAGGACACGCCGGGCTTCATCGCCAACCGCATCGGCACCTACTGGATCACCTGCGCGGTGAACGAGGCCATCGAGCGCGGCCTGCCGGTGGAGGACGCCGACGCCGTCCACCGCCCCATGGGCATCCCCAAGACCGGCGTGTTCGGCCTGGTGGACCTGGTCGGCCTGGACCTGATGCCGCTGGTCGCCACGTCGCTGCTGATGAGCCTGCCACCGGATGACGACTTCCGCCGCATCTTCAAGGCGCACCCCTTGCTGGCCCGCATGATCGCGGAGGGCAGCACCGGGCGGAAGGGCAAAGGTGGCTTCTACCGCATGAGCAAGGTGGGCAAGGAGCGGGTGCGGGAGGCCATCGACCTTTCGACCGGCGAGTACCGCCCGGCGGCGAAGCCGAAGCTGGAGGCGGTGGAGGCCGCGCGCCGCGACCTTGGGGCGCTGGTGCGGCATCCCAGCCCGGCGGGCCAGTACGCGCAGGCCGTGCTGGTGCAGGTGCTGGCCTACGCCGCGTCGCTGGTGTCCGCCATCGCCGACGACATCGCCTCGGTCGATGAGGCGATGCGTCTCGGCTACGCCTGGGCGCAGGGGCCGTTCGAGCTGATCGACCGGCTGGGCGCCGATTGGCTGGCGGAGGCGGTGGAGGCCGCCGGGCTGCCGGTGCCGCCGTTGCTGGCGCTGGCGCGCGGACGCTCGTTCTACCGCGTGCAGGACGGCGCGCTGCACTGCCTGACCCCGGCGGGCGAGTATGCGAGGGTGGCGCGGCCGGAGGGCGTGCTGCTGCTCCAGGACGTCAAGCGCGCGTCGAAGCCGGTGCTGCGCAACGGCTCCGCGGCCGTCTGGGACATCGGCGACGGCGTGCTGTGCTTCGAGTTCACCAGCAAGATGAACGCGCTCGACGCGGACAGCCTGGGGCTGCTGGGCCAGGCGCTGGGGCTGGCGGCGAAGTCCTACCGCGGCATGGTGGTCCACAACGAGGGCGAGAACTTCTCGGTCGGCGCCAACTTGGGGCTGTCCATGTTCGCCGCCAACGTCGCAGCCTGGCCGGTGATCGAGCAGGGGGTCGCGGGCGGGCAGGCGGCCTACAAGGCGCTGAAATACGCCCCCGTGCCCGTCGTCGGCGCGCCGTCTGGCATGGCGCTGGGCGGCGGGTGCGAGGTCCTGCTGCATTGCAGCGCCGTGCAGGCGCATGCCGAAACCTACATGGGCCTGGTCGAGGTCGGCGTCGGCCTGCTGCCGGGCTGGGGCGGCTGCAAGGAATTGCTGGGACGCTGGCAGGCGGCTCCCGGGCTGCCGCGCGGCCCGATGCCGGCGGTGGCCCGCGTGTTCGAGGTGATCTCGACCGCGCAGGTCAGCAAGTCCGCCGCCCAGGCGAGAGGCTTGGGCTTTCTGCGCCCTACGGACGGGATCACCATGAACCGCGACCGTCTGCTGTTCGACGCGAAGCAGCGGGTGCTGGCGCTGGCCGACGGCTACCGGCCGCCGAAAGCCTTCGAGTACAGCCTGCCGGGACCCGGCGGGCGCGTGGCGCTCGACCTCGCGGTGGAAGGCTTCGCCGCGACCGGCAAGGCGACGCCGCATGACGTGGTGGTGTCGAAGCAGGTGGCCCGCGTACTGACCGGGGGCGACGCCGACCCGTTGGATGTCTTGACGGAGGACGACGTAACGGAACTTGAACGCAATGCCTTCATGGCCCTGGTCCGCACCCCCGCCTCGCTCGCCCGCACCGAACACATGCTTGCCACCGGCAAGCCGCTCCGCAACTGAGGACACCCGACCTATGGCAACCTACGCCGCCCCCCTCCGCGACATGCGCTTCGTGCTGCACGAGCTGCTGGACAGCAGCGCGCTGTCGGGCCTGCCGGGCTTTGAGCAGGTGAACCGGGAACTGGTCGACGCCGTGACCGAGGAGGCGGCGAAGCTCAGCCAGGAGGTGCTGTTCCCGCTCAACCTGTCCGGCGACGCGGAGGGCTGCACCTACGAGAACGGCGTCGTCCGCACGCCCAAAGGCTTCAAAGAGGCTTACCAAACGATGATCGAGGGCGGCTGGACCTCGCTCGCCTGCGACCCGGCCTATGGCGGCCAGGGCATGCCGATGCTGGTCAGCACGGTGTTCGAGGAGATGGTGTCGAGCGCCAACCTGGCCTTCGGCATGTACCCGGGCCTGTCGCACGGCGCCTACCGCGCGCTGCACGCCCATGGCAGCGAGGCGATGAAGGCGGAGTACCTGCCGAGGCTGGTGGACGGCACCTGGTCCGGCACCATGTGCCTGACGGAGCCGCAATGCGGCACCGACCTCGGCCTGATCCGCACCAAGGCGGAGCCGGCGAGCGACGGCAGCTACCGGATCAGCGGCACCAAGATTTTCATCAGTGCCGGCGAGCATGATCTTACGGAGAACATCGTCCACCTCGTCTTGGCGAAGCTGCCCGGCGCTCCGGCTGGCACTAAAGGCATCAGCCTGTTCCTGGTGCCGAAGTTCGTGCCCGCCGCGGACGGCAAGCCCGGCCCGCGCAACGGCGTCACCTGCGGCAGCATCGAGCACAAGATGGGCATCAAGGCGTCCGCCACCGCCGTGCTCAACTTCGACGACGCGCAGGGCTGGCTGGTCGGCCCGGAGAACGGCGGGATGCGCTGCATGTTCACCATGATGAACGCCGCGCGCCTCGCCGTCGGCATGCAGGGCCTGGGCATTGCCGAGACCGCCTACCAGTCCGCCGCCGCCTACGCCAAGGACCGCCGCCAGGGCAAGTCGGTTGCCCGCAGCGACGCCAAGGAGACCAAGAGCACGGATGCCACTCCCGCTGCCCCGAACCCTGCCGACCCGATCATCGTCCACCCCGACGTGCGCCGCATGCTGCTGGAAAGCCGCTCGATGACCGAGGCTGGGCGCGCCCTGTCCTACTGGGTCGGCCTGGAACTCGACCGCGCCGAGCACCATCCGGACCCGGCGGTGCGGCAGGAAGCCGACGACCTCGTTGCGCTCTTGACTCCCATCGTCAAGGCCGCGCTGTCCGACCTGGGGTCGGAGGCCGCGAACAACGCGGTCCAGGTGCTGGGCGGCCACGGCTACGTGCACGAATGGGGCGTCGAGCAACTGGTCCGCGACGCCCGCATCGCGCAGATCTACGAGGGCACCAACGGCATCCAGGCCCTGGACCTCGTGGGCCGCAAGCTCGGCCAGGACGCCGGGCGCCTGCTGCGCCGCTTCTTCCATCCGGTCAGCGCCTGGCTGGAAGCCCATGCCGAGGACCCGGAGCTTGCCGCCTTCGCCGGCCCGACCGCCAAGGCGTTCGGCCGCCTGCAGCAGGCGACGCTGACCGTCGCGCAGCGCGGCATGGCCAAGCCAGAAGAGGCGGCAGCCGCGGCGACCGACTACCTGCGCCTGTTCGCCCTGGTCGCCATGGCGTTCATGTGGTGCCGCATGGCGGAGGTCGCGGACGGCAAGCTCAAGGCCGGCGCCAATGGGGAGAGCGCGTTCTACGAGGCGAAGCTGGACGTGGGCCGCTTCTTCATGGCCCGCGTGCTGCCGCGGCACTCGACGCATTTCCAGGGCATCATGGCGGGTGGCGAGACGCTGGCGCGCATGAAAGCGGAGGCGTTCTGAGGCGGCAGCGAGCCGGTCCGCAAAGTCGGGGGCACGCCTCCCGATAACGCTTTTACGACTTTCTTGAACCCGGTCGTTCGCCGTAAGCTAACCCGGCCCATGACCGCGATCTTCCGCCCAAGCGCCAACCTATGGATGAAGCTGGCGCTGCTTGGGGCGGCCGGGTTCGTCCTGGGCGGCACCGGCTGGTGGTGGATGGCGCCGCGGACCGACTGGGCGCGCGGCGTCGGCTTCACCGTCCAGCAGCCGGTGCCGTTCAGCCACCAGCACCATGTCGCCGGCCTCGGCATCGGCTGCCAGACCTGCCACAGCCATGTGGAGGTCGGCGCCAACGCCGGGCTGCCGCCGACGCACACCTGCATGACCTGCCATTCGCAGATCTGGACCAACGCCGACCTGCTCGCCCCGGTGCGGCAGAGCCTGGCGGAGGACAAGCCGCTCCGTTGGCAGCGGGTCAACAACCTGCCGGACTACGCCTACTTCAACCATTCCATCCACGTCGCCAAGGGCGTCGGCTGCTCGTCTTGCCACGGCAACGTGGCGGAGATGGCGCTGATGGCCAAGGCGGCGCCGATGACGATGGAATGGTGCCTGTCGTGCCACCGCAACCCCGGGCCGAACCTGCGGCCCGCCTCCGAGATCTACAACACCGCCTGGCAGCGCGGCCCCGACACGCCCTCCCCCGAGGCGTTGCTGGAGCAGTACCACGTCGGCGGGCGCAACCTGACGGAGTGCTCGGTTTGCCACCGCTGACGCCTGCGCAGCGGTGGCGCCGGGTGCTGGAGGACCCGGAGGCCGCGGCGGAGGCCTTCCCGTCCCTGGCCGGCGCCATGATGGGGCCGCGGCGGCGGGGCCTGCTCAAGCTGATGGCGGCGAGCTTCGCGCTTGGCGGCCTGTCCGGCTGTGGCGACCCGGCGGAGTCCGACAACGGCTGGGTGCCCGCGGTCGAGGCGCCGCCCGGCATCGTGCCCGGCCTGCCCAACCGTTACGCCACCGCAAGCCTCACCGGCGGCGCGGGGCTGGGCCTGGTTGTCGAGCACCGCATGGGCCGGCCGGTGAAGGTGGAGGGCAATCCGCTGCACCCGGCCAGCCTGGGCGCGACCGACGCGCTGGCGCAGGCGACCGTGCTCGACTTCTACGACCCGGACCGCGCGGTGGGCGTGCTGCGGGAAGGCCAGCCGGCGACGTTGGGCGACCTGCTGGACATCCTGGTGCCGGCGCGGGCCAGCCTGTTCGCGTCGCACGGTGCCGGGCTGCGCGTCCTGACCGGCGCCTGCGTGTCCCCGACCCTGGGCGCGGCGCTGGACACGCTGCTGGCGCGGCTGCCGGAAGCGCGCTGGCACCAATGGGAGGCGGACGGCTGCGACGCGGCGCGTGGCGGCGCCGCGCAGGCCTATGGGCAGCCGCTGCTCGCAGTGCCACGGCTCGACGCGGCGGATGTGGTGCTGGGGTTGGAGAGCGACCTCCTCTCCGGCGCGCCAGGATGGGTGCGTTATGCCCGCGACCTCGCCGGGCGGCGCAACCCGACACGCGGGCCGATGAGCCGGATCTACGCCGTGGAAAGCGTGCCGAGCCTGCTTGGCTCGGTCGCCGACCAGCGCATCGCGGCCGACCCAGCGGAGTTGCGCCGTGGGCTGATGGCGCTGTCCGCCGGGGTGCTGTCGGGCGTCGTGCCGTCCGACGCGCCGCCCTGGGTTGGCCCGGCGCTCGCCGACCTGCGCGCCGCACCGGGCCACGCCTTCGTGCACGCCGGCCCCGCCTTGCCCGTGGAGGCGCACGCCCTGGTTCACGCGACGAACGAGGCGTTGGGCGGGCGCGGCCACGCTTACGACCTGTTCCCACCTTTTGAGCACCGGTCGGAGGACGGCGCGGCCAGCTTGCGCGCGCTGATGGACGACATGGCGACCGGCCGGGTGACGGCGCTGCTGATCCTCGACAGCAATCCGGCCCATACCGTCCCGGGCTTCGGCGAGGCGCTGCGCCTGGTGCCGCTCAGCATCCACAGCGCCCCGGCGCCGGACGACACGGCGGTCGTTGCGGGCTGGCACATCCCGATGACGCACGTCTTCGAGGCGTGGGGCGACGTGCGGGCGCATGACGGCACCGCCACCGTGCAGCAGCCCCAGGCCCTGCCGCTGCACCGCGGGCGCAGCGCGCTGGACCTGCTGTCCCTGCTGCTGGACGGCACGCCGCGCGACAGCGGGGACGCGGTGCGCGACGCCTGGCGCGGGCATCTGCCGAACGACGACGCTTGGTTCGCCGCACTCGCGGATGGCGTCGTGCCCGGCACTGCGGCGACGCCCGTGGCGGTGGCGCTGCGCCCGGACGCGGCGCGCGCCGTTCCACCCGTGCCGGCATCCGCGCCGCTCAACGTGCTGTTCCGTCCCGATCCCTACCTGTTGGACGGACGCCACGCCAACAACGGCTGGCTGCAGGAGCTGCCGCGCCCGCTGTCGAAGCTGACCTGGGACAACCCGCTGCTGTTGGCGCACGACGTGGCGCCGGAACTGAAAGGCGGCGATGTTGTGGAACTGTCCCGCGGCGGGCAGCGCCTGGAATTGCCGGTCTGGCGCTTGCCGGGCCTTGCCTCCGGCTGCGCGGTCGCCGTCACCGGCTACGGCCGCGCGCATGTCGGTGAGGTCGGCGCCAGGGCCGGATGGGACCTGTTTCCGCTGCGGGCGGCAGAGGGAGGGGCGTCGCTGCGCCCGCTCGGCCGGACCGTCAAGCTCGCGACGACCGACCGCGGCATGGGCACGGTGCCGCCCGGCGACATCGCGCGCACCGGCACCCTGGCCGAGTTCCGGCGTGACCCGCACGCGCTTTCCGGCAAGCCGCCGGAGGACAGCCTGTACCGCGTCCGGCCTGGCGCCCCGGTGCAGTGGGGCATGGGCGTGGACCTCAACGCCTGCATCGGCTGCAACGCCTGCGTCGTCGCCTGCCAGGCGGAGAACAACGTGCCGGTGGTCGGGCGCGAGAACGTCCAGCACCAGCGCGAGATGCACTGGCTGCGCATCGACCGCTACTGGGAGGGCGTCGGGCCAGAGGCGCAGGCGGTGTTCCAGCCGATGCTCTGCATGCACTGCGAGGAAGCGCCGTGCGAGACGGTCTGCCCGGTGGAGGCCGCCGTGCACGACTCCGAGGGCCTGAACCTCCAGGTGTACAACCGCTGCGTCGGCACCCGCTTCTGCTCGAACAACTGCCCCTACAAGGTCCGCCGCTTCAACTTCGGCCCCTATGCGCGGGACGAGCGCCGCCCGGCGGTGTCCCGCAACCCCGAGGTCTCCGTCCGTCCGCGCGGCGTGATGGAGAAGTGCACCTTCTGCCTGCAGCGCATCGCCGCCGCCCGCATCGCGCACGACCGAGACGGCGTGCCGGAGCAGGCGGTGACGGCGTGCCAGGCCGCGTGCCCCACGGGCGCGTTCAGCTTCGGCGACCTGAACGACCACGCGAGCGCCGTCGTAGCCCGCAAGGCCAGCCCTCTCGACTATGCCCTGCTGCCGGAGCAGCAGACCCACCCGCGCGTCACCTACGAGGCGCGAATCCGCAATCCCCCGGCGACGGAGAGCTGAGGCCATGCCCTTCGACCCCGTCGTGTCCCCGGGCGAAACCCCCGCCAGCGTCACCGACCGGATCGCCGCCATCACGCTGGACCGGCGGACGCCCTTGTGGTGGTGGGCGGCGTTCGGGCTGGCGCTGGCCATGCTGGGCGTCGGCGTGCTGTCGGTCGGCACGCTGTTCGCCCGCGGGGTGCAGGCCTGGGGCAATGACTGGCCGGTGATGTGGGGGTTCGACCTCATCAACTACGTCTGGTGGATCGGCATCGCGTCGGGCGGCACGCTGGTGTCGTCGCTGTTCTTCCTCACGCGGTCGTCCTGGCGCACCTCCGTCAACCGCATCGCGGAAAGCATGACGATCTTCGCCGCCGTCTGCGCTGGGGTCTTCCCGATCATCCATCTGGGGCGTCCGTGGTTCTTCTACTGGCTGTTCCCGTATCCCAACACGATGACGCTGTGGCCGCAGTTCCGCAGCCCGCTGCTGTGGGACTTCATCGCCATCCTGGCCTACGTGTTCTCCTCCGTGGTGTTCTGGTTCTTGGGCCTGATGCCGGACCTCGCGGCGTTGCGGGACCGGGCGCGGGGGCGGGGCGCGCAGCTTTTCTACGGCGTGCTGGCGCTCGGCTTCCGCGGCACCGGGGCGCAGTGGCGGCGCTACCATGCGGCGTACGGGGTGATCGCCGGGATCATGGCGCCGCTGGTGGTGTCGGTGCACAGCATCGTCGGGCTGGACTTCGCCGCCGCGGCGACGCCGGGGTGGTACTCGACGCAGTACCCGCCGTTCTTCGTGTTCGGCGCGGCGCTGTCCGGCTTCGGCGTCGTGCTCGTCCTGCTGCTGCCGCTGCGCTCGCTGCTCGGCCTGCACGACTACGTCACCGAGCGGCATCTGGACGTGCTGGGCCGGCTGCTGCTGGTGGCGAGCCTGGCCGTGTCCTACTGCTACGTGATGGACGCCTTCGACGTCTTCTACTCCGGGGAAGAGGCGGTGCGGCGGCAGTTCCTGGAGCGCATCTTCGGGCTGTACGGGCCGATCTATTGGCTGACGCTCCTGATGAACTGCGCGGTCCCGCTGCTGCTGTGCTTCCGCGGCGCTCGGCTGCGGCCCTGGGTATTGGGGGCGGTCGGGCTTTCGGCGGTGGTGGGCATGTGGCTGGAACGGTTCGGCATCGTCGTCGCCGTGCTGCACCGGACCAACCTGCCCAGCGCCTGGGGCGACTACGCGCCGACCTGGGTGGATTTCGGCACGCTTGCGGGGACGCTCGGGCTGTTCGGGGCCGGGTTCCTGCTGTTCGTGCGCTTCCTGCCGGTCGTGTCTATCGCGGAGATGCGGCAGATGATCGCCACAGGGAAAGTCGGGTGATCGTCGCCGGCTTCCCCGGGCCGGATGCGCTTCAGGACGCCGTGCGCCGGCTCCGCGCCGCGGGCGTCGAGGCGGAAACGCGCACGCCCTATGCGCTGCCGGAGGACGAGGACGGACCCGGCACCCGCATCCCGCTGATCGCGTTGCTGGCCGGGCTGGGCCTTGGGGGCGCCGGGTTCGCCATGCAGTGCTGGGCGACGATGCGGAGCTACCCGCTGCTGATCGGCGGGCGGCCGGACTTCTTCTGGACCTCTTACCTCGTCTATGCCCTGGAATGCGCCGTGCTGGGCGCGGTGGCGGCGGCGTTCGGCGCCTTCCTGATTGCCAACCGCCTGCCCCGCCTGTGGGAACCCGGCGACGAGAGCGAGGCGCTGCGGGAAGCGACGCGCGACGGCTGGTTCCTTGTGGTGCATGGCCCGGCAGCCCCCGCCCGCGCCGTGCTGCGCCCGCTCAACCCCAAGCCCTTCGAGGAGATCGAGGCATGAGGCCGGTCCTCCTCGCGCTGCTGCTCCTGCTGCCCCTCCTGTTGCTTTGCACTGCCTGCGACGACGCGATCAACCAGCCGAAGCTCCCGGCCTACCGCGCCGCCGCGGTCGGCCCCGGCAAGGTGCCGCCCGGCCGGATCGAGGCGAACCAGCGCCCGGCGCCCCCGCCCCCGCTCACCGCCGCGCTGCTCCAGCGCGGGCAAGACCAGTACCGCCAGTTCTGCACGCCCTGCCATTCCGAACTCGGCGACGGCCATGGCATGGTGGTGCAGCGCGGCTTCTCCCCGCCGCCCTCCTACCACGCCGCCCGGCTCAGGGAGGCGCCGACGCAGCACTTCTACGACGTGATCACCGGCGGCTACGGCGCGATGTACTCCTTTGCCGACCGGATGCGCCCGGCGGACCGCTGGGCCATCGCCGCCTATATCCGCGCGCTCCAGCGCAGCACGGACGCGGCGCCGTCCGACCTGACGGTGGCGGAGCGGGAGGCGCTGCCTTGAGCATGGAGCGCCGGGCCTCCATCGTCGGCGCGCTCGGGCTGGCGGGTGCCGCCCTGGCCTGGATGGCCGCGCCGGCGTCCTTTCCGCACGCCTGGCTCGCGGCCGTGGTGGCATGGAGCGGCTGGCCGCTCGGCAGTCTGGCGCTGGTCCTGGCGCACGCGCTGACTGGCGGACGCTGGGGCGACGCGCTGCGTCCGGGGCTGCTGGCGGGGGTGGCGACCATGCCCTTGATCCTGCCGCTGATCCTGCCGGTCCTGCTGAGCTTGCCGGCATTGTATCCTTGGGCACGGTCCGGGGCCGACCTGCCGAATGGGTGGTACCTCAACGTGCCGTTCTTCGCGGTGCGCGGGACGGCGTACCTGCTGGTTTGGCTTGGCCTCGCCTGGGCGGTGCTATCGGGACGGGCGGAGCGGGTGGCGGTGCCGGGCTTGCTCCTGCTGGCCGTCACGGCGACGTTTGCCGCCATCGACCTTACGATGTCGCTGCAGCCGCGCTTCGTATCCAGCATCTACGGCATGCTCTCGGGCGCCGGTGCCGCCGTGCTGGCGTTGGCGGCGGCGATCCTGCTGGGCGGCGTGGCGCGGGGAGAGCGCAATGATGTCGCCAAGCTGCTGTTCGCGTTGGTGCTGCTTTGGGCCTACCTCAACTTCATGCAGGTGGTGATCGTTTGGCAGAACGACCTGACGGAGCAGGTGCCCTGGTACAAGCTGCGCGCCCAGGGCAGCTGGGGTTGGGTGATGG
>CAXUJE010000084.1:16805-17239 GCA_964251035.1 uncultured Acetobacteraceae bacterium
TGGTGGCGGGGGCGCTGGGCCACGCGATGGTGCCGATGGCTGTCCTGCTCTCTGTCCGGGCACGGCGCAGCGCCCGGGCGCTGACCGGCGTGGCGGCGCTGCTGGCGGCGATGGCGGTGCTGCGGGCGTGGTGGACCGTGCTGCCGGAGGTGTCGGGGACGCATGCGGTCCTGACGCTGCTGACGGCGCTCGCCTGCCTGGCCGGGGTCGGCGGCGTGGCGGCGGCGGTGGCGCTGCGCCGGGTTGGAGCCGTTCATGCGTGAGCGGGGCCGCTTGCGGACCGGGGCGGCCTGGCTGGGCGCCGCGGCGCTGGCGGTCGGCCTGGTCCGGCTGCTGCCGCGCCCGGCCGCGCCGGCCGCGGCGGCCGGCCCCGCACAGGGCAATTTGCCGCCGGCCCGGCCCGCGGGCGGCGCCGGGGGCTTCCGCGCCCTGGG
>CAXUJE010000085.1:0-16685 GCA_964251035.1 uncultured Acetobacteraceae bacterium
CCACCCCGATTGCGGACGCCTGGCCTGCCGGAACGAGGGCGCCCGTGCCGCCTAGCCGGCGAACCGCGACCGCGGCAGGTCGGCGACGAAGCTGTCCACCGCCATGCCGTTCGGGTGGAAGGCGGTCGGCACCCGCACCACGGTGGCCGTCACCACCAGGTCCATGTGCCGCTTCTCCTTGAGGTTGGAGTAGGTCACGTGGATCGGCAGCCGGATGGTCCAGGCGAGGTGGTCGCCGACCTGCCCCGCGCTTTGGATCGCCGGGCTGTCCAGCGGCTTGGCCGACACCACCATCGCGCTGGCCTTGATCTCGTCGAGGTTGCGCGTCCGCTCGATGGCGGCGACGGCGCCGTTCCAGCCCTTCACCGTGAAGTTCGGGCTGGCCTCGCGCGACAGGGTTTCACGGTAGTGCTCGTAGTCGAAGTTGTAGACGGCGAGCACGGAGCGCGCGGTGAAGTCCATGAGGTCCGCATCCGGCATCACAGGCTGGGTGAGCGGGGTGTCCTGGATCAGGTTGGCGCGGCTGTCGGTGAAGAAGTAGAGCGGCTCCGGCAGGTGCGACACCGTGTAGGCGAAGTCCCACGCCAGGACGACCACGGCGGTGGACAAGAATACACCAGTGAGCGCCACCCGCCAGAAGCCGCCGCGCCAGAAGTCGAAGCGGTCGGCCACGGGATCGCCTGCCGCCTGATCGTTCGTCATGTGGGTGGTCTCCGATAAGTCGCCGGCTGATGCCACGCCTGGCGGCACGAGGCCGCAGGGGCTGTCACCAGGCGTGCAGGGGGGCGCTGGCGTTCAGGATCTTGTAGCTGCGCTGGCGCCTGGCATCGTTGGAGAGCGTGGTGCCGTTCGTGCCCCAGATGAAGTGGCCTTTCCGGCTGCAGCGCTTGCGGACCAGCGACTTGCCGTTTTTCCACGACTGCACCGCCCGCGGCAGCGGCGCGGCCAGGCGGTCCACCAGGCGCGCGGTCTCCACGTCGTGGCGCAGCGCCTGCGGGTCGCGCCGCGGGCAGTTGACCACCCAGGCCCGGGTCGCCACCGCGCGCTCCGTCACGCCCAGGACGGCGGCGATGCACCCGGGCGAGAAGTTCGCGATGAACAACCGTTCCAGCCGCTCGGACAACGCCCCGTCGTCCTCCGTCCAGCGGCCCGACCGTCCGCCCATCTTGGTGCGCTCGGCTTTCGGCGCAGGCGAGGGCTTGGGCACGGAAAGCGTCGGTTGGGGAGCGGGGAGCGTTGGCTGGGGAGCAGGGAGCATTGGCTGCAAAGCTGGAGGCGTAGGCGGCGGCTCGGGTGCAGGAGCGGCGCTCGGCTGCGGGGCTTGCGGGATAAGGGCAGGAGTCGGAAGCAGGGGGCCACCCTCGCACAGCGCGGCGCCGCGGCGCGGGCGTTTCAGGTTAAGACGCCGCGCCTTGCCATAGACCGCGCCGACCGAGCGGCCCAGCTCGGCGCTGATATCGCGCACCAGCTTGGCCGTCGGATACTCGGCGCGCAGCAGCCCGACGCTGGCGGGCGACCAGAGCTGTCGACGCAGTGATGGAGTTGCTGCGGGCTGGGCAGCGACGCGCGCATCCCGATCCGTTGCGATCGCGGCTGGTTGTTCGCGAGGGGGTGCTTGTTGCGCGTCGGCGCCCTGCGACTCGCAATCGGCGCGAGTCGCGGAATCCCGGGAGGGCATGACCCGGAACAAGGGAAGGCTGCGCTGGACGGGAGCATCGTGCCAACCGGGACAAGGAGGTTCAGAGACGATGCGAAGCGTATGCGCGTTCGTGCCGTGATCCCGCCAGGTTGGGTTGCAGCTGACCGCGGTGCCAGCTTCGGTCCTGACGGGTACGGACATTGGAGGTTCCTGCATCTTCAGTCATAAAGGTTATAACCTGTTATGACCTACGTTATGCAAGAAAAAACATGTTTCAACCTGTTATCGGAGATCGTCTCCTAACCAGGAAAAATCAAGCTTACGAGGGTGCTGCGCGCTTCGGGTCCTCGCTCTCACCAGCAAGCAGCATTTCTGCTCGGTGTAGACGTTCGCCAAGAAGGCTTAGATCGGCCTTGGTAGATTGCAGAAGATCGGATAGTTCCAAAGCCACAGAGTCAGCCAGTTTTGGCTTGCTATTACTATCCAAAAGCAAGTCGATAGGTTTAACATCTAGTGCATTTGCCAACTTGACTAAGGTCTTCAAGGTTACGTTGATTCGGCCATCCTCTATTTCGAATACATGGGATTGTCCGCTGCCAATCAAAGTTCCAAGTTGGGATTGTCTTAGCTTCGCACGTAAACGCGCTTCGCGAACTCGTGCACCAACTGTTGTTTGCAGAACTTCAAGATCACTAAGCGTCTGCCCCGTCGTCTTCGGGTCGTGTGCCATTTCAGCCGCCCTTGCACCCTTGGCCATACCGCCGATCCCGCTGAAGCCGCACCCAATTGTTTACGGCCTGTTCGACAAATGCCGAGGATGAAAGGTTTATGTCTCGCACGCTAAGCCTGTGCAACCCAGCTTTACGGTTTGCACCTGATACTGCCGGGGGGCGTGCCGTTATGACACGCTGGGTGATGCGGCTACAGGCATCAGAAAGCCGACGGCTTGGATCTGCTGCCATCCCGGGTTGAGAGTCGGCTTCCGCCTCAATTCTGGTCGGAAGTAACATCCACCTGGGAGGAGTCCAGGGACGGTTTGGACAAGACCAACTCGTCGCCCTCGTCCAAAAATTTGTCGAGGTGAAGGATGTGGGATTTGGCAAGCTCCATGACGTCGACGTCCTCCGCAAGATGGTGCTTGAAGCAGAGCTGGAGGACACGGTTCATGGCAAGAGATCCCCGCTTGGTGCGGGGCACAAGTTGGATCATCTGCTTGAGAGCGAGACGCCATTCGGCCGCCGCGTTTTGTCGGCGCAGCCGAGCCGCCTGAATATTCTCGCTATCAGGAACGCCGGACTCTGCATCTTCGACGATTGCGCAATCCACAGCATAACCTGCCAGAAAACGGTTTAGTTTTAAATATAAGCAGAACAACATTTCGTCGTTGTCATCGAAATTGTCCATCACGATCACCCTTCTGAGCAGGGGCCGGCAGTTGATGAGTTGCACACAATATTTCGACAGGTTAGGGAAAGCTTGTCACTGTCCCTCGATGAGGCCGAGAGGACTTCAACGTCATGCTGGCCCAGCTCGGGAGCAGGACGGCGAAGCGCGCCGGGGGTGTCGGACAAGCGGGGACAGACCGCGTGCATTGGCACGCTGCCGAGCTCCGCATCCTCCATCTCGACCAGCACGCCACGAGCCTGCACATGCGGATCGTCGCCGAAGCCGGCCGCGTCGTACACCGGACCGACCGTGACCTGGGCCGCTGCGAAGAAGGCGAGGTTGGAGTCGAGCGTGTGCTGGCCCACGAAGTCCTGCACGATCGCGTCCAGCTCCTCGACATGCTTGAGCCGGTCGGCGTTTGTCCGGAAGCGGGGATCCTCGATCAGCTCCGGCCGGTCGAGGGAGCGGAACAGCCGGGCGGCCATCCCTTGCGTCGAGGCGGAAAGGGCGAGCCAGGCGCCGTCCACCGTCGCATAGACGTTGCGGGGCGCCGTCAGCGACACGCGGTTGCCGGAGCGCAGGGGCGAACGCCCCGTGAGGCGGTGCACCGCCGCGTCCGGGCCAAGGGTCATGTGCAACGGTTCAAGCAGGGACAGGTCCACCACCTGCCCGCGCCCGCCTTCGCGCTCGACCTCGCGCAGCGCGACCATCGTCGCAAAGGCGCCTTGGATGCCGGCGACCATGTCGGCAAGTGCCATGTTGGGCAGCGCCGGCGGCTTGTCGGCAAAGCCGTTCTTGGCCGCGAAGCCACACATGCCCTCGATCAGGCTGCCGAAACCGGGACGGGGGCTGTAGGGTCCGGTCTGCCCGAAGCCGGAGATGCGCAGGACCACCAGCTTGGGGTTGAACGCAAGCAACCGGTCCGGGCCGAACCCGGCCGCCTCCATGACGCCAGGGCGGAACCCCTCCACCAGCACGTGGGCTGTCGGCAGCAGGCGCCGCAGCAGCGCCTTGCCGTCCTCCGTGCGCAGGTCGAGGCGCACGCTTTTCTTGTTGCGGCCATAGACCTTCCAGTGGACGGACACACCCTCCTCGCGCCAATGGCGCAGCGGGTCGCCTTCGGGCGGTTCGAGCTTGATGACCTCGGCCCCGAAATCGGCCAACTGCAGCGTCAGCATGTTGCCGCACACCAGGCGCGAAAGGTCGAGCACGCGCACCCCGTCGAGCGGGCAGGAGCGATCGGGAGCGAAGGGGATGGCGTCGGTCATGGCAGCATCCAGGACAGGACGGGGGTGGATTGCAGGAAGACGAGCAAGGACAGCACAGCGAGCATCAGCGCCGTCCAGCCGGCCACGCGGCGGAACAGGTCGCCCTCGCGGCCGCTCATGCCGACCGCGACCGCAGCGATCGCCAGGTTCTGCGGCGACACCGCCTTGCCGATCACGCCGCCCGAGCTGTTGGCGGCGGCGAGCAGCACGTCCGACAGGCCGGTGGCCCGTGCGGTCGTCACCTGCAGGAGGCCGAACAAAGCGTTGGTCGAGGTGTCGGAGCCTGTCAGGGCGGTGCCGAACCAGCCCACGACAGGCGAGATAGCCGCGAACAACGGCCCGGCGCCCGCCGCCCACAGCCCGAGCGTGACGGTCTGGCCGGACAGGTTCATCACGTAGGCGAGGCCGACCACGAGGCAGACGACCAGGATGGCCCAGCGCAGGCGGTGCAAGGTGCGGCCGTAGAGCAGGATGGCCTGGCCGAGGCCGATGCCCAGGACCGGGGCGGACAGCAGGCCGGCGACGAGGACCAGCGATCCCGCCGAGCGCACCCACTCGAACCGGGCGACGGTGGCGGCGACAGCCTTGCCGTTCGGCGCCACCATCGCGAGGCCAGGCCAGGCAAAGGTGCTCGTGGCCTGGTCGAGAAGGGCTGCGACCGGTCTGAGCTGGGCCGCAGCGACCACAAGCAGGATGATGCCATACGGCGCAAAGGCACGCGCGACCTCGAACGGAGGATCAGCCGGGCCGGCGGGAGCATGGCGCAACGACGGCGGGGTGACGGCTGCACCCACGGGCAGCGGCTCCGCCCCTATGGCTGACATGCCATGGGTCGGCTTCCAGACCCGGAGGAACAATATGGAAGCCGCTATGGAAGACAGCGCGGCCACGATGTCCACCAGCTCGACGGGCAGCGTCGCGGCGCCGAACGCCTGCACGGCCGCATAGGTAGTGCCTGCCGCCGCGGCGAGAGGCCATGCCTGGCGCAGACCGCGCCGGCCGTCGACGATGACGAGCAGGATGAACGGCACGAGCAGGGCGAGCACGGGCGTCTGCCGGCCGACCATGGCGCTGAGAGCAGGCACCGGCAGGCCCGACACCTTGGAAAGCATGGTGATCGGCAGGCCGAGCGAGCCGAAGGCGACGGGGCTCGTGTCGGCGACAAGGCAGGCGGCGGCGGCGCGCAGCGGGTCGAGGCCGAGCGCGATCAGCACCACTGCGCAGATCGCAACCGGGCTGCCGCCGCCGGCAAAGCCTTCCAGCAGGGCTCCGAAGCAGAACGCCACCAGGACGGCCTGGGCACGCGGGTCGTCGCTGAGGCGGCCGAACGCGCGGCGCAGCACGTCCGAGTGCCCGCTCGCCTCGGTGAGGTCGTGCACCCAGATCGCGTTGATGCCGATCCAGATGATCGGGAAGAAGCCGATGGCGGCCCCTTCCAGCGCGCCGCTGGCAACCTGTCCCGCAGGCATGCCGTAGACAGCAAGCGCGACAAGCATGGCGGCAGCCAGGGCGGCGGCTGCCGCCCACTTCGCGGGCACGCGCAGGCCGCCCAGCAAAACGAACAGCACTGCAAGCGGAAGGGCTGCGAACAGTGCGGAAAGAGAAAGAGAGTCGTAGAAAGGTGCGTAAGCCTGTGTGTAAGGCGATGCGCAGGCAACCCCAGGCATGGCGCCCAGGCATGCGGATGCTGCGGCAATCGCATATCGATAGTGCATCGCCTTTCCCCTCCCAGACATTTGGACGGCTCTGGGGAAGAAGTTGTACAGAGTAGCACTTTCTTGGGAATCCCTCGATTTTTCGGACACTTCCTCCAATTTTTCGTATACTTGGAGAATTTTAAAGAAAATAAGCTCGATTGAGACGTATTTGTTTTTATAAGCAAGTTTGCTGTGGATTACGAAAAATAAGCAGCTTGAGAGTCTTTATGCTGCCTTTTGCCGAGCACTTATGTACGCAGGCGTGCGTTGCTCCAGGTTCCACTTTGCACCATCCGGCATGTCAGGTCTGCGAGTAACTTTGCTGTGATCGTCACGACCGGATCTTCCAGGGTGCTCTCCGAGCGGCAGAGTGCGACAGTCCGAGTGATCGTCGGATTGACGATGCGCCGCAAGGAGGCCCCGTAAGGCCGGCCTGCTTGGAAGCCAGTGCCGGACATCGACAGGATGGTCGCGGCCAGGCCGCCGAAGGCGACCTCCTTCATCGCCGGCAACGTGTCGAGTTCCGCGATGATCTCAGGCTGCACGCCTTGCGCGTCGAAAGCACGGTCGATCACCTGGCGCAGCCCATGCCTCCGGCTCGGAAGGACGAAACGCAGCTCCGCGGCATCGGCCAGGGCCACCTCGTCCCGGTTGTCCGGCTCGAAGCCGCCGACCAGGACAAGGTCCTCGTCGACCAGGGGTTCGACAACCAATCCCTTGATCGGCAACGAGCGGTAGAGCAGGCCGATGTCGTACCGCTTCTGGGTCAGCAGCTCTTCGAGATGGCCGCTGAAGCCTGCGAACAGCTCCAGGCGGATGCGCGGGTGCTGCTCCAGCAGGCCCTTGATCAGCGGCAGGCTCAGGATGTTCGCAGGGCTTGTCGGCAAGCACACGCGTGCGAGGCCCGCAACGTCGGTTCCCGCCGCGGCGACGCTGTGCCGGATCTGCTCCATCGCCAGGACCGCCGGGCGGGCTTTCAGGCGCAGCACCTCGCCGGCCTTGGTGGGCACCATGCCACGGGACTGGCGCATGAGGAGCTGCGTGCCCAGCTCGGCTTCGAGATGGGAGAGATGGCCGCTGATCGTGGAGGCCGACACGTGCAGCCGCTCGGCCGCCCTGCTCAGGCTTCCATGCTCGACGACCGCCAGAAAGGATTCGAGCTGCTTGACGTCCATCCGTCGTCTCCAGGGTGGCTCGGCTTGGCCATCGCGGCGGCAATTCGTCCTGCATTGGCAGGCAAGCCCTGCTCCGGACCTTCCGAGTCAACAATGGGCAGGGATTGCGCCGTTCAAGCCGGCGGACGGACGAATAACGCAAGGTATCGCCATGATGCCTGAGGAGGCTTTGCCGAAGCCACTCGCGTCCGGCAGTGGCAGGGTCCGTCGTCTCGATCGAGAGGACTGATCATGCGTCCGCCATCCATTGTCACCCTGCTCGCCATGGGCTGCATGCCCGGCGTGGCCCAGGCCGAGTTCTCCTTGCAGGCCACGCCCTCCTCGCCGTTGCCGCGGCCAGCCAGCTGGCCTCGCCCGGCCAGTCATCCCATAACGTCCTCGGAAAGGACACGCACCGCAGTCGCCTCCGGCTTCGGGCATGAGGTGCCGCTTCGGTTCGCCGTGCGCCAGCTGCTGCCGAAGAACTGGCGCGTCCGCTACGGCCAGGGCGTTGATCCTGACCGGCCCGTCAGCTGGGAGGGCGGACGTCCCTGGGACTTCGTGCTGCGCGATGCCGTCAAGCCGCTCGGCCTGCAGGCCTCCGCCGCCCCGGACGAACCCTACGTCGTGCAGATCACACGGTGATCCACACGAACGCCGCACTCGCGTCCGCCAGCGTTAAACCGGCCCTCGCACAACGGAGGACCTGGTGATGCCGGCTTTGGACAAGGCTTCGGTCGAGCAGTGGTTGCGAGCACACGAACCCGAAGCGGCGTCGCGCGCCGTCACGGCGGACATCCAGGTGGACGACATGCCGGGCGTGCTGTCCGAGATGATCCGGCTCGGCCACGCGCTCGACCGGGCCGTGGCCTACGACCCGAACAGGCTGGACATCCTGTTGCGGCAGCCGGCGGCGCGGTCCGGCATGCGCACGGCGCTCGGGTACGCCAGCCCGGCCCGGCGCACGCGGCTGCTGGACTGGCTTTCCGGGGCGCCGCTGCCGAACCGGCACCTCGTGATGGGCGGGCTGCTGGCCGACGAGCCCGGCGTGCCGCCCGAAGCCGACGCCGGCCGCGTTGCCCGCGAGAGCCTCCGCCAGATCAACCGCGGCGCCCTGCTCGCACGGCTGTTCAGCCCGGAGCGGGTCACGCGCCTGCTTTCGATCTGCGGCAACGGAAAGGATGCGCCATGCGACGCTTGATCGTCGCCGTGGTTGCCACGGGACTGGCGGGAGCGCCCGCCGCTGCCTCCGCTCAGGTCGCGAACGGCGCGTCCCAGGGCTGCGCCGCCCTCGCGCAGGCCGGCGTCGACGCCGCGACGGCGCAGATCGCCACCGAGGACCAGACGATCCAGCCGCCGCAGAGCGTGCGCGGCCTGACCTGCCTCGACGGCTTCTTCAACGGCACCGGCCTGGACGTGCTGGTGAACTTCACGAACCCCGGCAACCTGATCGGCGCGATCCAGGGCCAGCTCTGCGCCGCCGTCACCAACGCCTGGCGCTCGACGCTCGGCACCGTCCAGTGCGGGCTGTCGGTGAGCGGCTTCGACCTGGGCTTCGGCAGCCTGGGCGGCGGCAGCTTCTGCCCACGCCTCAACATCGGCGGCAACGGCTCGCGGCTGGCCAACTTCGGCGTCGGCACGGGAGGGCAGACCGGCTTCTACCTGAACGGCACGCAGCAGCTCCCGTCCGGCTACCCGCAGCAGTAGGGCCATCATGCGCAAGCTCAGCCTCCTCGCCGGCACGGCGCTCGGCATTGCTGTCGGTGCCGCGCTGTTCAGCATCCGACCCGCCTGGGCAGACCTGCCGACGACAGACCTCATCACCGATCGATTGATGGAACAGCTCAACAAGCTGGTCACAGACGCCATCAACCAGGTGCAGGTCGCCGTGACCGGGGTGGGCGACACGCTCACCCGGGCGACCGATCAGGTCACGCGCAACGTCCGGGCCACGGTGGCCGCGCAGGAGCAGATCCAGGACGCCACCAACACGGCCATGGCCACCTACCAGCGCAACCTGCGCAACGCCGACATCGTGGCCAACCACGTCGTCACCCCGGCGGCGTGCCTGGCCCTCGACGGCGGCCAGAGCATCTCGGTGGCAGGCCGCCAGGCAGACACGTTCAGCCGCAACGTGGGCGCGATCACCAACCCCCGCGGCGAAGGCGGGCCTGCAACCCCGGCCTGGGAAGGCGCCGGACAGGCGGCGGCGGCCAATGTGCAGCAGCACCTGACGCGCTACTGCTCGGCCGCCGACGTGCAGGCCGGCCTGTGCCCCGCGGTGTCGCCACTGGAGAACGCCGACCAGCGCGCGGACTCGTTCATCGGCACCCCCACCTACGGCGACCAAGCCACGATCAACGCCGCCAACGACTACATCACCACCCTGCTGCAGCCGGTGCCGCCGGGCGCGCTGCGCGGCGACCCGCGCAAGAGCCTGGCCGGGCTGCAGGAGGAGGAGGACCGGCGCCAGTACAACGCCAGCATGTCGCTGGCGCGCAAGGTCGCGACTGACATCTTCGCCTCGCACGCCCCCACGGTGCAGCTCACCGCCGAGCAGCAGCAGCAGATGCAGGCCGAGGGCCGGCCGCAGTTGCAAACCGCTTCCGCGTCCGATGCGCTCGCGCTGGAGGTCACCCGGCGCTACGGCAGCCAGGCCTGGGCGACGAGCCTGGAACAGATGCCGAGCGCGCCGGTGATCCTGCGCGAGGTCGCCCGCGAGCAGGCGCTGGGCAACTACATGGCACTCAAGACTTACCAGCGGCTCGACCAGATCGCCGCCATGGCCGCGGCCCAGCTCTCAGCCACCGCGACGACGCGCTTCCAGCAGGCGCGCACTCCCACCATGCCGATCCCGCAGGTCGCTAGCCAATAGGCGCGGCCAGCCGGACAGCGGGACACTCGGCAATCGTCGGTCACAAACGCAAGCAGAGGAGGCGTCGATGGAAGGGCAGACCATGCAGGAGAGAATAGGGCCAGCGACGGCAAGCCCGGTGCAGGCAGAAACGCCGGATGGGCGACCGGGAATGGCCGGGCCGGCACGCGCGCCGATGGCGGTGCTCATGGAGCGCCTGGAGCAGGCAGCGCCCTTCGTCTCGGTCAAGGACCCAGCCTTGAAGGACCGCGTCGGCTGGTTGGCGGACGAAGCCGCAGCGGCGCCTGCCGCTCTGGACAAGCCTTGGTTCAAGACCCGGGTCAGCTACGTGGTGCAGGACGTGGAACGCCTGAACAACACGCAGCTTGTCATGGACCCGGCGCTGCGGGCCGAGCTGGACAAGCTGGCGCTGTCCTCGCCCGGGCTGCGCCACGAGCAGCTGGCGGCGTTGGTGCGCGAGACCGCCCACCTGCGGCCCGAGGACGGCCCGCTCGCGCAGGACATCCGCCGCCTGGCGCGCTCGGCTGTCACCGGCAGCGTGGACGTTTCCAGCGAGGAAGGCCGCAAGCAGGTCGAGCAGTTGGCCGAGGGCGTCCAGGAGGCCAAGGCTGGCGAGCCCGCGCCCGCACCAGCGCCTGCGCCCGTGGCCACCGCGGCTGATCCGACACCCTCCGCTGCGCCAGCAGCAAAGGCGAACCCTGCGGCGGCCACGCCGAACCCGGCTTCCGCGGCGGCCCCAGTGGGACCGGCGGCGCCGGGGCAATCCGCCGTGCCCGGCGCTGTCCCGGCGTGTCCGCAGCCGGGCGGGCCGCAGCCCGCAAGCGCGGCGGCGGGCCAGCCCACCGCGTCCGACCAGCCCGCTCCCATCGCCAATGCTCGCGCAGCGGATGCGCAGGGGCATACCACGGTGAACGCGCAGCAAGTGCAGTTCCGCGGCACCCTACGCGACATCCTCGCCTCCGCCCGACCGCCCGAACCTTCGACACCACCGCCCTGGTCCAACGAGCCCGCGCCCCTAACAGGCCGCCTCGGCAGCTACGAAGAGCGGCGGGCTGACCAGAGCAGCAACCGGCTGGTCACTGAAGCTCGAAATGCGGCGCAGAGCGCCGTGCGTGCGGTGGAGGCGCTCGGTGCCGGGCCTGGCTCGGGGGTGCTGAGCAAGATCAGGCAGGCCGCGGCCGGCGACCCCGACGGCCTGGCGGGCGTGATGACCGGTATGCAGCCGGGCGGCAGGTACGAGCAGCTCAGGGCCGAATTCAACGCCGCCATGACCTCCGAGCGGGCATTCGCCGCATCCTACGACAAGGCGGTCTCCTCGGCGGGCCAGTATGCGACGGCACGCGAGGCCGTGGGCGCCGACCTAGCCCGCCGCGGCATCGACCCCGTGCCGGTCGAGGGCCAGTTCGCCGCCATGGACAAGGCTATCGGCGAAGGCACCGCCGCCCTGCCCGGGCGCGACGCGGGCAAGAGCATGCAGCAGGAGCTGGCCGAGAAGGCCGCCGAGTTCTTCCGCCAGCTCATGGAACGGGTGAAGAGCGCGGTCTCGCCCGAGCAGAAGCCAGGCGCGGCTCCTGCCCCCGCACCCAGTCCCGGCATGACGATGTGAAGGGAGTAGTCGCACTCGCGTCCGCTTGTGGGAGGGCTTACGGGAACCATCCTGGAGCCTTCCCGAATGCCCCGGCTTTCCCGACCCGTCCTTGCCCTTGCACTGCTCCCCTTGATGGCTGGCTCGGCCAGGGCGCAGGCGGCGAACCCGGGCGGCATCGCCTGGGCCGCGCTCGATCCCGGGAACGACTGGACGGCGCAGCTCATCCGGTCGCTCTTCCCCGTCCCCGGCATGACAGGGGCCAACGGCGGCAACACCATCGGCCCCGAGGCCACGGTGATCGGCGGCATGCTCGGCCTGCTCACCGGCGCCATCGGGGTCTTCATGGTCGCCTACCTATGCTACGGCCTGATCCAGCAGTCCGTCGCCGCCGCCGAGACCAGCCGCGTGCTCGGCAACCGCACCAACGCCTGGCTCCCGGTGCGGCTGGCCTTTTGCGGCCTCCTGGCCTTGCCAGTGCTGGGTGGCTTCAGCACCGGCCATGCCTTGGTGACGCAGGTGGGCCTATGGGGCGTTGGCCTAGGGCGCGGCGAATACCAGAGCGCCATCCAGGCTATCGGCCCGGACGCCGTGCCGATCGCCCAGCCGATCATTCCCGGAGCCAAGAAGGTGGTGGCCGGCCTGATGCAGGCCGAGCTGTGCCGGGCGCTGGTGAACGCCGCCGCCGGCAACCCGAACCTGGTGCCCGCGCCCCAGCCGATCACCGGCATCGCCGCCGGCCTCGACGCCTATCTCACCTGGTCCTACAGCCTCGCTCCCGGCAACGAGATCGGCGCACCCGTGTGCGGCTCGGTGACGATCCGCAAGGCCGGCAACGGCGTAGGCGACCTGGTGGATGCCGCGCTCGACATGTCGGCCGCCGAACAGACGGTTGTCACCCGCGTCCTACAGGGCGACATCCGGCCCATCGCCGAGACCGTGGCCCGGAGCCTGTGGCAAAGCCGGCAGGCCGCCAGCCTGGCCCCCATGCAGGACATGCTGGAAAGCGCCACCGCCGACTACACGGCCATGCTCACCGCTGACGCCACCCGCGTCATGGCCACCTTGCGCGGCCAATACACCGCCCAGGCGATGCGCAACGGCACCGCCGGCGCGCAGGATGCGCAAACCCAGATCACCGCCCTGGGCTGGAGCGGAGCCGGCGCCTACTACGCCGAGCTTGGCCGGCTGAACGGCCTCACGCTGTCCCTGCTCGCCGCCACGCCCACGGTGAACGCGCCCAACTGGCAGGGCCTCGGCCGCTACCTCTCGGCCGACCTCGCGCCGCTGGTCCACGCGGTGGCCGAGTTCCAGGACCGGGTGAACACCTACATCGCCACCACCGACCCGCTCGACCAGCCCGCCGGCAGCGCCGACCTGTTTTCCGGCGCGACGCCCACCGCCGACGGCGCCGGGCTGCTGGAGCAGGTCACGCGCCGACTCAACGTCTCCGAGCGGGTGCTCAAGCTGTTCACCACGGCCCTGGCGCCCACGGCCAACAACTGGGCCGACCCGTTCGCCGCCCTGGTCAAGCTCGGCCACGGCATGGTGCTGATCGCGCTGACAGCCCTCGGCGCCGCCGGCCTGATGGCGTCCGCGACCGCCAGCACCGCCATGACGGCGTGGAACCTGCTGACCCTCAACGTGACCGGAGCCGTCGCGACCTTCAGCGGCCACCTCGTGATGAACGCGCTGGGCACGCCCATCTTCTACGGCCTCATGGCCTTGCTCATCCCGGGGCTGGTCATCGCCTTCGTGCTGCCGATGATCCCCGTGCTGATGTGGAGCATGGGCATCCTCGGCTGGCTCATCCTGTATTGCGAGGCCATGGTCAGCGTGCCCTTGTGGGCCTTCGCGCACATGGCGTTCCAAGGCGACGGCCTGCACGGGCGGGGCCTGCGCGGCTACGGCATCCTGTTCAACCTGCTGCTGCGGCCGACGCTGATGCTGTTCGGCCTGTTCCTCAGCTACTTCTGCTTCGCTGCCATCTCGCGGCTAATCTTCATGACCTTCTCGGTCGCCGCGGGCTTCACCCTGTCCGCGGGGTGGCTGGTGTCCAACCTGCTCGGTGTGATCGTCATGCTGGCGATGTTCGTGCTGTCGCACACCGTGGCGCTGATCGCCTGCTTCAGGATGATTGCGCTGTTCCCCCAGCATGTCCCAACATGGCTCGGCCTGGAGGCGGCCGACCGGCTCGACACGCACTCGCTGGCGCAGGATGCCGGGCTGATCGGGCTCGGGGCCACCCTGCAAAACATACGGAACGGCGCCATGAGCAGCGTGTCCGGGTTGGCAAACGGCAGAGCGGGCCAGCGTGCGCTGGCCGGGCCGGCGGAGGAGGCGGAGGGGTCGCAGCCGTCCGCCGGTGGAATGGACCGCACGGTGGCCATCGCGACCGAGTCGGCGCCAGCGGCAAGGGGGGAAAGCTAGGAGGGATCAGTGTCGATATTCGAGACAGATTACCAAAGGGGTTTCAACGCTGGACGGGGACAGCAAGCCTCTGACCAGCTCTTGTCTATCCTGAACCAGCAGCGGGAGCAGACCTGGGTGCAGCGACAGTTCCAGTCGCTGCAAGGACAGCTTCAGGCTGTTCAGCTGGAGAACATGCGCCTGCAACAGGAGAACGCACGTTTATGCCGGGACAACGCCGAGTATGAGAGGTTCAGCAACTGGGCGAAGGGGGAGATCGCAAGCTTAGATCAGTCCATTGCCAACCTACAAAGCATGCTCGATGTTTGGATCAAGAATTAGCTGCATCAGTTAGCACTTGTCCGCATTGCAGCATACGCTGGTTGCTACGGGCACGTCAGCTCGAACAAAGGCGGCCCGAAGCAGTGCAACATGACACAGCAAGGAGGCATAACGAACAAACCAGGGCACAACAGGATTGAGAAGTTGCCTTGGAACCTGCAAGCTGGCCGTTACGGCTTTGGAAAGGCCGTGATCGCGATGCCCAACCACCACAGGAGGCGCTGACGACCACCCCCTAGAAACGACAAACCCGCCGGTGAAGGCGGGCTGACGCTCAGCAAGGGCTGATGAAACTAGTGACGTGACAATCCCTAGTTTCCTCGGAGCCCACCAAAAAAGCAAGCCCTTTCTTGCAACGGGCGAATTTTGCCTGACGCCTGGCCTCCGAGGCGCAAACTCCCCGAGTTTCGCCGCTCCCGACGGGTTGCCCCCCAAGCAACCATAGGAGAAGGCTATGCGCAGCAAGCGCGAGAACACGTACGGGGTGCCCGCGCGCACCCTGACGGACGCCCACTACGGCCGCATCACGCACGGTCGCCGCGCCCCGCCGCACGGGCAGGACCAGGACGCCCTCCGGCCACCAAAGGCGGTGCTCCCATGAGCGCCGCGGATGACGACTTCCAGAACCTGCGCGACGCGCTGCGGGCGGACGCCGCCGACGTCGCCGAGGCGCTGCTCGGCTTGCCCAACAAGGGCGCCAGCACCCGGCGCACGCTGCGCTGGGGCAGCAAGGGCAGCCTCGCCATGGAGGTGTCCGGCCCGCGCAAGGGGCTGTGGTTCAGCCACGAAAGCGACGAGGGCGGCGACCTCCTCGACCTGATCCGCCACGCGCACGGCTGCGGCTTCCCCGACGCCGTGCAGTGGGCGCGCAGCTGGACCGGCGAGCCCGCGCAAAGCGCCGCGTTTGCGACGCCATGCCCCGTCACGCCACGTCCCCGCCCCGCCCCGGACAAGGCGGCGGACGCCGAGGCCCAGGCCGAAGATGCCCGCAGGACCGCGGTGGCGCGGCGCATCTTCGCCGGCGCCGTCCCGCTCGCCGGCACCCTGGGCGAATACTACCTCAAGCAGGTGCGCGGCATCCCCGAGCCCGCCGGCGGCTGGCCCTCCTCCACCCTGTGGCACCCGCAATACCGCGCCCTGCTGGCCGTCGGCACCGCCGCGGACGGCACCGTGCCGGCCGTGCAGCGCATCCACCTCGCCGAGGACGGCAACAAGATCGGACCGGAGGAGCTGCGGCGGCGCGCCCTACGCGCGGTCAAGGTGACCAACGGCGCCCTGGAGGGCGCCGTCGTGCGCCTGCCCGGCACCCTGCCGGCGCTGGCCGCCGAAGGCCCGGAAACCGGCCTGGCCGCCCATGCCGCCACCGGCCACGCCGTGCTGATCGCCCTCGGCGCGCTGGGCAAGCTCGACCTCGCCGACTTCACCGTGCTGCTGACCGAGGACTATCGCCGCCACAACCCGGCCGACAAGGCGCTCGCCAAGGCCCGGCAGGCCTGGCGCCGCCGCGGCGTGGAAACGGTGGACTGCACCCCCTGGCCCGTGCGCCGCTACGACAGCTCCGACCTCGCCGACGTGATCCTCGCAGCCGGCCCGGACGCCGTGCGCGACCGGATCAGGCGGGCACTGGACGCCGGGACCGCGGCCGTCCGCCGCGTGCCCCTCGCCATGGGCCGGTTCCGGGCATCCAAGGCCGTGCAGGGCTTCACCGAGCGGGCCGCCGCGTCGCCGGACCCGTTCGTCCACGCCCTGCGCTGCGACACCGGCGTCGGCAAGAGCCACCAGGCCCGCCGCTGGACCGCCGAGCTGGTGCGCCGCCTGCGCGCGGACGGGGACGACCGCACCGTCGGCATCGCCGTGCCGCGGCACGACCTCGCCGACGGCTACGCCGACGCGCTGCGCCACACCGCGCCCGACCTCCAGGTCGCGGTCTGGCGCGGCCGCGAGCAGCCGGACCCGGACCGGCCCGGCACCGCAATGTGTGGCGACATGGACGTGGTGAAGGACGCGCAGGCGGCCTACCTCGACGTGGACGCCTACGCCTGCGGCCCGTGCAGCCTGGCGGCCGAATGCGCCTACCAGCGCCAGAAGCGCCAACGCGCCGACATCTGGATCGTCCCGCACGCCATGCTCGGCCACGCGCCGCCCAAGGCGCTGGGCACCCTGGCCGCCCTGGTGGTGGACGAGAACCCGGTCAACGCCTTCCTGGCCGGCGACGACCCGGCGCGTCCCCTGCACCTCACCCTCGATGCCCTGGACGGCCCGGCGCGGATCAAGGGCGACCCGCTGGCGACGGACCGGCTGCGCGACCTGCGGCGGCAGGCAATCGGGCT
>CAXUJE010000086.1:0-7067 GCA_964251035.1 uncultured Acetobacteraceae bacterium
GCTCGCTGATCGGCGACCTGCGGGTGACGCAGACCGTGGACGGCAACAAGGGCGTGCACATGATGCTCGCCAAGTCGTACCTTTGACCAACAGGGAACCCCCAATGCACAAGATCGCCTCCGCCGCCCTCGGCCTCTCGCTGCTGGCGGCGTCCGCCCACGCCCAGGCGCCCATCCGCATCGGCGTGCCCATTGGGCTGAGCGGGGCGAACAGCGTCGTGGCGCCCTCCGTCGTGCAGGCGGCGGAGCTTGCGGTGGCGGAGATCAACGCGAAGGGCGGCGTGCTGGGCCGTCCGCTGGCGCTCGACGTGGCCGACGACGGCAGCGGGGCGGCCGGGGCGCAGCGAGCCTTTGACAGCCTGGTGTTCCAGAAGAAGGTCGATGTGCTGATCTCGATGGAAACCAGCGCGGCGCGCAACGCCGGGCTGCCGATCGTGACCCGAGGCAAGACGCCGTTCATCTACACCTCGTACTACGAGGGCCATTCCTGCAACCGCTACCTGTTCGTGGACGCCTGGGTGCCGGAGCAGCAGGAGGCGCCGGTGATCGACTATTTCCTCAAGGACAAGGGCGCCAAGACGTTCTTCCTGATCGGCAGCGACTACGCCTTCGGCCGCGGCATGCTGTCCTATGCCAAGCAGTACATCGAGGCGCATGGCGGCAAGGTGGTGGGCGACGAGTACCAGCCGATGGACGCCGGGGACTGGACGGCGATCATCAGCAAGGTGCGGGCGGCCAACCCCGACGCGCTGATCCTGTCCACCGCGGGCGGCGTGCCGAACGTGACGCTCACCAAGCAGTACCGCGCGGCCGGGATCAACGCGCTGGTCGGCAACCTCGGCGTCGATGAGGGCACGGCCAAGACGATGGGGGAGGACGCGGCCGGCATCTACATCTCAGGCTCCTACTACACCAGCGTGGACAGCCCGGCCAACACGGCGTTCCTCCAGGCCATGCGCGCCAAGTTCGGCGAGGCGCTGCTGACGCCCAACGACCTGTCGGTGCCGCAGTACGAGGCGGTCTATCTTTACAAGGCGGCGGTGGAGCGCGCGGGCGGCACGGCGGCGGACGGCGTGACCAAGGCGCTGGCCGAAGTCTCCTTCGACGGGCCGCGCGGCCCCATCCGGATGAACAAGGAGCGCCACGCGCCGCTCACGATGTACCTGGGCCAGGTGCAGCCGGACGGCAGCGTCAAGATCCTGCAGACCGCGAAGGACGTGGACCCCGGCGCGCAGTGCCCGAACCTGAAGTAGCCTTCGCGTGGGCCTGCTGCTCGACATCGTGACCACGGCGGCGATCCTGTACGTCGTGGCGCTTGGCCTGCTGATCGTGTTCGGCGTCATGGGCATCATCTCCTTTGCCCACGGCGCCATGCTGACGGTCGGCGGCTACGCGGCGCTGCTGGTCACGTGGGCCGGCTGGAACCCGTGGGCGAGCCTGCCGGCGGCGGCGCTGGCCGGGCTGCTGGGGGGTGCTGTGATGGAGGGGACGGTGCTGCGTCCGCTGTACCGGCGCCCGCTCGATGCCATCCTCGCGACCTGGGGCCTGGGCATCGTCATCGGGCAGGTGATCACCCTGGCTTTCGGGCGGCAGGTGCAGTTCGCGCAAAGCCCGCTGTCGGGTGCTGCCACCGTGCTGGGAGCGACGTACTCGCAGTACCGGCTGCTGCTGGTGGCGGTCGCGGCCTTGCTCGCGGGCGCCATCGCGCTGGTGCTGCACGGAACCCGGCTCGGCCTCGTCACCCGCGCGGTCATCGCCAACGAGAACCTGGCGCAATCGCTCGGCGTGAACAGCGCGCGGGTGCGCTTCGCGAGCTTCAGCCTGGGGTCGGCGCTTGCCTCGTTGGCAGGCGCCCTGGTGGTGCCGCTGTCGAGCGTGGACCCGAACATGGGGGTGCCGTGGCTGGTGGGCGCGTTCATGCTGGTGCTGCTGTCCGGCTCGTCGCTCGTCGCCATGGCGGCGGCGGCGGTGGTGCTGGGGGCGGCGCAGGTGCTGGTCTCGACCTACCTCAACGCCGTGCTGGGCGGCATGACCATTGCGGTGCTGGCCGCGGTGATCCTGCGCGTGCGCCCGGCGGGCTTCGCCCGTGCGTGACGCGGATGGAGCGGTGCCGGCGCCGGGGCGAAGCTGGCTGCCGGCCGCGCTGGTCCTGGCCGGGGCCGCGGCGGTGCTCGCCGCGCCCTGGGTGCTCGACACCTACAGCGTCAACGTGCTCACCCGCTCGCTGCTGCTGGCCGTGGCCGCCGTCACGGTGGACCTGCTCTGGGGCTACACCGGCATCCTGAGCTTCGCGCAGGCCGCGTTCCTCGCCATCGGCGCCTATGCGCTGGCGCTCGTCTCCACCAGCCTGGGGTTCAGCGCCGGGACGGGGCTGCTGGGACTGCTGCTCGGCCTGGGTGCGGCCGGGCTGGCGGCGCTGCTGGTCGGCTGGCTCGCCTTCTCCTATGGCGCGTCGCCGCTCTACGTGTCCACCATCACCCTCGTCTTCCCCATCGTGTTCGTGCAGCTCATCTTCGCCGGCGGCAACGTCACGGGGTCGAGTAGCGGGCTGTCGGGCTTCGACGTGCCGGACCTCGACACCGAAAGCTGGTTCCGCGTCGCCGGGCTGCTGCTGGTCGCGGTGGCGGCGGGGGCGGCGACGCTGGTCCGCAGCGATTTCGGCCGCCTGCTGGTCGCCATGCGGGAGAACGAGGTGCGCTGCCAGTACCTCGGCATCCCCACCGCCCGGCTGAAGCTGCTGCTGTTCGTCGCCTGCGCGCTGGTCTGCGCCGCCGCCGGCTGGGTCTATGCTGGCGCCACCGCCGTCGTGGCGCCAGAGCTGGGCAACTTCGTGTCGGGGACCGAGCTGGTGATCGACACTGCGCTCGGCGGCCGGGCGACGATTGCCGGGCCGATCCTGGGCGCGGTGGCCATCGATTTCATCAGCAACTACCTGGGCGGCGCGCTGCCGTTCCTTTGGGCGCTGATCGTCGGCCTGGTGTTCGTGGCGGTGATCGTGGCACTGCCCGGCGGCCTGCTGTCGCTGCTCCGCCTGGGCCGGACCCGGCGGCCCGGGCCGGTCCCGCGCTTGGTCGAGGCGCCGGCGGCCGTGCCGCGCAAGGACGGGCTGGTGCTGCGGGTCGAGGCGCTGGACAAGCGGTTCGGCAGCTTGCAGGTGCTGCGCGGCGTTGCCTTCGCCGCCCAGGCCGGCGACCTCGTGAGCCTGATCGGCCCGAACGGTGCCGGCAAGACGACGCTGATGCGCTGCATCGCCGACGGGCGGGAGCGCAGCGCCGGGCTGGTCGAGGTCGGTGGGCGCAGCATCGGGCGCCTGCCGCCGCACCGCTGCACGGCGCTGGGGGTTGGCCGCAAGTTCCAGACCGCTTCCGTGTTCGAGACCATGACGGTCGCCGAATGCCTGCGCGTCGCCCGCAGCCGGATCGAGCGGCCCTCCTCCTTCCGCCGCACGCCCGCCATCGCGCTGCCCGAACCGGCGCTGGAGGTGGTGCGCGCGACCGGCTTGTCCGACCGCCTGGGCGTCGAGACCCGGCATTTGTCCCACGGCGAGAAGCAATCACTCGAACTGGCGATGGTGCTGGCGCTCGAACCCACCCTGCTGCTGCTGGACGAGCCGACGGCCGGGCTGACCAAGCTGGAACGGCGGCGCATCGGGGCGCTGCTCGCCGACCTCGCCCACCGCCACCGCCTGTGCATCGTGCTGGTCGAGCATGACCTCGACTTCGTGCGCAGCATTTCCTCGCGCGTGGTCGTGCTGCACCAGGGCCGGGTCGTGCTGGACGGCGCGGTGGAGGAGGCCGTGCAGTCGGAGACCGTGCGCACCATCTACGCCGGCGCGGCGCATGTCTGACCTTCTGAGCCTCGCCGACGTGACCGCCGGGTACGGCGCGACGATGGTGCTGCGCGATGTCTCGCTGAGCGTCGGTGTCGGCGAGGTCGTGGCGCTGCTCGGGCGCAACGGCGTGGGCAAGACGACGCTGCTGCGCACGGCGGCAGGCTTCGTCCAGCCGCGGGCGGGCAGCGTGCGGCTCGACGGCCAGGAGCTGGCCGGGGTCGCGCCCTTCCGCGTCGCCCGGCGCGCGCTGTGCTACGTCGCCCAGGAGCAGGCGCTGTTCGCCGACCTGACCGTGGGCGAGAACCTGCGCCTCGGCGTGCCGGGCGACCGGCTGTTCCGCGAGCGCCTGCCCTCCATCGAGCCGCACTTCCCCGTGCTGCTGCAGCGCCTGGGCCAAAAGGCCGGCACCCTCTCGGGCGGCGAGCAGAAGATGCTGCTGATCTCCCGCGCCATCCTGGCCCGGCCCCGGCTCATGCTGGTGGACGAGATCTCGGAAGGCTTGCAGCCCTCCGTGGTGGACCGCCTGGCGGACGTGCTCGCGGCGGAGCGGCGGGTGCACGGCACGGCGATGCTGCTGGTGGAGCAGAACGTTTCCTTCGCGCTCACTGTGGCCGACCGCTTCGCCGTGCTGACCTCGGGCGAGGTCGTCGAGCGGGGCGGGACGCGCGACGCCGGCGCCGCGGCGCGGATCGAGCGGCACATGACGGTATGACCCCAAGCAACGGAGCCTCCCAAGATGAGCGATGCGAAGATCGACCTCGTTGAGCTGACCGTCGAGCAGGCGCAGGCCGCCTTCGCCAGCGGCGCTGCCACGTCGGAGGCGTTGACCCAGGCGTTCTTGGACCGCATCGCCGAGCACAACCCGCACTACAACGCCATCATCTTCCTCAACCCGGACGCCCTGGCCGACGCGCGGGCCATCGACCGGCGCCGCGCGGCCGGGGAAACGCTCGGGCCGCTGGCGGGCGTGCCGGTGGTGGTGAAGGACCCCATGGACATGGTGGGCTTCCCGACCACCGCCGGCTGGTCGCTGCTCTACAGCAAGACCGGGGGCGTGGACCTGATGCCCGGCACAGACAGCCCCGTGGTGGCGCGGATGCGGGCGGCGGGCGCCGTCATCCTGGGCAAGACCAACGTCCCCGTGCTCAGCCACACTGGCAGCCACGCCAACGACAGTTGGGCCGGGCCGACCCTCAACGCCGCCGGGCGCGAGTTCCTGCCCGGCGGCAGCAGCGCCGGCACCGCGACCGCCGTGGCCGCCAGCATGGCCGTGCTGGGCTTGGCCGAGGAAACCGGCGGCTCCATCCAGAACCCGGCCTCCGCCCAGGCGCTGGTCGGCATCAAGCCGAGCTTCGCCCTGGTGCCGAACGCGGGCGTCATGCCGTTGTCCGGCAACCGCGACGTGGTGGGGCCGATCGCCCGCTGCGTGCGGGACGCGGCGCTCACGCTCGACGTGCTGGCCGGCTACACCGCGGAGGACCCGAAGACGGTCGCCGGCGTCGGCCACCGCCCAAAAGGTGGCTATGCCTCGCGGCTCAGTCCGGAGGCGCTGCGCGGCAAGCGGATCGGGTTGTACGGCCCGGGCTGGCGCGATCAGCCGCTTTCGACGGAGGCAGCGGCGCTGTACGGCCGGGCGGAGAAGGAACTGGAAGCGCAGGGCGCCGTGCTGGTCGAGGACCCGTTCGAAGGGTCCGGCTTCGCCGGGCTGCGCACGCCCACCGCGCCCCTGGGCGAGTTCGATGCCCGCGGCCTCGAATCCGTGCCTTACGACATGCAGAAGTACCTGGAGCGGCTGGGACCGGATGCGGCCCTGCGCAGCTTCGCCGAGTTCGCCGCGGCCACCGCGAAGGAGGACGCCTTCGGCCCTTCAGGCGTGCTGGGCTTCATGCGCAGCCTGCCGCAGTTCGCCGCCTGCCTCGCCGACCCGGCGCGCCCGCCGGACCTTTCGGAGTTCATCGCCGTGAAGGAAGCGTACCTGGACATCTTCGACGCCGTGTTCGCGGAGGCGCGGCTGGACGCGCTGGCCTTCCCGCAGATGCGCACGGCACTGCCGCCGCTGCACGGGGCGGACACGATCCATGAGACCACGGTGGGCGAGATCAACATCGCGGGACTGCCGGGCGTCACGGTGCCGGCGGGGTATTACGCATCCGGCGCGCCGTTCAACCTGATCTTCGTGGGCCGGATGTGGAGCGAGGCGGATTTGCTGGGGCTTGCCTACGCCTATGAGTGCGCGACTAGGCATCGGCGGGCGCCTACGCTCCACGCGGGCTAGGGACGGCCGCGGGAACCCAGTGGTCCCAGTGGCGCTGACTCCGCCTAGCCGCGCCCCGGAAGGATTGTCCATGCCCATTGCCGTGATCTTCGACGTTGATGGAACCCTGATCGATTCCGTCGATCTCCATGCCAAGGCCTGGCAAGACACTTTCCGTGAGTTCGGGCACGAGATTGCGTTTGACAAGCTCCGCGGCCAGATCGGCAAGGGGGGCGACCAATTGCTTCCGGTGTTCCTGTCGGAAGACGAGGTGGACGAAATCGGCGAGGCTCTGAACGAGCGCCGCAGCGAGGTTTTCAAGCAACGCTACCTGCCGGACGCCAAGCCGTTCCCGATGGTGCGCGAACTGCTTGAGCGCATCCAGGCCGACGGGATACGGATCGCCCTGGCATCTTCGGCCAAGCAGGACGAATTGGAAGCCTACAAAAAGGCGGCGCACATCGAGGATCTGCTGCAAGCGGAAACCTCAACGGACGATGCGGAGAAGAGCAAGCCCAACCCCGATATATTCGAAGCGGCCATGCAGCGCCTCGGCGACCCGGACCCGGCGCAGGTCGTCGTGATCGGCGACACGCCTTACGATGCGGAGGCAGCCGGCAAGGCCGGGCTGCATACAATCGGCGTGCTCTGCGGCGGGTGGCCCGCCGACGCGTTGGAGCGCGCCGGCTGCGTCGCGACCTACCGGGACCCGGCGGACCTCCTGGCGCAGTACGACGCCTCGCCGCTCGCCCGTTAGGCGGCGAACTGCACCTCGTCCAGCGCCATCACCCCCGGCGCGCCGTGCAGCACCGCATGCGCCAGCCCATGTGCCTGCGTCAGCACGTGGTCGGCATAGAACCGGGCGGTGCCGATCTTCGCCAAGTAGAAATCGCGGTCGGCGTTGGTGCCGAGCTTGCTCTCGGCCACCCACGCCGCCCGTGCCGCCTGCCATCCGCCGGCCACGATGCCGAACAGCTTGAGC
>CAXUJE010000086.1:7077-16376 GCA_964251035.1 uncultured Acetobacteraceae bacterium
CGCGCCCCGCCCCCCGCCCCCCATCCCCGGCCCGCGGGGCGGGGGCGGCGCGCATCTCGGTGAGCGCCGCCTTTGCGGCCGCGCCGCCGTCCCGGGCGATCTTGCGGCCGACCAGGTCGTTGGCCTGGATGCCGGTGGTGCCCTCGTAGATCGTGGTGATGCGGGCGTCGCGCAGGTGCTGGGCAGCGCCGGTGTCCTCGATGAAGCCCATGCCGCCATGCACCTGCACGCCGGTGGACGCGACCTCGATGGCGCTTTCGGTGCACCAGCCCTTGACCACGGGGATCAGCAGGTCGGCACGCGCCTGCGCCGCCGCGCGCACGGCCGGGTCAGGGTGGCGGGCGGCGGTGTCGAGCGCGAAGGCCGTGACGTAGGCCAACGCCCGCATCGCCTCCGTCTGCGCCTTCATGCCCATCAGCATGCGCCGCACGTCGGGGTGGCGGATGATCGGCACGCGGCCCCCGCCGCGCACCCCGGCTTCCGCGCCCTGCACCCGGTCGCGCGCATAGGCCAGCGCCTGCTGCCACGCGCGCTCGCCGATGGCCAGGCCCTCCAGCCCGACCTGGAAGCGCGCCGCGTTCATCATGACGAACATGTACTCGAGGCCGCGGTTGGGTTCGCCGACCAGCTCGCCCAGCGCGCCCGTCTCGTCGCCATAGGCCAGCACCGCCGTCGGGCTGGCGTGGATGCCGAGCTTGTGCTCGATGGAGACGCAGCGCACGTCGTTGCGCGCGCCGAGCGACCCGTCCGCGTTCACCAGCACCTTGGGCACCACGAACAGCGAGATGCCCCGCACCCCCTCCGGCGCGTCCGGCAGGCGCGCGAGCACGAGGTGCACGATGTTCTCCGCCATGTCGTGCTCGCCGTAGGTGATGTAGATCTTCTGGCCGTAGATCCGGTAATGGTCGCCGTCCGGCACCGCGCGGGTCCGCACCGCCGACAGGTCCGACCCGGCCTGCGGCTCCGTCAAGTTCATCGTGCCGGTCCAGGCGCCCTCCACCAGCTTGTGCAGATAGCGGTCCTTTTGCGCCGGCGTGCCGCACAGGTGCAGCGCCTCGATGGCGCCGCGGGTCAGCAGCGGGCACAGGCCGAATGCCATGTTGGCCGCGTGCCACATCTCCTCCACGGCGGCCGAGACGACCGCGGGCAGGCCCTGGCCGCCGTAATCGGGGTCGCAGGACAGCGCGTTCCACCCGCCCTCGACGTAGCGGGCGTAGGCGTCGGCAAAGCCCTCCGGCATGTGGACCGCGCCGTCCCGCCACTGCGCGCCCTGCTGGTCGCCGGGCTGGTTGAGGGGGGCCAGCACGTCGCGGGCGAACTTTCCCGCCTCCTCCAGCACGGCATCGACCAGCTCGGGCTCGATGGCCTCGCAGCCGGGCAGGGCGGCGACGCGGTCCAGGCCGATCAGCTCGGTCAGGACGAACCGCATGTCGCGCAGCGGGGCGTTGTAGGCCATGGCGTGGTTCCCTCTCGGAAGGCGTTCTGATCCCTGGCCGCTAATGTGCGCGGTCGGGCAGGAATTACAAACTTCCAGGCCGTGCGTGCAGGCGCCGGAGCTGAAGGCGCCCGGCCCTCCGCTGGAAATGCCGTGTCCAAAGGCCAGGTGGGGCGGCAGGGCCTATGCCGTGTCCGGGACCACGCGGCAGGGCTGGGATCGGGTCGGCATGCCTGGGTCAAGACCGGCTTTCTGGCTGAGCGTTGGCGATTTCGATGAATAGAAATGTTCATGGCCTGAACATTAGTGTTCACTTAGAAAGAAGTTGTTAATCAATAAAGGCCTAGTTCCCCGCCGCATCTCGTTTTGTTACGATTTAATAGTCATTATGCCTCCAAGACATTTTGGGACAGGCGGCAATGGCGAACGCGAAGTGGGCGGCGGCGGGCAATGGCTCTTGGGATGTCGGGGCAAACTGGTCGTCCGGACTGGTGCCCGGCGGCGTCGGCGCCTTGGGTGACAGTGCTACGATCGACGCGCCGGGCAACTACACCGTCACGGTCGGCTCGGCGGCGGCCACCTCTGTCGATACGGTGAGCCTGAACGCGGCCGGCGCGACGCTCGGCGTCTCGACGGGGGGCCTCACGGTCCGGACGGCGCTCAACCTGAACAGCGGCCGGCTGCTGCTGAACGGCGCGCTCAAGGGCGGCACCCTGGCGATGAACGGCGGCGTGGTCATGCGCAACGACGACGCCGCCCTGGACGGCGTGCGCGTGGTCGGCACCTTGGACCTTTCGACCCCTTACAACTACAACGGGCTGACCTTGCAGAACTACGGCCAGCTCACGCTGCTGGACAACACGAGCTTCGTCGCTGCGGACGGCACGTCGCCGGGCTTGATCCGGGTGGGCGGGTCGGCGCTGACCTTCGGCAACTCGGCGCAGTTCGACAACGCCGCGATCGACTTCCTCCCGGGCTTCCTTCCGGCGAGCTACCTGAACCTGGGGACCAACCTGGACGGCGCGGGGGAGACCGTCACCTTCGGCCAGCGCGCCGTGCTTGACGTGGCGGCGAACACGTCGGTCACGTTGGGCGGCAACGGCACGCTGGTCAACGGCGGGACGATCAACGTGGCGGGCACGCTGACCGTGGATCTGCAGGCAACCCTGGCCCAGGCCGCGCAATCCGGCACCGTGACGCTGCAACCGGGCGGCACGCTGGCCTTCGCGGCACAGACGGCATACGCCGGCACGGTCGTGTTCAAGGGGGCGGGCGCCCAACTCCAGTTCCAAAGCCCCGGCGTCGCGAGCGCGACGCTGCAGGATTTCCGGGCCGGCGACAGCATCGACCTGCAGGGCGTGACCTACGGCGGCGGCACCATCAGTTTCGTGGGCGGTGCGGTCCAGGTCAGCCAGGGCGGCGCCTTGATGGGAAGCTTCCAGCTCACCGGCGGCCCGGCGTCCTATGGCGCCGGCCAGTTCAGCCTTGCCGATGACGGCAACGGCGGCACCGTCCTGGCGACCACGCACGTGCTGAACGCGGAGCCGGACTTCGACGCCGCTTACTACCTGGCGCACAACCCAGACGTGGCCGCCGCCGGCGTCGATCCGTTGCAGCATTACCTGACATATGGGTGGAAGGAAGGCCGCGACCCCAATGCGTTCTTCAGCACGAGCTGGTACCTGGCGCAAAATCCGGATGTCGCCGCAGCCCATGTCAACCCGTTGGAGCATTTCGAGTACTACGGTTGGAAAGAGGGGCGCGATCCCAGCCTGAATTTCAGCCTCAGCAAATACTTGGCGGCCAATCCGGACGTGAAGGCGGCCGGGGTCGACCCGCTGCAGCAGTTCCTTACCGCCGGCCAGGCTCAGGGCCGCGTCGCCATCCCGGTGACGCCGGCGACGCCGGCCGTGCCCGCGGCGGACCCGCTGGTGGACAAGGCTTGGTACCTGTCCCAGCACCCGGACGTGGCCGCGTCGGGGGAGGACGCCAGCGCCAACTACCACCGGGTGGGCTGGAAGCTCGGCTACAACCCGGACCAGTTTTTCGACACCGCTTATTACCTCAAGACCAACCCGGACGTGGCCGCCGCCGGGGTCGATCCGCTGACGCATTTCGAAACCTACGGCTGGAAGGAGGGCCGCCAGCCGTCGCTCGCGTTCAGCGACGACAAGTACCTGGCGCAAAACCCCGACGTGGCCGCGGCGAAGGTGGACCCATTGGCGCACTACCTGGCCTACGGCCAAAACGAGGGGCGGATGACGTTCATCAATGCGCCGCAGGCGACGGGCGTGCCTGACCCGCTGGTGGACCGCGCGTACTACTTCGCGCAGTTTGCCACCATCGTGCCGGCCGCCGCCGATGCCGCTGCCAGCTACGACCAGACGGGATGGCACCAGGGCCTGAACCCCGATGCGTATTTCGACACCAACTACTATCTCGCCCACAACCCGGACGTCCGCGCCGCCGGCGTCGATCCGCTGAAGCATTACGAGACCTTTGGCTGGAAGGAGGGCCGCGATCCCTCGGCCGCGTTCTCCACCAACAAGTACCTGGCCGCCTATGCGGACGTGCGGGCGAGTGGGACCGATCCGCTGGTCAGCTTCGTCACGACCGGTCAGGCGCAGGGCCGGACCGCCTTCGCCGTCTGACGCCTGGCGTCGCTGCCGCCTGCGGCCCGGCAATCGCTGGGTCGGGGCGGCGGCCCGGGAAGGCCGTTTCGTTTGAACCCGATGAGTCCAGAGGGCACCGTGATCTATCGCCTCCATACCGTTCTTGTCCTGGGCCATATCCTGGCGCTGGCCTTGGGCCTGGGCAGCGCCTTGCTCGCCGACTGGATCGTGCTCCGGAAGCTGGCGTTCGGGACCGTGAGCCAAAAGGCGGCTCAGCAACTGATCGACCTGTCGCACGCCGTTTGCGCCGGGCTGGCGCTGATCTGGATCACCGGGGCGCTTCTGGTGACCGACAATGCCTTGGACGCCCCAGCGTCGATCATGAATCAGAAGCTCTGGGCCAAGCTGGCCGTTGTCACCGCCCTGACGGTGAATGCGGTGCTGCTGCACAGGATCGTGATGCCGATGGTGAAGCGCCGGGTCGGGCAGACGCTGTTCGGGACGCCGTTTGATCGGCTCTCCATGGTTTCGACGTTGCTCGGCGCAGTTTCCGTGGTGTCTTGGGTGTTCTCCGCCTACTTGGGCGTCGCACGGGAACTGAATGGGCGCGCGAACCTTGTGCCCATTCTTGCCAGCTATCTCGGCGCAGTGTTGCTGACCTGGGCCTTGTCCATGGTCCTGCTGTATTCGGCGCAGTCACGCCGGGCAAGCTCAGAGCACTTTCCGTTTGGCGAAACGAATATCCAGAGTTCTTGAGGCCGTTGCAGCATTCGGCTGGGCTGAGGGCCACGCTGGCCCGGCGGACGGCTTGCGACAGCCGCTTATGCTTGCCGATTGGATGCAGATATCCGTGCGGGTGCGCCCAATCCTGAAGGGTCGCCAGCAAACCTCGTCTGCAAGAAACGCCGCGATGCGGCCCTCCAAGGCAAGCGTGCGCAGCCGCGGCGCCCCTTGGACGGCCACGCTGGGGAGGGGCAGATCGCGGAGACGCAAACGTGGAAAGGCAGTTGGCCTGGATTCAAGCCGGGCCGCCGCTTCGCGTGCAGGGCTGCTGCCCTGGAGCGCGTGGACCAGCCGCGTGCACGGATGCTGGGGCGAAGTGGCCGTCAGCACGGCCTTGCTGGTCAAGCGGCGTCTTGAACGGAGCCGCTGATCTCGCGCAGCTTCGAGGCAATCCAAAAAGCCAAAGGTGTTGCCGGTGTTTTGACCCGGCCCCCAGGCACGGGCTGACGCTGCCGTCCATTACCCTGGTTTGTGCAGCCCGTCGGCCGACAAGGCAGGAAGCCGGGCTTGCGCCTTGATCAAATACGTGCGGGCCGATTTCGCGATGCGCACCCAACGCGGCACGTCCTTCTCCCACGACTTCGACCAGTGATGCACAGCCAAGGTTTCCCGAGTGATGCAGGAGTCGTGGAAATCCTCGTTGAAGGCATAGGGATAGAACGTCTCAGTCGGGCACAGGTAAACGTCCTGAACCATCGTGCCGACGGGCGAATAAGAGTGCAGCCCGTGCTTCACGAGGAGCTTGGTGATGAGTTTCGGCCCAAACGTCGTTGGACGTTCAAGGGCGCCCGGCAATGGCCGGATGTTAAGGATCGCCGCGAAGGCCTGGGCAATGAACCAATGGCCTGGAACGGCGCCGAACGCGCCGTTCGCCACCCAGTCCGTCGAGGGTTCCTTCGTTTGGAAACCGAAGAAGCACTGATGGGAAAGCAGGCCATCCAACGGCCGATAGAGCCGGAAGTCGGTGTCGAGATAAATGCCGCCATGCTTCAAGACGGCGTGGAGGCGGGCAATGTCCGCGACCTTCGCCCACTTCTTCTGCGTATATGCGTCCCGTATGGCTTTGACTGAGAAGTCTATGTTGTTCTCGTTCCACAACGTGAGCGTGTAGCCCGGATTGGTCGCCCGCCAGCTTTCGACAAAAGCCCTTTGCTCCGCAGGCAAGGAGCCGCCAACCCAGACGTAGTGGATGTGTTTAGGAATCATGGGCTGATCCGTCTCACGTTTCATGTTGCACCGACGCAACGTAAATCATCTCACAATCCGTGTAAACTCCAATTTTTACGATATCGGGATGCGTGCCGCAGGATGGCCGGCGCCATCCGCTGCGCCTGCTTCGCTGGCCTGGCGAACGGCCGGCTGAGGCGGCCCGCATCGCGAGCGTTCGGCGTTCATTGCTTATTAATTACGAAAAGGTGAATTCCTTTTCGATATAAAACGGTTAAATAACGAAAATTAGACGGACCCGATGAAGTGCTCCCAAAAAGATACGGGCGCGCCGCTGCGGGTCGCCCTCATCGTTAGGACGGCAGCAATGAAACGCAATGACCGAGTAGGTTGGAGTAAGTATCTCGCGGCGGGGTGCGTGGCCGGGTGCATGGCGGCCCAGGCTAGTCCGTCCGCAGCGCAGGTCAAGGGCGCTTGGTCGGCGGTGATCCCGCTGCCGAACGTTCCGGTTGCTGCGTCCGTTCTGCCCAACGGCAAGGTCCTGACTTGGTCGTCAAACAACGAGTTCTCCTTCGAGGGCGATATCGGCGCGTCCGCAAGCCAAACGCAGACCGCGCTGTTCGATCCCGTCACCCAGCAGTCCACCCTGCGCGTCGTGACAAACACGTTATCAGACATGTTCTGCCCCGGGGTTACGGTCCTGTCCGATGGCCGGGTGCTGGTCAACGGCGGCAGCAGCAGCGCCAGCGCGAACATCTACGACCCGAAGACGGATACCTGGTCGGCCGCCGCCTCGATGAACATCGCCCGCGGGTACAACGCCGACGTGATGCTCTCGGACGGCACCGTGATGACGCTCGGCGGATCATGGAGCGGGGCGCCCAGGGACCGCATCGGCGAGGTCTGGTCGGCGGAGTCCGGCTGGAGTTCGCGGCCGGGCGTTTCCTCCGTGCCGATCACCGGACCTGACCCGGAGGATGCCGCCGCAGGCCATGTGATCCGGGGCGACAACCACATGTGGCTGTTCTCGGTCAGCGATGGTCTGGTCTTCCATGCCGGACCCAGCGCGCAGATGAGCTGGATCACCACCTCCGGCAACGGGGCGCAGGCTTCCGCCGGGACCCGCGGCGACGACGCATACAGCATCAACGGCCAGGCCGTCATGTACGACGTGGGCAAGATCCTGAAGACCGGCGGCGCCCCCGCCTACCAGGCCGCGGCGGCAACCGCGAACACCTACGTCATCGACATCAACGCGGCCGTCGCGGACCTGAACAACCCGGTCGTGGTCCGCAAGACCGCGCCGATGGCTTACCCCCGCGCCTTCGCGAACGGCGTGGCGCTGCCGGGCGGCCAGGTGCTCATCGTGGGCGGGCAAACCTATGCCACCCTGTTCAGCGACGACCGTGCGGTGCTGGTCCCGGAGCTGTGGAACCCGGTGAGCGAGACCTTCACCCAGCTCGCGCCCATGCAGACCCCGCGGACCTATCACAGCACGGCGCTGCTGCTGCCAGACGCCCGCGTGTTCGTGGGGGGAGGGGGGCTGTGCGGCGCCGGCTGCGCTGCCAACCACGAGAACGCCGAGATCTTCTCGCCGCCTTACCTATACAACCCGGACGGCACGCCGGCGGTGCGGCCCGTGATCAAAACGGCCCCAACCGCGGCGCTGCCCGGATCAACCGTCTCCGTGACCGCCGACACCGCCAAGCTGAAGTTCGAGGTGCTGCGGATCTCCGCCACTACCCACACCGTGAACAACGACCAGCGGCGCATCCCGCTCGTGGTGGCTGCAAGCCTGAACACCACCTACCGGCTCAAGGTGCCGAGCGACCCGGGCGTGGTCCTGCCTGGCTACTACATGCTGTTCGGGATCAACGCCCAGGGCACGCCGAGTGTCGCCAAAGTCGTCAAGATCGGCTGGTGATTGCGCGCCATGTCCCAGTTCCACCCAAGCCGGGCGGCATGGATGCTTCTTGGCGCGATGATGGGCGTGCTGGCCTTGTCGGGCCTCGTGTGGGCGGAGGCGGCCCGTGCCTCCGCGCTCGCGGACGCCTCGGCCGCGACGGGGCGCCGCATGTTCTTCGGCGACGCCTCGCTGCAGGGCGCCATCGTGGGCCACCCCGAGGCGCTTCCCCCGCGGCTCGTCGCCTGCGCCAACTGCCACGGAGGCGGAACGGGTCCTGGGGCCGCCTCCTTCGGGCCTCGGCTGGAGGGACCGCGCATGACGGAGATGCACGGGCGCCGGGGCGGCCCGCCGTCCGCGTTCTCGCCCGCAAGCTTCTGCCGGATGCTCCGCACCGGCGTTGACCCGGCGTCCATCCTGATCACCCGGCAGATGCCGCGCTACACCTTGAACGATAACCAGTGCCTCGGCCTGTGGCGCTACCTTACGGAGGCCAGCGATGTTGCCAGCAACTAGGTCCGGCCGGGCGGCCACCTGCCCCGGCGCGGTGCGGCCGGTCCGCCGCCGCTCGGTCCTGGCCGGCCTGGCGGCCAGCCTCGCCCTCCGCTCTGTGCCGGCGTTCGCGCATGAGAGCATCGGCCCGGTCAAGCCGCCGCTCGGCGTCCCCGACATCGACATCGTCACAAGCGACGGGTTTCGCGGCCCGCTTCGCGAGCGGCTGCTCGGGCGCGTCACGGCGGTCCAGCTCATGTTCACCCAATGCAAGTCGATCTGCCCGATCGAGGCCGCGACGTTCGCCCGCACGCAAGAGGCCTTGGCGGGCACGGCCTCCGACGGCATCCAGCTCCTGTCCTTGAGCATCGACCCGCTCACCGACACGCCGGAGGTGATGAAGGCCTGGCTTGGCGGGCTGGGCGCCGGAGCCGGGTGGACCGCCGCAGCACCCGTCAAGGCCGACCTGGCACGCGCCCGGGCGTTCTTCGACGGGGCATCGGGTTTCGGCGAGGACCATTCCACCGCGATGAGCCTGATGAACCGCGCCGGCATGCTCGTTTGGCGAACCCCGGAACTGCCGGCGCCGGAGGAGGTCGCGCGGTTGCTCGGCCATTTCCGAGGCGAGCGCCAGGACGTTGCATGGACGCCCGCATCGACGCCTGGGCGTTAGCCCACCGCCGGCCAGGCGCCGCGGCTCATGCCGCGGACGCGCTTCGGACGACGGCGCCGGCGTCGCCGCGCAGGACCTCGTAGGCCGTGGCGTCGCCGTCGCGCCAGAAGCGGATGTCGAAGCTGTGCCGCCCCATGCGCAGCCCGAGCAGCGTGAGGTCCGGCAGCCACGGCGGCAGTGCCGGGTCCACGTGCAGCACGCCGTTGGGCGCGTCCGGGTCCAGGCCCAGCATGG
>CAXUJE010000087.1:0-16191 GCA_964251035.1 uncultured Acetobacteraceae bacterium
TGCCCGGCCGGCGCCGCGTCGGCAGAGAAGGGCTGGTCAGCGGCAAACGGGGCATCGGAACCGTGTCATGCGATGGCAGGATATAGGCATTCGCGGCCAATCATGGGTAGGCTCTGGTTGCGCGAACGGTCGTGAACACTTGACATAACGCTGCGCACGCTCTTTCTACGCACCTTGCAAGGATGGCCCTGCTGGGCCGCCGTGCCGGATGGCTTGCCGGCCATGCAGGGGCGTAGCTCAATTGGCTAGAGCGCCGGTCTCCAAAACCGGAGGTTGAGAGTTCGAGACCCTCCGCCCCTGCCAGCCGGCGTGCCCGCCTGCCGTGATGCGCGCCCCTCAAGAAGTTTGGTCTTAAGAAAGTCTGGAATCCATGGCATTGGCGGTTGACCCGGTGAAGTTCCTCCGTGAAGTGCGGACCGAGGTCGGAAAGGTCACTTGGCCCTCCCGCAAGGAGACGCTGGTCACCACTGGCCTGGTATTCGCCTTGTCGGGGCTGGCGGCCGTATTCTTCTTCGTCGCCGACCAGATCATCGGGGTTGGCGTCCGCGCGCTGTTCGGCGTCGGGTTTTAAGGGACCAGTCATGGCCAAGCGTTGGTATGTCGTTCACGTTTATTCCGGCTTTGAGAAGAAGATCGCGCAGCAGGTCAAGGAACAGGCCGCGCAGAAGGGCCTGGCCGATATGGTTGACGAGGTGCTGGTTCCCGCAGAGGACGTCGTCGAGGTCCGGCGCGGGCAGAAGATCAATGCGGAACGCAAGTTCTTCCCCGGCTATGTGCTGGTCAAGATGGAGCTGACCGACCAGACCTGGCACCTGATCAAGGACACGCCCAAGGTGACTGGCTTCCTCGGCACCAAGACCCGGCCGTCGCCTATCACCGACGCGGAGGCCGACCGCATCCTCAAGCAGAGCGCGGAAGGCGTGGAGCGTGCGCGCCCCGCCATCCTGTTCGAAGTCGGCGAGCAGATCCGCGTCGCTGACGGCCCGTTCACCAGCTTCAACGGCACGGTCGAGGAGGTGGACGAGGAGAAAGGCCGCGTGAAGGTCAGCGTGTCGATCTTCGGCCGCTCAACCCCGGTCGAGCTTGAATACAGCCAAGTCGAGAAGGTCTGACGGCGTCGTTGATCCAGCCCTTGGCGTGACCACCCTGTTCATCGATGCCGATGCCTGCCCGGTGCGGGAAGAGGCGTTCCGCGTTGCCACCCGCCTCAACCTTCCTGTCCGGGTCGTGTCGAACGGCTCCCGCCCTATTCGCCCGCCGGGCCTGCCCAATGTCGAGATGGTCACCGTGGGCGGGAAGCCGGACGAAGCCGATGACTGGATCGCCGAGCGCATCGGCCCCCTAGACGTGTGCGTCACCGCCGACATCCCGCTCGCCTCCCGCTGCCTGGCGCGCGGGGCACGGGCGTTGTCGCACAACGGCCATGTCTGGACAGCGGACAACATCGGCTCGGCACTCGCCGGACGGGAACTCGCAAGGCACCTGCGCGAGATCGGCGCGGGCGGCGGCGGCCCGCCGTCTCTGACGAAAGCGGACCGGTCTCAGTTCCTTTCCGCGCTGGACGCTTTGGTCCAGGCGGCGTTGCGTCAGGTGCGCAGGTAGCGGCTCAGGGCGTGTCGCCGTGGCCCGGCTCGGCATCGCCCCCCTCGCGCAGCTCGGCGCGGGTCATCGGCGTTTCCCGCCATTCGCCCTGGTCCGCGACGCTGGAGCCGCCCGGAAACTCGCCGAGGTTTTCTTGGATGCTGGCTTCCTCGACCAGGACGCCAGGCACGGGGTCCGGCTGGGTCATTGGGTTGGGCAACTGGCCGGTGCCAGCCGCGTCCTCCATGCGGATCAGCTCATCGGCCCGCTCGGTGAATTCGGCCATGTCGCCAGGGGGACTGCCGGCCTGCTCCCACAGGTGCCGGGCGCGAGCCTCGATGCGCTGCGTGCGCTCTGGGGTGACTTCCAGGGGATTGTCTGACATCGCTCGCTCTTTCGTTGCTGTGGCAAACGTAGCGCCGCAGCGTGGCGCCGGGTTCCGGTCAGGATGCAAACAGGGGCCAGCACCGCCGGGCGCTACAGCATCAGCAAGCCGCGGCGCAGTCCTTTCGCGACGGCTTCGGCCCGGCTAGCCACGCCGAGCTTGGCAAACACGGCCTCCAGGTGGAACTTGACGGTGTGCGCGCTGATGCCGAGCTGCCGCGCGACGGCCTTGTTGGTCATGCCCTCGCCGAGCGCACGCAGGATCTCCAGCTCCCGCGGGGTCAGCAACGGCCGCGCTGGCGGGGCCTCGGCGAAGCCCGGCGCGGCCGTCTCCAGCAAGCTGACGCGCAGCCCGGCAGCCACCGCGCGCAGCCCAGCATCCAGTTGCGCCGGCGTCAGCCCAGGAGGCAGCACGCTCGCCTCGTCATCGTCGCCTGCCGCGAGGCGGAGCACCGGCAAGTTCGGGACCGCCACCGCCGCTCCGTCGGCCAGCATGACATCCGCCTCGGACGCGGCAGCCAGCGTATGGCCAGCCAAGGCGACCCGGGCGGCCAAGTCCGCCTGCCGCACGGGCGACTGCGCCGCCACCGCGACCTGCAATCCCAGCCGCGTCGAGGCCGGCACTGCGAACGCCGCCGGCGATTTCATGCGGCGGGCCGGGCGGCAACGCGCACCGGAAGTTCGATTGGTGTTCCGCCCCGCAACAGGCGCAGGATTACGTCCGTACCAGCAGGGCGGCTTCCAAGCGTCTTCGCCATGGCCCGCATATGGGGCGCAGCCGCGCCGTCCACAGCCAGCAGGATATCGCCGGGCAGCACGCCGGCCTGCTCCGCCGGACCGGGCGTCGCGAGGCTGATCACCATCAGGCCCGCGTCAAGGCCAGCCGAGGCCTGCCATCCCACAGGGATCGACACCGGCTGCAACCCGAGGCCCAGCCACCCACGCGACACTTGGCCGCCCGCCAGCAACGGCGTCAGCACGCGATCCACCGTCGCGGCCGGGATGACCAGGACGCGCCGGCGCGGGCCGAGCGTGGACATGCCCAGAAGGCCGCCTGCGGCGTCCAGCACCGGCCCGCCCTCGTCCGGTCCCGACAGTCGGGCGTCAAGGCTGATGAGCTGGTCGATCCGGCCGCCGTCCAGGCTGTCCCACGCCGGGCCGACGCGGTGCACCAGGGCCAGCCGGGCCGTCGGGCTGCCGTCCATTGCCGCGCCCAGCATCAGCGCGAGGCCGCCGCTGCGCGGCCCGGCCGGCGCCGGCAAGGCCGGGCCATCAAATTGGAGCCGCAGCGCGGCGACGTTGGTGCCGGAATCGCGGCCGGCAAGTTGCGCCTGGGCCTGCGAGCCGTCAGGCAGCACGACCGGGATCACGGCATCCGGGGGCAAGCCCTGCTCGCTCGTCACGAGCACCCCTGGACGCCAAAGCGTCGCGGTGCGCTGCGCGCCGACCCTGGGATAGATGCAGACCAGCCCTGCGCCTGAACCAGCCACGCGGGACACGAGCGCATCGGAGAACGTCAGCAATGGGTCAAGCATCGGGGCACCTCCACAGCGTCACCATAACATCGTCTCTCGGTGGCCGCGCCGCCATAGGACGGATGGGGGGGAGTGCCGGGAGAAGCCCCGCCTTGTTTCCCACGCCCCTGGCCCGCATATGGCAGCGGCTTCTACGGAGTGACCTCATGCGAACGATACGCCTGGCCGTCCTTGCCGGATTGCTCGCGGCGCCGGCTCTGCCGACGGCCCACGCGCTTGCGGCCGGTGACGACCCCGCCCGCATCGGCGATGTCAGCACGACATTCCGCGTGATCGGCCGCAATGACCGCATCGTGGTGGACCGGTACGACGATCCGAGGGTGGACGGGATCAGCTGCTACGTTTCGCGCGCCGAGACGGGCGGGATCAAGGGCACGGTCGGCCTCGCGACCGACCCCAGCCGGTTCAGCATCGCATGCCGCGCCACCGGCGCCGTCACGGTCCCGGACCGGCTGCCGGCGAACGAGGTCGTGTTCGGCGCCTCGGCCAACTGGCTGTTCAAGGAAATCCGCGTCAGCCGGATGTGGGACCCGCAAAAGCGCGTGGTGGTGTACCTCGTTTGGTCAACGCAGGCGCTCAGCCCGGGCGGCAGCCCCTACAACAGCGTCAGCGTCGTGCCGGTCGGCGCGCCCACGCCTTGACTGCCGGTCGGCACGCCTGCGCCCTGATTGGCAGCCGCCTCGTGGTCAGCCGGTCAGCCAGCGCGCCAAAGACGGCACGATCAGCGCCGTCACGATGCCGTTCAGGCCGATGGCCAGCCCGCCGAACGCCCCCGCGGTCTCGTGCAGAAGCAGCACGCGTGCCGTCGCCAGCCCGTGCCCAGCGGTGCCAGCCGCAAGGCCGCGTGCGCGCCAGTCGGTGACGCGCAGCACCGTCCAGAGCGGCGGCCCGACGACGATGGCCATAAGGCCCGTCAGCAGGACGAACACCGCAGCGAGAGAGGGATTGCCGCCGATCTGCTCGGCAACGCCCATCGCGATCGGAGTCGTCACCGATTTCGGCGCCAGTGACAGCACGACCGGGCGCGACGCGCCCAGGGCCCGGGCGATCAGCATGGCGCTGACGGCTGATGTCAGCGATCCCGCCAGGATCGCCGGGATGATTGCGGGCGCGCTGCGGCGGATCTGGTTCCATGCGGCGTGCATCGGCACCGCGAGGGCGACGGTTGCCGGTCCCAGCAGGAAGTGCACGTATTGCGCACCCTGGAAATAGGCGGAGTAGGACGTGTGCGTGGCCAGCAACAGCAGCGATAGCAGCACGATCGCGATCAGGACCGGGTTGGCGAGCGGTCGGTCGCCCAACGCCCGGCTGAGCGCCACGGCAACCTGCCAGCCGACCAAAGTTGCCGTCAGTCCGAGCAGCGGCGTGGATTCCAGGTAAACCCAAACCGTACCAAGCGGCATCATCGCGGGGTCATCTGACCAGGCGCTGCATCACGGAGGCCGTGACCCCAAGGCCCAAAGCGGTCGAAACCGTGATCGCGGCGGCGATGGCCAGCCAATCCCGGCCCAGCGCGTCGAGCTGAGTGACGATGCCCACACCGGCCGGCACGAACAGCAGCGACAAGTGACGCAACAGGCCCGCCGCGGTGGACCGCATCGTCTCGTCCAGGCCGCCCCGCGCGGCCAAGACGGCGAGCAGCAGCACGAGGCCCAGCACCGGGCCGGGCATGGCGAGTCCGGCACCGCGGGCAATGACCTCGCCGGCGAACTGGCATAAGATCAGGGTGGTGAGGGCGCGCAGCACGCGGCTACTGCGATTGGAGCGGCAAACGGAGCTTGAAGCCGGCGCCAGGGCGGACGCGGCGCTCCTGCTCGGCCTGCGCGGACGAGCCGGCTGAGTAGCCTTCGCCCCGGTATTGCTCGCCGCGGGTGAAGATGCCAGGCGCGAGTTCCGGCGCAGCTTTGGTGCGTGGGCCAGTGGGCGCGTCCAGGTCACGGTTGGGCGTGGGCGCCACGTCGTAGTTGGGTCCGGACCCCGCGGCGGCACCGCCCGGGGGCGTTGGGGGCAGGGGCAGCAAGGGCGACGACGGCGTTGTCGCCTGCAGGTTCAACCCGCGGTGTTGCGGCAGGGCCGGCACTGGCGACAGCAAAACTGGCAAAAGCGGGGCCATGATCGACGCGAAGCGCCTCATGTTGCAGCCTCGTTGGGGATTTCGGGCGACGTGCCGCGCCGGTCACTGGGCGGGTTGCCGGCAGGTGCGCCCAACGGGCCGTCCCCTGCGGCATGCCAGGCTTGCAGTGACCAATGCACCGATGGGAACGCCAGTTCGGTCCAGGGAATGTCTTTCCACTCAAAGAGCCGGGTTTCAAGGCTTTCTACGCCGGGCGCGAAGGCCGCCGCGCCGTCGAATTGGGCGCGGAAGATGACCTGCACTTGGCCGATGCGGCTGATGCTGAACACGGCGAGGAGGCCATCGAGGGCAATCCGCGCCTGCGCCTCCTCAAGCGCCTCCCGCTGCGCGCCTTCCTCGACGGTCTCTTGCAGCTCAAGATATCCGGCGGGAAGCGTCCAGTAGCCTCGTCGTGGTTCAATCGCCCGGCGGCAGAGCAGCACCTGTCCGGCATGGACGACGACGGAGCCTACGACGACCTTTGGGTTCTCGTAAGCGACATAGCCACAGTCGTCGCAGACGGCGCGCTCACGCGTATCATCTTCGGGAACACGGTAGGAGAAGCGCGCCATGCCCGCAGGGTGCTGCGGCGCGCCCGCGGGATCAAGAGGCGAGTCGGGTCTCGGATGATTATACCGACAAGTTCAGCAGCGAGCCTCGCGGCGCATGCCCCGGCGGCGCGACGCCGGGCAGGGCCTGCTTGCCCAATGGCGAGGCCGAGGCCGCCGGACTGGCTTCCCGCTGCTCGCGGGCCAACCGGATCGGACTGGACTGCTGCGGCTTCGGGATGGACGGGGCGCCGGAGAAGGCCGAGAGGGAGTTTGTCGAGATCATGACGCCCAGACTAGGCCGAAAGGATGATGAAATCCTTAAGGCGCCGACGATTCCAGCGCCGCGACGCCCGGCAGAGTCTTGCCTTCCAGCCATTCCAAGAATGCGCCGCCAGCGGTGCTGACGTAGCTTAACCGATCCAGCACCCCAGCATGCCGCAGGGCAGACACGGTATCGCCGCCGCCCGCGACGCTGCGCAGCGCGCCCTGCTCTGTCGCCTCCGCGACCGAGAGGGCCAATGCCGTCGTTGCCGCGTCGAAGGGCGGGGTCTCGAACGCGCCAAGCGGCCCGTTCCAAACCAGCGTGCGGATGTCAGGCAGGCGGCCCTGCAGCGCCTGCACGGTGGCGGGTCCCACGTCGAGCATCATCGCGTCGGGCGGGATGGCCTGGACCGAGACGGTCTCCGTCGGTGGGTTGGCCCGGAACTCCCGGGCGACGATGGCATCGGTCGGCAGCACGACGTCGCAGCCGGCCCGGTTTGCCTCCGCCAGGATATCCCGGGCCGTCGCGTGCATGTCCGCCTCTTGCAGGCTCTTGCCCACCGCCGTGCCCTGCGCCGCCAGGAAAGTGTTGGCCATCGCGCCGCCGATCACCAGCACATCGACCCGGCCGGACAGGTTGCCCAGCAGTTCCAGCTTGGTCGAGACCTTGGACCCGCCGACGATCGCGCACACCGGTCGGGCCGGACTGCCCAGCGCCCCATCGAGCGCGTCGAGTTCCGCCTGCATCAGGCGGCCGGCATAGGCGGGCAGCAAGTGGGCAACCCCCTCCGTGCTGGCATGCGCCCGGTGCGCCGCGGAGAAAGCGTCATTGACATACAGGTCCGCAAGCGCCGCAAGCTCGCGCGCAAAGGCCGGGTCGTTGGCCTCCTCGCCCGCGTGAAACCGGGTGTTCTCCAGCACGAGCACGTCGCCATCCGCCATCGCGGCGACCGCGCGCTGCACCTCGGGGCCGATGCAGTCGGGCGCGAACACCACGGTGCGGCCCAACGCCTCGCCCAAGGCCTGGGCCATCGGGGCCAGCGACATCGTGGGCACGCGCTTGCCTTTCGGCCGGTCGAAGTGGCTGCACACGATCACCCGGGCACCGGCGTCCGCCAACTCCAGGATGGTGGGAGACAGCCGCTCGATCCGGGTGAGGTCGCTGATGCGCCCGTCGCGGACGGGAACGTTGAGATCAGCGCGCAACAGCACGCGCTGCCCGGCCAGGCGGGCGTCATCCAGCGTGCGGACGGTCACGCCTGCATGCCTCCGAACAGCACCGCCGTGTCGACCATGCGGTTGCTGAAGCCCCACTCGTTGTCGTACCAGCCCATCACGCGGGCCAACTGCCCATCGACCACCGCAGTTTGCGTCGCATCAAAGGTGCAGGACGCCGGCTGGTGGTTAAAATCGACGCTGACCAACTTGGCCGTGTTATAGTCCAAGATGCCGCGCAGCGCGCCGATGGAGGCCGCCTTCATCGCATCGTTGATCTGCGCCACCGTCGCCGCTTCGCGCAGGTTCACGTCAAGGCTGACCAGCGACACGTTGGGCGTCGGCACGCGGATGGCGGTGCCGTCCAGCTTGCCTGACAGCTCGGGGATAACCAGTCCCAGAGCCTTGGCCGCTCCCGTGCTGGTCGGGATGCTGGAGACTGCGGCGGCACGGGCGCGGTGCAGGTCCTTGTGCAGCGTGTCAACAGTGTTCTGGTCGCCGGTATAAGCGTGGATGGTGACCATGTAGCCGCGCAGGATGCCGAAGCTGTCATGCAGCACCTTCGCCATGGGTGCCAAGCAGTTGGTAGTGCAAGACGCATTGCTGATGACGGTCATCTGCGGCGTGACCACATGGTGGTTCACCCCGTACACCACCGTCGCGTCGACCCCGTCCGCCGGGGCGCTGATCAGCACCTTGCGGGCGCCGGCACCCCCGATCAACGCGCTTGCCGCCTCCTTGCTGGTGAAGCGCCCGGTGCATTCCATCGCGACATCGACGCCACCGTACGGCACCTTGGACGGGTCGCGCTCCGCCGAGACCTTGATCGGGCCGAACGTCTGGCCCTGGCAGTGGATCGTGATCGCGTCGCCCTCGACCGCGACCTCGCCGGGGAAGCGGCCATGCACGCTGTCGTAGCGGAACAGGTGGGCGTTGGCCTCGACGCTGCCCAGGTCGTTGATGGCGACCGGCACGATGTCGTCCCGTCCGCTCTCCGCGATGGCGCGCAGCACCAGGCGACCGATGCGCCCGAACCCGTTGATGGCGACCTTGACGGCCATGCGACTAAGCTCCCCCCCTAGTTTGCAGCGAGCCGCTTCTTCACGGCGATGGTGACGGCCTCTGGCGTGATGCCGAAATGCCGGAACAGCGCCCCGCCCGGGGCGCTGGCGCCGAAGCCGGTCATGCCGATGAACGCCCCATCCGCGCCGAGCCACCGCTCCCAACCAAAACCGCAAGCGGCCTCGATGCCGAAGCGGGGGGCGCTGCCCAGGACGCCGGCATGGTAGCTCTCGACCTGCTGCGCAAACAGGTCCCAGCATGGCAGCGACACGACGGCGACCGGGATGCCCTCCTCAGCCAGCATGCGCCGGGCCTCGATGGCGACCGAGACCTCGGACCCGGTCGCGATCAGGGTGCCCTGCCGCGCGCCGTTGGCCTCGGCCAGGACGTAGCCGCCGCGGGCGCTGCGGTTCTCGGCAGCATCGCCGCGCAGTGCCGGCACGGTCTGGCGCGACAGCACCAGCAGGCTCGGCCCGTCGGACCGGCGGATTGCCAGCTCCCAGCATTCGGCGGTCTCGATCGCGTCCGCTGGGCGCATCAGGTGCAGGCCGGGCATGGCGCGAAGCGAGGCGAGCTGCTCGATCGGCTGATGCGTTGGCCCGTCCTCCCCCACGCCGATGCTGTCATGCGTCAGGACATGGATCACCCGCTGGCGCATGATGGCTGCGAGGCGAAGCGCCGGGCGCATGTAGTCGCTGAACACCAAGTAAGTGCCGGCATAGGGCAGCAGGCCGCCGTGCAGGGCCAGGCCGTTCATGCACGCCGCCATGCCATGCTCGCGGATGCCGTAATGCATATAGCGCCCGGCGTAGCTGCCAGGTGCCACCGGCGCCATGCCGCGGACCATCGTGAGGTTGGAGTGGGTGAGGTCCGCCGACCCACCGACCAGTTCGGGAACCGTTGGCGCCAGAGCCAAGAGCGCCCGCTGGCTGGCCTGTCGGGTGGCGAGCGCCGGGCGGGTGTCGGCAAACTCGGCTTTCAGGGCCGCCATCGCCTCATGCCAGGCTTCCGGCAGGCGGCCCGCCATCACGCGCTCGAACTCGGCCCGTAGCGGGTGCTTGGCGAGCCGCTTCAGCCAGGCCCGGCGCGCGGCGGTTCCGCGCCGGCCGGCGGCGGCCCAGCGCTGCATCAGGTCGGGGGGAATGCTGAACGGAGGGTGGTGCCAGTCCATCGCCTGCTTGGCGGCCCGGGCCTCCGCGCGGCCCAGCGGCCCTCCGTGGCACGCCGCCGTGCCCGCCACCGTCGGCGCGGCAAAGCCGATGATGGTGCGGCAGGCGATCAGCGTCGGCTTTTTCGACCGCAGCGCCAGGGACAGCGCCGCCTGCACCTGATGGGAATCATGCCCATCCACCCGCTTCGTCGCCCAGCCCAGCGCGGCGAAACGCTTGAGGTGGTCGTCCGAGGACGACAGCGCCGCCGGCCCGTCTCTCGACGTGCTGTTGTCGTCCCAAAGCACCGTCAGCTTCTCAAGCCGCAGGTGCCCGGCCAGGCTCGCGCCCTCGTGGCTGATGCCCTCCATCAGGTCGCCGTCTGAGGCGATGACCCAGGTGCGGTGGTCCACCAGGCTCTTGCCGTAGCGCGCCGCCATCATGCGCTCGGCGAGCGCCATGCCGACCGCGGTGGCCAGGCCTTGGCCGAGCGGTCCCGTCGTGGTCTCGATCGCCGGGTGCTCGCCGTGCTCGGGGTGCCCCGCGGCGGCGCTGTCAAGCTGGCGGAAGCGCTCCAGCACGTCGATCTCCATACCGGCATGCCCGGTCAGGTGCAGCAGCGCATAGAGCAGCATGGAACCGTGCCCGGCGGACAGCACGAACCGGTCGCGGTCCGGCCAGCGGGGGTCGGCCGCGTCGAAGCGCAGCAGCTTGGTCCACAGCGCGGTGGCGACGTCCGCCATGCCCATCGGCATACCTGGATGGCCGGAGCCTGCCGTCTCGACCGCATCGATCGCCAAGGCGCGGATCGCGTCTGCCATCCGGCGCTCGACCGTGGCGGGCCGGGCCAAGATGCTCGCCTGGGCCCGAAGGGCTGGAGCATCCTGTCCCACCCGATCCCGGGCCAAGCGTTCAGCAACGCGCGTGCCTTCCATCAAACCTCCGCTTGCCACGGCCCAGGCGCCGCAGGGGAGGCCGCTATACGGGCGGAGCGGCGCGTGGGCAAGCCCTGCGGGATACGTATGGCTCGGTCACGTATGGGCCAGGCGCTGCGGCGGCCGGCCTCGCCCTTGGACGCCGCACTACCCTTCAACGGAACTCCAGCATGCGGTTCGCCCGGGCGACCACCGCCTCGAACAGCACTTGGCAGCCGGCCTCGGCCTCCTCGCGTTCGATGCTTTCGGCCTCGTTGTGGCTCAGCCCGTCCTTGCACGGCGTGAAGATCATCGCTGTCGGCACGTGCCGCGCGACATAGACCGCGTCGTGCGCCGCGCCGGAGACGATCTCCCGGGCGGACAGCCCGAGACGCGCCGCCGCCTGGCGCACCAGCTCGATGCAGGCGGGGTCGAACGGCTGGGCCGGGATGCGGAACAGCTCGCGCAACTCAAGCGCCACGCCGCAGTCGCGGGCGATGAAGCCGGCCTCCCGCGGGAACTGCGCAGCCAGCCGGTCAACCTCGGCGGCGTCCGGATGGCGGAACTCGACGCTGAACCGGACCTCGCCCGGCACGACGTTGCGGCTGTTGGGCAGGACCTGGAGCTGGCCCACGGTGCCGCGCCCGTCTTCCCCGCGGGCGCGCATGGTGCGGTCCACCAAGTCGATCACCCGGGCGGCGCAGACCAGCGCGTCCCGCCGGGCGCTGGGCGGGGTCGTGCCGGCGTGGCTGTCCTGCCCGGTGGCGACCGCATCGTACCAAACCTGCGCCTGGCCGCCGGTCACGATGCCGACCTGCTTGCCTTCCCGCTCCAGGATCGGGCCTTGCTCGATGTGCAGCTCGAAATAGGCGTCGGCCGGGAAGGGGCTGGCGGGTTCCGGCCCGCGGTAGCCGATGCCATCCAGCGCCGCACCGACCGTGGTGCCTTGGGCGTCCGTCAGCGCTTCCATTGCCGCCTGCTCGTACACCCCGGCCCAGACGCCAGACCCTATCAGGCTGTGGCCGAAGCGGCTGCCCTCCTCGTCGGTCCAGTTCACCAGCTCGACCGGCGCCTCCGTGGTGATGCCGAGGTCTTTCAGGCTGCGCATGACCTCAAGCCCGGCCAGCACGCCCAGCGCGCCGTCGAACTTGCCGCCGGAGGGCTGGCTGTCCAGATGGCTGCCGAACAGCACCGGAAGCCGCGTGGGGTCCTGCCCGGCGCGGCGAGCGAACATGTTGCCCATTGCATCGACCCGCACCGCAAGCCCGGCCTGCTCGCACTCCGCCCGGAACCGGTCGCGCCCGGCACGGTCCATCTCGCCCAGCGCCAGGCGCCGCACGCCGCCCTTCGCGGTCGCGCCGATCTCGGCCATCGCCATCAGGCTGTCCCACAGGCGCCGGCCGTCGATCCGTTGGTTTGTGGCGCTCATTCCATGCTGTCCATCGTTGTCGTCCCGCTTGATCGCGGCCATCATGCCCGCCAACCTGCCGCCCGCAAACCCCGGAGACGCCTTTGGCGCACCTTTTGCCGACTGCCCTCGCCATCCTGCGCAACACGGTCCTTGACCGCGGGGCGCCGAATTGTCGGCATTGATCCGACGTGCCTCGGTGGTCCTGGCGGCGCTGGCCGGCGGCGCGCTGCCGGGCTGCACGCTGATCGACCAGAACACTTTCAACCCCACGGCCCGTGCGGTGCCGGTCATCCCCGCGGCCCCTGAAGCCACGGCGGTGGCGGCGCCGCCGGGGCCGCCGCCGCTGTTGACCCTGCGTCCCGGCCAGCCGGTGCAGGATGCGGTGCGCCAGGCCGTCATTGCGGCCCGTCGCCGCAAGCCGGACGTGGTGTTCGACGTGGTGGCCATGCTGCCCGGCGGCACGGAGACTAGGCTTGACGAGGAAGCGGCATCCTCCAGCGCCGAGGCGGGCACGGTCGCCCGCGCCATCGCAGCTCAAGGCGTGCCGCCCGCCCGGGTGCGCCTGTTTGCCCGGCCCGAAGCAGGCCTTGCCGAGCAGGAGGTCCGCGTTTACGTCCGCTGACTGGGCTGCTAACCCGGCCGCATGCCGCACCCGTTGCTCCGCCTGAAGCCCCGGCAGGACCGCCGCCTGAAAGCCGGGCATCCTTGGGCGTTCAGCAACGAGATCGCGATAACGCCCGAGCACCGGACTTGGCCCGCCGGCGCGCCGGTCCGCATCGAGGGCGACGGCGGCTGGCGCTACGGCACCTTCATGTTCAACCCGCACAGCCTGATCGCCGCCCGGCTGCTCGACCGCGATCCCGATGCTGCCATCGACGCGGCCTGGGTCCGGGCACGGATCGCGGATGCCGTCGCGTTCCGCGCCCGGGTTGCTCCCGGGACGCAGCACCGCCTGGTGCATGCCGAGGCCGACCGCCTGCCCGGGCTGGTCGTGGACCGCTTCGGCGAAGTGGCCGTCGTGCAGGCCAACACCGCTGGTATGGACCGCCTGCTGCCGGAAGTCGTCTCGGCGCTGCTGGACTTGCTGCCGCTCCGCGCCATCGTGGCGCGCAACGACAGCGCCGCGCGCCTGCAGGAAGGACTGTCGCAGGAGGTGCGCCTGCTGCACGGAACAGATGCCTGGGCGAGGGCGGAGGAAGGGGGCGTGCGCTTCCCGATCGACCCGTTATCGGGCCAGAAGACCGGCTTCTTCTTTGACCAAAGGCCCAACCGGGATCAGGTCGCCTTCCTTGCCCCCGGTGCCCGCGTGCTGGACGTGTTCTGCCATACCGGGGCTTTTGGATTGCGGGCCGCCGCCGTCGGTGCCGCCGCCGTTCTCCTGGTGGACAGCAGCCAGCCCGCGCTGGACCTTGCGCTGCGGGCGGCCGAGGCGAACGGGTTGGACAGCCGGGTGTCAGCACGGCGCGGCGATGCCTTCGAGGCCATGGCGGCGCTGGCCGCGGATGGCGAGCGCTTCGACATCGTCGTCTGCGACCCGCCAGCCTTTGCCAAGTCGCGCAAGGACCAGGAAGCCGGCCTGCGCGCCTACGGCCGCATGACCCGGCTCGCGGCGCCGCTGGTCCAGCCCGGCGGGTTCCTGTTCGTGGCGTCATGCAGCCACCATGCTCCGCTGGACTTGTTCGCCGCCCAGGTGAGTTCAGCCGTCCTGCGGGCCAGGCGGGAGGCGCGCATCGTCCACACCGGCGCGGCCGGCCCCGACCACCCCGTCCATCCCGGCTTGCCCGAGAGCGCATACCTGAAGTCGTTGCTGTTAAACCTTTCCTAGACGCTGGAATTTCCGCCGAAGCGCCCAACCTCCATGCTACATTGCGGGACCAGCCTTGCGTCTTTCGCGACGGTGGTCTCGCCGCACGCCCACCGGGTTGCCGGTACTCGAGGAATTCTGGCCATGTCATCTGCGTCTTTTTCGGCGCCGCTCTCCACGATGCCTATCGACTCGGCGCCGGAGGGCAGGGCGTCCCGAATGCCCGGCCGATCCCTGCTGCGCCGGGCCGCCACGTTCCAGTCGCCGCTCCTGGCGCACAGCATGTGGCAGTTCGCCTCAACCGGCGCTGCCTACCTGGCAGTGCTGGCGCTGATGTACGTCGCCTATCAGGTGTCCGTCTGGCTCAGCCTTGCCCTCGTGCTGCCGGCGGCCGGGCTGGTGGTGCGGCTGTTCATCATCCAGCACGATTGCGGGCACGGCGCCTTCTTCCAGTCGCGCCGGGCCAACTTCGTGGTCGGCGTGCTGTGCAGCCTGGCGACGCTGACGCCGTTCACCAACTGGCGCCGCCACCACGCGCAGCACCACGCGATGTGGAACAACCTCGACCGGCGCGACATGACGAGCGACATCTACTCGACATGCCTGACCGTCCAGGAATACGAAGCCATGTCGCCGTCGAAGCGGTGGATGGCCCGCACCGTGCGGCATCCAGTGATCGCCCATCTGGTCATCCCGCCGCTCGTTTTCCTGGTGCTGTACCGCATGCCGTTCGAGACGCCGCGCGCCTGGGTGAGCGAGCGGCGGGCCGTTTACCTGACGAACGCGCTGATCGCGGCCGTCCTCGCGGCGATGATCCTTCCCCTCGGCATCTGGCCCGTGCTGGTCATCCAGCTCCCGGTGATCGCGGTCGCGGCGATCATCGGGGTGTGGCTGTTCAGCATCCAGCACCGTTTCGAGGATGCTCACTGGACCCATAGTTCGGAGTGGAGCGCCATCGCCGCCGCGATCCGAGGCAGCTCGTTCCTGAAGCTGCCATCCGTGCTGCGCTGGTTCAGCGGCAATATCGGCTACCATCACGTGCACCACCTCGTGCCGCGTGTGCCGAACTATCGCCTGCGCGCCTGCCATGAGGCCTGCGAGGAGTTGTTCGGCACGGCTCGCGTGCTCACGTTACGAGAGGCGCTGATGGCGCCGAGCTACGCCTTGTATGACGAGAGCCTGGGCCGGATGGTGCAATTCCCGCGCCATCGTTAATCCAGGGTCGGTTCACTTCTCGCATCGTTAATGTCGCGGGATTATAACCGGAAGTTGAGCACAACAAACTTTTAACGCCTTTCCAGCCATATTTCACTGTGCAGCACACATTTCCGTGATATCGTTTCCGCAACATATCAGAACGGAGATGTTCGCGATGGGCACAGTGACGCTGGCTGCAGAAGGCTCCTTGGTCGATCCAAAGGTCCTGTTGATTGAATCCGACGTCTCCACCGTCCGCACTCTCGTGTCCGGGCTTGAAGAGGCCGGCATTCAGGCCGTGTGGGCGCGGGACAGCACGACGGGGCTGGCGCTCAGCGCGCGGCTTTCGCCGGACATCGTGCTTGTTGGCTTGGGCCTGGCCGATGTCGACAGCACCGTCTTGGTTGGACACCTCGTGGAGCCGCGGAACTGCGGCGTGATCGTGCTGGCCGGCGTCGAGGACGAGGCGGCGCGAGTTGCCAGCCTTGAACTGGGGGCCGACGACTACCTGGCGAAGCCGCCGACACTGCGCGACATGATCGCGCGGATCCGCGCCGTGCACCGCCGGGTCAACGTCCGCAAAAGCCATTTCGCACTGCCGAGCGCCGAGGCCGTGCTGGCCGTGGGGCCGATCCGCATCAACCTGCAGAACCGCAGCGTCCACACGCCGGAGGGAAAGCGGATCAATCTCACGTCGGCGGAGTTCACGGCTTTGGAGACCTTTGCCCGTGCCGGCGGCAATGCGGTGACGCGCGACCGGCTCTCGGCGGCAGCGCTGCGTCGCCCATGGCGGCCGGAGGACCGCAGCGTGGACCAGCTCGTCTTCAACCTGCGGCAGAAGCTGCCTTTGGACGTCGATGGCGGCGTGCTGATCCAGAGCATCCGCGGCTCCGGTTACTGGATGCGCGCACCCGAGCGGCCAACGCAGCAGCGGCCGGAGTTCGCATGGTCGGCCGAAGATGCGGGCACCCGTCCTGTGACGAGCTTCGACCTCGCGAGGTCGGCTTAACGCTGG
>CAXUJE010000088.1:0-10628 GCA_964251035.1 uncultured Acetobacteraceae bacterium
GCAAACTACGCCGCCTATGCCAAAACCTCCGCGGCTATCTCCGGTTAGAACTCTCCCCTTTAGATAGACAGATATCTAGAAGCGCTATACTATATTAAATAGTGTAGCGCTTTTGCATGTCATGCTGCCTCAAGCTTTCACTAAGGTTTAGCTTCAACGTCTTGCTTTGCGTGCAGCATAGCGAGCATCCCGCTCTGCCTTGCGCTGAGCCTTGATCTCTTCGTCTCGTGCTGCCTGCTCGGCCTTGCGTTGCGCTTCTGCCGCAGCTTGCGCTGCCAATTCGGCAAGACGCGCTTGGTCTTCCGCAATCCGCCGAGCCTCTTCGATTTCCCGAATTTTCTGACGTTCCGCCGCACGGACTGCCCGCGCCTCGGCAATCGCCTTGCGTTCTGCGGCGCGTGCCAAGACTGCGGGGTCATCCGGCGCCGGCTTGGCACGGAACTTCTCAAGCATCGCCTTCTTGGCCGCCGCAGCAGCCTCCGCACGGTCGGTAAACTTGCTGCCCTTGAAGCCACTCATAAACGTCGAAACTCCTGAAACCCGGCCCAAAAGACCGTCACTGATGGGGTGGATGGTTAGCGCCGGCTCGGCCCCGCCTCAAGCAACGACAGGTTTTGCTGCGCCAGATCACCCGTTGCATTGCTGGGCGCCAAAGCGATGGCATGCTCCCAATCCCGCCGGGCGCCGTCACGGTCACCCCGGCGCTGGCGCAAGATCCCGCGCTCCAGCAATACGTCGGCATTCTCTGAATCCAAAGCAAAGGCGCGGTCGATATCGTCCTGCGCCAATCCCATTTGGTTCAAATGCCGCCAGGCTGCGCCGCGGAATACCAAGGCATCAACCCGGTGCGGATCAAGGTCGAGCGCGCGAGTCAAATCATCTACGGCTTCGTCGTAACGCTCAAGGCTGGCCGAGGCGATGGATCGATCAATCAGCAGGCCTGGGTCATCAGGACTTAACGACAAAGCAAGGGTCGCCGCGCCAAATGCCCTGCTGGGTTCTCCTGCCATCAACCAAGCCTGGTCCGCCTGTCCATAGAGACCAGCCCGGGCCGCCGCCTGTCCTTGGCTGGCATTGGCCAGCTTCTCCATCATCTCTGCACCCTTTTCAGGCGCGCCCAGGGTGATCTCAGCAAGCGCGCGGCAATGCGTGGCGCCGTCTCCGCCTCCGGTGGCTTCCCAAGCGTCAGCGAAGGCATAAGCTCCCTGTGGATCGGTGCTCAGCATGCCAAGGCAGCGATCATAGTCCTCACCCTGTGCAATACGCGGCAGGCCTTGCTTGGCCGCCCCCTGCAGGCTTTCCGCTTTGCTCGCTGGGATGAGCTTGTGATCGCGATTCGAACCGCCGCCCATTGCGGCCAACATGGCCAAAACCCCGCCGCCGACAAACACCATCCGTATATTCATCCTGCTGTAAACATACCCTGGCTCGCGCGCATGGGCAAACCGGGTAGGATGCGGGATGGTTGAAGCAAATCTAATCCTGTTCGGACTGGGCTACACAGGAACGGCCATTGCCGTGGGCGCAGCGGCATTGGGCTGGCGAGTGACCGCAACAAGCCGGAGCCCCTCCGGCCGCTTAGCCCCGCCAGGCGTTACCCTGATCAATTTCGCCGAGGCTGCGGCGCCGTTGACCGAGGCCACACATGTCCTGCAAACGGCAGCCCCGGATGAACACGGCGACCCGGCGCTGGCCCGCTACGGCGCCGCGGTCCGCGCAAGCCCGCGGCTGCGCTGGGCCGGGTATCTTTCCACAACCGGCGTTTACGGCGACCGCGATGGCGGCTGGGTGGACGAGGACACGCCGGTAGCGCCCACCCAGTCGCGGGCGCGGCGCCGGGTCGCGGCGGAACAGGCATGGGTCGCGGCGCTTCCGGGCCGCCCGGTTGACCTGTTCCGGGTGGCTGGCATCTATGGACCTGGCCGGTCGGCGTTCGATGACCTGCGCAGCGGGCAAGCCCGGCGCGTGCTGAAACCCGGCCACCTGTTCGGCCGCATCCACCGCGACGACATCGCCGCCGCGGTGCTGGCCGCCATGCAGCAGGAGCGTGCGCCGGGTCCGCGCGTGCTGAACCTGGCCGACGACGAGCCGGCGGCCAGCGCGGACGTGACCGCCGAGGCCGCGCGCCTGCTGGGCATGACGCCGCCGCCGCTGGTCCCCTTCGCCGAGGCCGTGGGCGGCATGAGCGCGATGGGGCGGAGCTTCTGGAGCGAGAACCGCCGGGTCCGCAGCGGGAAGACGCAGGCGCAGCTCGAGCTGCGCTGGCGGTACCCGACCTATCGGGAGGGGCTACGCGCCATCCTCCAGCAGGAGGTCGCCGAGCGCCCGCCTCAATAGTGCCAGGTCGGACGGGCGGGACAGCCGGTGGTCGCCGTCCTTGATCAATATGACCTGTACATCCTCCGATTTCAGCCGCTCCGCCAGGCGCAGCGCCGTCTGCCATGGCACGTCCAGGTCCCGCTGCCCGTGCAGCAGGCGCACCGGACACTGCAGCGGAATCGGCCGGTCCAGCAGCAGCCGGGTGCGGCCATCCGCGATGAGGGCGGCCGTGACCGGGGTGGGATCGCCATACTGGCTGGGAACGTGCAGCACGCCGTCGCGCTCCAGCCGGGCGCGTTCGTCCGGCATCATGGCCTGCCACATCAGCTCCTCGGTGAAATCCGGCGCCGCCGCGATCCCGATCAGCCCAGCGATGCGCTCCGGCCGGGCCAGCGCCGCCAGCAAGGCGATCCAGCCGCCCATGCTCGATCCGACCAGGACCAGCGGCCCTTTGGTCAAGCGGTCGATCAGCGTCAGCGCCTCGTCTGTCCAGCGCCCGACCGTGCCATCGGTGAAGGCGCCGCCGCTGGCGCCATGGCCGGAGTAGTCCAGCCGAAGGCACGCCATCCCGTGCCCGGCGCAAAACGCCTCGGTCAGCATCGCCTTCGTGCCGGTCATGTCGCTCCTGTAGCCCGGCAGGAACACGGTTGTCGGTCCGTGCCCGGGCGTCCGCACCCAGGCCAGCGCCACGCCATCACCCCGGTCCGTTTCGCCGGCCTGCTGAGCCGATTCCTGCTGCATACACCGCCTCCGAGCCGCCCGCGTGTTATACGGCCCCCATGCCCGTCCTTCCACCCAGCGCCGCCGTACTGCAAGTGCTCCCCTCGCTCGACACCGGCGGCGTGGAGCGGGGCACCGTGGAGGTCACTCAGGCCATCGCCGACGCCGGCGGCACCGCGCTGGTGGCGAGCGAGGGCGGACGACTGGTGGCCGCGGTGGAGCGGGCCGGTGGGCGGCACGTCCGCATGCCGCTGGCGAGCAAGAACCCGGCGACGATCTGGCTCAATGCCGGCCGCCTGGGCCGCCTCGTCCGAGCCGAGCGCGTCGCCATCGTCCACGCCCGGTCCCGCGCGCCTGCCTGGTCCGCCCTGCTCGCGGCCCGCCGCACGGGCGCGTGGTTCGTGACCACATACCACGGCGTTTACAACGAAGGGATGCCCGGCAAACGGCGCTACAACGCCGTGATGGCCAAGGGCGACCGGGTGATCGCCATCAGCCGCTTCGTCGCGGCCCTGCTTGCCACCCGGCACGACGTCGAGCCGTCCCGCATCCGCGTCATCCCGCGCGGAGTCGATCCCACGCTGTTCGACCCCGCCCGCATCACCGGCCCGCAGGTCGCCCGGCTCGCCGCGGCCTGGCGCGTGCCGGACGGCGCGCCGGTCGTGATGCTGCCCGCGCGCCTTACCCGCTGGAAGGGTGCCGCCGTGCTGATCGACGCCATGGCCCGTCTCGCCCGCACGGACGCCTGCTGCGTCCTGGTCGGCGCGGCGCAGGGACGCAAGCATTTTGCCAAGCAACTGGAAGTTCAGGCCCAGGCGCTTGGGCTGGCCAGCCGCCTGCGCTTGGTCGGGCACTGCGACGACATGCCGGCCGCGCTCGCTTTGGCGGACGTGGTGGTCAGCGCCTCGCTCGAACCCGAGGGCTTCGGCCGCGCGGTCATCGAGGCGCAGGCGATGGCGCGTCCGGTGATCGCGACCGACCACGGCGGCGCCGCTGAAACCGTCGAGCATGGGGTCACGGGATGGCGCGTGCCGCCGGGCGATGCAGGCGCGCTGGCAGCGGCGCTGGACCACGCGCTGTCTATGCAGCCATCCGACCGCCTGGCACTGGGCGCGCGGGCGCGGGCCAGCGTCCTGGCCCATTACACGGTTGCAGCGATGCAGGGCGCCACCTTGGACGTGTATCGGGAGTTGCTGGCCTGACGCGCGTTGGCCGGGGTTGCGGCGGTGCCGCCCCAAGGCCATAGGAAGCATCAAGTCCGTCCACGAAAGGCCCACGCCATGCCCGCCATCACCCTGCCCGACGGCTCGGTTCGCCGCTTCGACGCACCGGTGACGGGCACCGAGATCGCCGCCGCCATCGGTCCCGGCCTGGCCCGTGCGGCGCTCGCCATGAATGTTGACGGCGCGCTGTCCGACCTGTCCCGCCTGATCGAGGGGGACACGGCGATCACCTTCGTGACCCGGCGCGACCCGGAGGCGCTCGGCATGATCCGTCACGACGCCGCGCACGTGCTGGCGGAGGCGGTGCAGGGCCTGTATCCCGGCACGCAAGTCACCATCGGTCCCAGCATCGAGAACGGCTTCTACTACGACTTTGCCCGGAACGAACCGTTCACCCCGGAGGACTTTGCCGCCATCGAGGCGCGGATGCGGGAGATCGTGGCCCGCAACGCCCCGTTCGAGCGCCAGGTGTGGGACCGCGAGGAAGCGATGCGTTTCTTCGGCGCCCGGGGCGAGGCCTACAAGGCCGAGCTGATCCGCGACCTGCCGCCGGGCGAGACGATCACGCTGTATAAGCAGGGCGACTGGATCGACCTGTGCCGCGGCCCGCACATGCGCGGCACCGGGGACGTGGGCACGGCGTTCAAGCTGATGAAGGTCGCGGGCGCCTACTGGCGCGGGGACCACCGCAACGCCATGCTGAGCCGGATCTACGGCACGGCTTGGCGCGACCAGAAGGAGCTGGACGCCTACCTGCACCAACTGGAAGAGGCGGAGCGCCGCGACCACCGCCGCATCGGCCGCGAGATGGACCTGTTCCACATCCAAGAGGAGGCCACAGGCAGCGTGTTCTGGCATCCCAAGGGCTGGACGCTGTACCGGACGGCGGAGAACTACATCCGCCGCCGGCTGGAGGCGTCCGGCTACCAGGAGGTGCGGACGCCGCAGCTCGTGGACCGCCGCTTATGGGAAGCGAGCGGGCATTGGGACAACTACAAGGAGCACATGTTCATCGCCCGGGTCGAGGACGAGGACACGACGCTCGCCTTGAAGCCGATGAACTGCCCGTGCCACGTGCTGATCTTCCGCCACGCGCTGCGCAGCTACCGCGAGCTGCCGCTGCGCATGGCGGAGTTCGGCGCCTGCCACCGCTACGAGCCGTCCGGCGCGCTGCACGGCATCATGCGGGTGCGGGCGTTCACCCAGGACGACGCGCACATTTTCTGCACGGAAGCGCAGATCGCGGGCGAGACGGTGGCCTTCGTGGCGCTGCTGTCGTCCGTGTATCGTGATTTCGGGTTCGACAGCTTCCGCGTGAAGTTCAGCGACCGCCCGGCGGCGCGTGCCGGCACGGACGCCACCTGGGACCGGGCGGAAGGGGCGTTGAAGGAGGCCTGCGCCACGGCCGGGGTGGAGTATGAACTCAACCCGGGGGAAGGGGCGTTCTACGGCCCCAAGCTGGAGTTCGTACTGCGCGACGCCATCGGCCGCGACTGGCAGTGCGGCACCCTGCAGGTGGACTTCGTGCTGCCGGAGCGGCTGGACGCCGAATACGTGGCGGAGGACGGCACGCGGCAGCGCCCGGTCATGCTGCACCGGGCGATCCTCGGCAGCTTCGAGCGGTTCCTGGGCATCCTGATCGAGCAGTATGCCGGGCGCTTCCCGCTCTGGCTGGCGCCGGTGCAGGTCGTGGTCGCCTCCATCGTGTCGGATGCGGCCGACTACGCCACCGACGTGGCGCTGGCGCTGCGGATGCGCGGGCTGGAGGTCCGGGTCGATACGCGGAACGAGAAGATCAACGCCAAGGTCCGCGAGCACAGCCTGGCGCACGTCCCGGCCATCCTCGTGGTGGGCCGTCGCGAGGCGGAGCAGCGGACCGTGGCGCTGCGCCGTCTGGGCGGGGAGGCGCAGGAGGTTTTAGGGCTGGAGGACGCCGTGGCGCGGCTTGCAGCCGAGGCGGCGCCTCCCGATTTAAGGAGTGGGCTTGCGCCGCGCTGATTTTCTTGATCCGCACCCGGCGCTGGTCCAATACTGCGCTTTGCGCCTGAACCGCTAAAGGAGAGTACAATAGCCCGAGGACCCATGACCGCCGCAGCCCCGTCCCGCGACGGACCCCGCGTCAACGAGGACATCCGCGTTCCTCAAGTCCGCCTGATCGACGAGACGGGCGAGATGCAGGGCGTGATGACCGCCCGCGACGCCATCCTGCGCGCCTACGCGGTGGGCCTTGACCTGCTTGAGATCAGCCCGAACGCCGACCCGCCGGTCGTCAAGATCCTGGATTACGGCAAGTTCAAGTACGAGCAGCAAAAAAAGAAGAACGAGGCCAAGAAGAAGCAGAAGGTCATCGAGATCAAAGAGATCAAGGTGCGCCCAAACATCGACGAGAACGACTACCAGGTGAAGATGCGCGCGATGAAGTCCTTCATCGAGGAAGGCGACAAGGTCAAGGTGACGCTCCGCTTCCGCGGGCGCGAGATGGCGCACCAGGACATCGGCATCAAGGTGCTGGAGCGCATCCGCAACGAGCTGGAAACGGCGACCAAGGTGGAGCAGATGCCGCGCATGGAAAACCGGCAGATGATCATGGTGCTGGCGCCGCGCTGATGCGGCATTCCGGGCCGTCGCCCATTTGACAGTCAGGACCCAAGGGTCCTAGGTAAGGTCCTTAGTTATGACGTCGCTCCGCGAAGGTTCGCGCAGCGACGCCTTTTTCGTTGGGGTGACGTGATGTTCGACACGCTGTCGGGCAAGCTTTCCGGAGTGTTCGACCGGCTGCGCAGCCGCGGTGCGCTGAACGAGGCCGACATCGCCGACGCGTTGCGCGAGGTGCGCCTGGCACTGCTTGAGGCCGACGTGGCGCTCCCCGTGGTGCGCGACTTCGTGAACACGGTGCGCGAGCGCAGCCTGGGCGCCGAGGTGCTGGAAAGCGTCAGCCCCGGCCAGCTCGTCATCAAGATCGTCAACGACGTGCTGGTCGAGGCATTGGGCGGCGCCGGCGCCGTGCCGCTCAACCTCAACGTCTCGGCGCCGGTGCCGATCCTGATGGTCGGGCTGCAAGGGTCCGGCAAGACCACGACCTCCGGCAAGATCGCGCTGCGCCTGCTCCGGCGCGACCGCAAGCGGGTGCTGCTCGCCAGCCTCGACACCCAGCGCCCGGCGGCGCAACTGCAATTGCAGCAACTGGCGCAGCAGGCCGGCGTCGCCTCCCTGCCGATCGTGGCGGGCCAGACCCCGGTGGAGATCGCCCGGCGCGCCATGGACACCGGGCGGCGCGAGGTGTTCGACGTGGTGATCCTCGACACCGCCGGGCGGCTGTCGATTGACCAGGCGCTGATGGACGAGGTGCGCGCCGTCCGCGAGGCGACCAGCCCGGCGGAGACCCTGCTCGTCGTGGACGCCATGACCGGCCAGGACGCGGTCAACACCGCCCGCGCCTTCAACGACGCGGTCGGCGTGACCGGCATCGTGATGACCCGGATGGACGGCGACGCCCGCGGCGGCGCCGCGCTGTCGATGCGTCAGATCACCGGGGCGCCGATCAAGCTGACCGGCTCCGGCGAGAAGCTGGACGCGCTGGAGGAGTTCCATCCGGAGCGCGTCGCCGGCCGCATCCTCGGCATGGGCGACATCGTCGGCCTGGTGGAGCGCGCCGGTGAGACGCTGGATGAGGAAGAGGCGGAGAAGCTCGCGCGCAAGATGGTGCGCGGGACCTTCGACCTCGACGACTACGCGAAGCAGCTCAAGCAGATCAGCAAGATGGGCAGCCTGTCCGGCATCCTCGGCATGCTGCCCGGCATTGGCAAGATGAAGGCGCAGATCGAGGACGCGAACCTCGACCAAGGCATTTTGAAGCGGCAGGCGGCGATCATCTCCTCCATGACGATGAAGGAGCGGCGCGCGCCCGACGTGATCAAGGCGAGCCGCAAGAAGCGCATCGCCGCCGGGTCAGGCACCAGCGTGCAGGAGATCAACCGCCTGCTCAAGCAGTTCGACGACATGTCCACGATGATGAAGCGCATGAACAAGCTGGGGCAGAAGGGGCTGATGCGGCAGGGCATGGGCGCGCTGATGCCCAAGCAGCAGCAGCGCCGCCCCTATTAACCAACTACGAAGGAACATTTGATGGGTCTCAAGATTCGCCTTGCGCGGGCCGGCGCGAAGAAGCGCCCGTACTACCACATCGTGATCGCCGACAGCCGCAGCCCGCGCGACGGGCGCTTCTTGGAGAAGGTCGGCAGCTACAACCCGATGCTGCCGGCGCAGCACGAGGACCGCGTGCGTCTGGAAGGCGAACGTATCCAGCACTGGGTCGGCCAGGGCGCGCTGCCGACCGAGCGGGTGGCGAAGTTCCTCGGCCATGCCGGCCTGGCGCCGATGCCCGCCTACCGCGAGCAGCCCGTCCAGTCCGCGCCGAAGAAGAAGGCGCAGGAGCGCGCGGCGAAGGCCGCCGGCTGATGTGACGGGCCGCCGCATCCTGATGGGCGTCGTCGGCCGGCCGCATGGGGTGCGGGGGCTGGTGCGCGTCCACAGCTACACCGCGGACCCGGCTGACCTTGCGGGCTACGGGCCGCTGCTGGACGACAGCGGCCGGGCTTGGACGCTGGCTTGGCGCGGGGATGGGGTGGCGGCGCTGTTGGACGCCGAGGGCCGCGCCCTGGGGGACCGCAGCGCGGCGGAGCGCCTGACCAACACCCGGCTCTACGTCGAGCGCGGCCGCCTGCCGCCTCCGGACCCCGACGAGTTCTACTTGGCGGATTTGGTCGGCATGGCGGCGCTGGACCGCTCGGGCCGGCCACTGGGGCGCGTGGCGGTCGTGCATGACTACGGCGCGGGAACCAGCCTGGAGATCGAGCGGGAGGGCATGGCGCCGCTGCTGCTGCCTTTCACCCAAGCCTGCGTGCCGGACATCGACCTGGCGGCCGGAACGCTGGTCGTGGTCCCGCCGGACGAGGTGCTGGTGCCGGACGAGGCGCGGGCAGCGGAATGAGCTGGCACGCGACCGTCCTGACGTTGTTCCCGCCGATGTTCCCCGGGCCGCTCGGGCAGTCGCTGGCCGGGCGCGCGCTCTCGGTCGGGCTGTGGCGGTTGGAGGTACGGGATATCCGCGATGCGGCGACGGACCGGCACCGCACGGTGGACGACACCCCGTTCGGCGGCGGCGTGGGCATGGTGATGCGCCCGGACGTGCTGGACGCCGCTATCGGACCCGATGATGGCCGGCCGCTCCTTTATCTTACCCCGCGTGGCCGGCCGTTGGTCCAGGACCGCGTGCGTGCGCTGGCCAGGGGACCGGGAGCTCGGCTGCTCTGCGGGCGCTACGAGGGCGTGGACCAGCGCGTGCTGGATGCCCGGGACGCCGAGGAGGTCAGCATCGGCGACTACGTGCTGTCCGGCGGCGAGCTGCCCGCCCTCGTGCTGCTGGACGCCTGCGTCCGTCTGCTGCCCGGCGTCATGGGCGCCGAGGCCAGCGCCGAGGAGGAAAGCTTCAGCGCCGGGCTGCTGGAATACCCGCACTACACCCGGCCCGCCGAATGGCAGGGCCGCAGCGTGCCCGACGTGCTGCTCTCCGGCCACCATGCCGCCATCGCGGCCTGGCGCCGGGCGCAGGCCGAGCAGGTCACACGCACACGCAGGCCGGACCTGTGGCGCGCCCGCATGGACAGCGCGCCCGCCGGGCCATAACTAATCTTCCAGAAAGGACGACACCCATGAACATCATCCAGCAGTTCGAGGCGGAGCAGGTCGCCAAGCTCACCGCCATCCGGCCCGTGCCCGCGTTCCAGCCCGGCGACACGCTGAAAGTCATGGTCAAGGTCGTCGAGGGCGAGCGCATTCGTGTGCAGGCCTATGAGGGCGTCTGCATCGCCCGCTCGAACAAGGGCCTGAACAGCAACTTCACCGTGCGCAAGATCAGCTACGGCGAGGGCGTGGAGCGGGTGTTCCCGCTGTATGCGCCGACGATCGCCGAGATCGTGGTGGTCCGCCGTGGCGACGTGCGCCGGGCCAAGCTGTATTACCTGCGCGGCCGCAGCGGCAAGTCCGCCCGCATCGCCGAGCGCGCGCGCGAGGTCACGTCGATGGCCACCCCGCCCGCCACGCCGGCAGCAGCGGCAGAGTAGTCAAGGTAGGAGACCCTCATGGCGGAAACAGCCAGGACCCTGTTCGACAAGGTCTGGGAAAGCCACGTCGTCGAGCGCCTCGATGACGGCACCTGCGTGCTGTATATCGACCGGCATCTCGTGCATGAGGTCACCAGCCCGCAGGCGTTCGAGGGCCTGCGGCTGGGCGGGCGCCCGGGGGGCGCGCCCGGGGGGGGCCCCGGCGGGGGGGGGGCCCCCCACCCACCCCCCCCCCCCCACCCCC
>CAXUJE010000088.1:10638-16142 GCA_964251035.1 uncultured Acetobacteraceae bacterium
GGTGCTTTATAGCCCCGGCCAGCTGGTCCATGCGGCCACCCCCCGGCGGGGTTTCGCGGGCGGGGGGGGGCCCGGCCGCGCGGTGCGCCGGCCGGATGCGACCATCGCGGTGGTGGACCACAACATCCAGACCAGCGACCGCAGCCAAGGCATCGCCGAACCCGAAAGCCGTATCCAAGTCGAGACGCTGGAGGCCAACGTCGCCGAGTTCGGCGTGCCGTATTTCCCCGTGCGGGACGCGCGTCAGGGCATCGTGCACATCATCGGGCCGGAGCAGGGCATCAGCCTGCCGGGCATGACCATCGTCTGCGGCGACAGCCACACCAGCACCCACGGCGCGATGGGCGCCCTGGCCTTCGGCATCGGCACGTCGGAGGTCGAGCACGTCCTCGCGACGCAAACGCTGCTGCAGAAGCCGGCGAAGAACATGCTGGTCCAGGTCGATGGACCCCTGGCGCCCGGCGTCACCGCCAAGGACCTGGTGCTCGCGGTGATCGGCCGCATCGGCACGGCCGGCGGCACCGGCCACGTGATCGAGTATGCCGGGGAGGCCGTGCGCGGGCTGGACATGGCCGGACGCATGACGGTCTGCAACATGAGCATCGAGGCCGGCGCCCGCGCCGGCATGATCGCGCCGGACGAGACCACCTTCGCCTACGTCAAGGGCCGTCCTTACGCGCCGCAGGGCGAGGCGTTCGACCACGCGGTAGAGTACTGGCGCACTCTGCCGTCCGATCCCGGCGCGCAGTACGACCGGGTCGTGACGCTGCATGCGTCGGAGATCGCGCCCATGGTCACTTGGGGCACCAGCCCGGAAACCGTGCTGCCGATCACTGGCGCCGTGCCCGACCCGGCCTCTGTCGCGGACGGGGCCGCCCGGGCGCAGATGCAGCGCATGCTCGACTACATGGCGCTGACCCCCGGCCAGGAGCTGTCGAGCATCCCGGTCGATGTCGTGTTCATCGGCAGTTGTACCAACGGCCGCATCGAGGACATCCGCGCCGCCGCTCAGGTGGCGCGCGGCAAGCACGTGGCCCCCGGCGTGCGCGCCTTGGTGGTGCCGGGCAGCGGCCTGGTGAAGCAGCAGGCGGAGGCGGAGGGCCTGGACCGGGTCATGCTGGACGCCGGGTTCGAGTGGCGCGAGGCCGGGTGCAGCATGTGCCTGGGCATGAACCCTGACAAGCTCAAGCCCGGCCAGCGCTGCGCCAGCACCAGCAACCGCAACTTCGAGGGGCGGCAAGGCCCCGGCGGGCGGACCCACCTGCTGTCGCCCGCCATGGCCGCCGCCGCCGCCGTCACCGGCCGCCTGACCGACGTGCGGGAGTTGGCGTGATGCAGCCCTTCACCGTGCTGACCGGCATCGCGGCGCCGCTGCCGCTCGCCAACGTCGACACCGACAAGATCATCCCGGCCCGCTTCCTCAAGACCATCAAGCGCACCGGCCTGGGCGCGCACCTGTTCGACACGCTGCGCTTCGACGACGCTGGCGCCGAGCGCCCGGACTTCGTGCTGAACACCGAGCCGTACCGCCACGCCGAGGTGCTGATCGCGCATGAGAACTTCGGCTGCGGCTCGTCGCGCGAGCATGCGCCCTGGGCGCTGCTGGATTTCGGCATACGCTGCGTGATCGCGCCGAGCTTCGCGGACATCTTCCACACCAACTGCTTCAAGAACGGCATCCTGCTCATCGCCCTGCCGCGCGAGGTGTGCGACCGGTTGATGGACGACGCCCGCATGGGCGGGAACGCGCGCCTGACCATCGACCTCCCCCGCCAAGTCGTGGTGCGTCCGAACGGCGAGGAGATCCCGTTCGCCGTGGACGCGCTGCGCCGGCACCTGCTGCTGAACGGCCTCGATGATATCGGCCAGACCATGCAGCGCGGCCCGGCCATCGACGCCTTTGAGGACCGCCTTCGCCGGCAGGCACCCTGGATGCCCGGCATCACCGCCACTTAGGACACACGACATGGCTGCCAACAAGAAGCTGCTGGTGCTTCCCGGGGACGGGATCGGCCCGGAAGTGATGCGCGAGGTCCGCCGGGTGATCGACTGGATGGAGCGCCGGCGCAGCGTCAGCTTTGACATCAGCGAGGACTTGGTCGGCGGTGCCAGCATCGACCAACGCGGCACGCCGATCGCCAAGGAGACGGTCGCCAAGGCGCTTGCGGCCGACGCCGTGCTGTTCGGCTCGGTCGGCGGGCCGCGCTGGGACAAGCTGGGCTTCGACATGCGTCCGGAGATCGCCATCCTGACGCTCCGGCGCGAGCTGGGCCTGTTCGCCAACCTGCGCCCGGCGGTCGTGCTCGACCCGTTGGTAGAGGCCAGCACGCTGAAGCCCGACGTGGTCCGCGGCCTCGACCTGATGATCGTTCGGGAAAGCACGGGGGGCCTGTACTTCGGCGAGCCGCGCGGGATCGAGACCCTGCCGGACGGGCAGCAGCGCGGCATCAACACGGAAGCCTACTCGACGCACGAGATCGAGCGGGTCGCGCGCGTGGCGTTCGAGCTGGCGCGCAAGCGGCAGAACCGCGTCACCAGCGTCGAGAAGGCCAACGTCATGGAAAGCGGCCTGCTGTGGCGCCAGGTCGTCACCGCCCTGCATGAGCGGGACTACGGCGACGTCGCGCTGTCCCACATGTATGCCGACAACTGCGCCATGCAGTTGGTGCGCAACCCCCGGCAGTTCGACGTGATCGTCACCACCAACCTGTTCGGCGACCTGCTGTCCGACCTGGCCTCGATGCTGACCGGCAGCCTGGGGATGCTGCCCTCGGCGACGCTCGGCGCCCCTGACAGCTCCGGCCGCCGTCATGCGCTGTATGAGCCGATCCACGGCAGCGCGCCCGACATCGCGGGCAAGGGCATCGCCAACCCGATGGGCCAGATGCTGAGCTTCGCCATGCTGCTGCGCTACTCCTTCGACATGGAGGAAGAGGCCGCGCTGATCGAGCGCGCCTGCACCAACGTGCTGGCGAGCGGTCTCCGCACCGCTGACGTCATGGGGCAGGGCACCGCGAAGGTCGGCACCTCGGTCATGGGCGAAAGCGTGCTGCGCGAGTTGGAGAAGCTTTCCGCCTGATGCAAGGCTCCGCGGCTCGGCTGAGCCGTGACGACGCCCGGGGATGCGGTTAGGGCGTCCTGTTCTTCAGCGTGCGTTGCAGATCCCGCTCGATCGGCCCGAGGCTCATCGCAGATTGCGCCGCGGCGACATCCCGCCACTCCGCGACATCCGGGACATGGGTCGGGTTGTCCCGCAACAGCTCCCGCTTGATGAACGGGAACTGCGTCTGCATCAGTTGGCGCCACAAGTCGCTGGTTGGGTTGAGCGGCATGCGGAGCACGGCAAGGTTGCGGATATGCCGGGTTTGGTACTGCCGCGCCCGGATCGTCGGGTCGGCAAGGTTCGGGCCGCCTTCCGTGTGATCGGTCAGCAAGTCAGGGTCCAGGTCGTTGACCAGGCGCTGATACGGCCAAACGGCCCGGCAGGTGAAGCCGGCCTTGAGCAGGGTTTGGGTCAGGCCGATCTCATACAAGCGGACCAGCCACATCTTCGACCACGTCGGCCGCACGGTGGCCCAGAAGCTGCGCCAGGCGTCGCTGGCAACGACGCGGGGGCTGAAGGCGACCAGGTAGGATTGCAGGTGGTAGCGGGTCTGCCAGCTTTCGGTGCATCCCCAGATGTCGGCTTGGGCGAAATCGAACGCGCCGATCAGGTCGTGCAGCGGACGCATCGGGCCATAGACGCTGTCGTTCGCCATCACGACCATCTCGGTGTCCGGGCGCGGCAATTGCAGGATTTCGAACCCCTCCCGCCACGCGCCGAAGTCATACCCGACGTTGCTGCGGACCAGCACGCCAGCGCACACGCCCTGTAACGCGGCCATGGCGGAAGGCCGCAGGAAGCCGGAGTTCGTGACGAACACGATGGACAGCCCGGCCTCCGCCAGGCTGCGCACATGGTGCAGCACGTGGTCCCGCACGTCGCCGCCGCCGTCCCAATGCACATAGACGCACACCTTGGGGCCAAGCGTCATCTCGCCCTCCGGCCAGCGGCTAACCAAACGGCGCGGGTTGCGGCGGCTCATCAGGAGGTGGCCGATGGAGGGCAGCAACTCATACCGCACGTAGCGGTAAGGCGGCCTGACAAGCTGCCGCAGGGTGGTCGTGGCCATCTCAGGCGCGCCTGGCCTCCGTGTCCAACGGGGCGATGCGGGCCGCGATGTCGTCCGGCAGCGGCAGTCCAGGATGTGCCGCTGCGATCTCGGCCGTCAGCACCGCCGCCTCGTCCTGCGCGTCCAGCAGGTCGAGCGACTGCAGCTCCCCGCGCAGCGCCGCCCACCAAAGATCCGAACCCGGCGGCGTCGCGGCGCGCACGCGGGCGAAGCGGCTGCGGCCCACCGCCGGCTGACCCGCGGCGCGGCCGTCCGGGCCGATCTGCGCGTCCAGGACGGCCAGGAAAAACAGGCAGTCCCGCTCATGGGCCTCAAGCGGCAAGGCGCTGCCGGGCTGGGCAAAGCCGGCTTCCAGGTTTGAGCGGCGCACCACTTCCCGCGCCGCGTCATGCTGCCCGGCATTCACCAGACGCATCATCTCGGGATAGCCGAGCTTGACATCTGGATGGTTCCTGACGACGGAGGCGATGAGCGCCGCCATCCCGTTGCCGTCACCGGATTGTTCGAGCGCCTGCAGCTCGCCATGGAACGCCGCCCACCAGAGCGGCAGGCCCGGCGGGGTCGCCTCACGCACCCGTGCAAACCGGCGCCGGGCCGCGGCAAGCTCCTCGCCCGACGGTTGCAACTCCTGCAGGCCGAGCACCGCCAGGCAGAACACGACATCCCGGTCCTGCTCCGCAAGCGGCTGCCCGACCGTGGGTTCGGTCAAGGCGCCCGATTGCGCCACCCGCCGCGCCGCGTCGTACCGGCCGGCGTTGACCAGCTTGGGGAACGCCCACCGGGCCATCTCGGGGTCGGGCTGCGCGGCCAGAACGGCGGAGGCCAGCGACTCCACCTCGTCCATTGCGGGCGCGAGATCGATGGCCAGCATCTCGCCCCGCACCGCCGCGCGCCACAAGTCCGATCCAGGAGCTGCCGAGGCGCGGACCCGCATGAAGCCGCGCCGCGCCGCGGCCAGGTCGCCAAGCGCATGCCCGTCCGGTCCTGTCTGCACCTCCAGCACGGCGAGGCTGAACACGAGATCCCGCTGGCCATCGTCCAACGGCGCATCGCCGGCCGGGATGCCCAAGCCCGAGGATTGCGCGACCTCGCGGGCCAAGCTGTAGCGCCCCGCGTTGACCAAGTTGCCGACGGCGCGGCCCAGGATGGCCCGGCGCCGCCCCGCCCCGCCCGCCGGGGCAGGGGGCAGCGCGGCCAGCCGGGGCGCGATGTCTGCGGCGCCTCCGGCTGCGGCGCAGAGCAGCGCCTCCGCCGAGGCTGTCCCGCCGATGTCCGCGGTTTGTCCGTCCGCCATGGACAATAGGGTCAACCCGCGGCGCAGCGCCGCCGCCC
>CAXUJE010000089.1:0-15339 GCA_964251035.1 uncultured Acetobacteraceae bacterium
CTCCGATCAAAAGCCGGACGGGTCTCCTCGATCCCGATGGTCGCGCCACCTGTCGGCTCAACCTCGCGGGGGCACGCAAAGGTGGCCGGGTCCGGTGGGGGCGGGTGCGGGCGCAAGTGCCGCAGGCCCTGGCCGTAACAGCACACGAGAACAGCATCGCCATGCGGATTGAGCCGGGCGTGGCGTGGGGGCGGCGTCCGCCTGTTGCCTCGGCGTTCCGCTTCCGCCACATGAGGCGGCTGTGGAAAGTTTCTGGAGACCCGCGCATGAGTTACGCCAACCCGGCCCGCTTGCCCGTGATACGGGCCTAGGCCGTGTCGGAAGCCTTGGCCCGCTGGATCGGGTCGTGCGTGCGCCATGCCTGGGTGGTGCTGCTGGCAGCGCTGCTGCTGGCCGGAGGCTGCGTCTGGCTCGCGAAGTCCCGGCTGGCGGTCTCGACCGACACGTCCCGCCTGTTCTCCGAGAGCCTGCCCTGGCGGCAGCACGGGATGGAGCTGCAGCGCGCCTTCCCGCAGAACGAGGACCTGCTGGTCGCCGTGGTGGACGGCGCGACGCCGGAGGAGGCGGAAGCGACCGCCGCGTCGCTCGCCGTGGCCCTTGGGGCCGACAAGGAGCACTTCAGGAGCGTCCGCCAGCCCGACGTTTCGCCGTACCTGGAGCGCAACGCCCTGATGTTCCTGGACCGTCCGCAGCTTTCGGCGCTCTTGGACCAGACGATCGACGCGCAGCCCTTCCTGGGCCAGCTCGCCGCCGACCCGAGCCTGCGCGGCCTGCTCGGCGCGCTGTCGCTGATCGCGGAGGGCGTGCAGGCCGGACAGGCGAACCTCACGCCGTTCGAGCCGGCGCTCAGGGGCTTCCATACCGCCCTGGCGGCGGCCGCCGCGGACCGTCCGGAGCCGTTGTCCTGGGAGCGGCTGCTGGCCGGGCCGGTCGCGGAGCTTGCCGGGCAGTACCACTTCGTGCTGACGCAGCCGCGGCTCGACTACGGCGCGCTGGAACCCGGCGCCGCCGCGACCCAGGCGATCCGCCGCGCCGTGACCGGGCTGGAGTTCGTGCAGCGCGGGCGCGCCCACGTGCGCCTGACCGGCTCCGTGGCGCTGGAGGACGAGGAGTTCTCGACGGTCGCGCAGGGCGCCGTCGCCGGCCTGCTCGGCAGCATGGCGCTGGTGGCAGTGCTGCTGTTCCTGGCGCTGCGGAGCTGGCGGCTGATCGTGCCGGTGCTGCTGACCCTGATCCTGGGCCTGCTGCTGACCACGGGGTTCGCGACGTTGGCGGTCGGCACGCTGAACCTCGTTTCGGTCGCGTTCGCGGTGCTGTTCGTGGGGATCGCGGTGGATTTCGGCATCCAGATCGCCGCGCGCTTCCGCGAGGAGCGGCTGGCCGCCGCGACCCTGCCGGCGGCGCTGGACCGCACCGCGCGCCGGGCCGGCCGGCAGGTCATGGTGGCCGCCTGCGCCAGCGCCGCCGGATTCCTCGCCTTCACCCCCACGAGCTTTGTGGGCGTGGCGCAGCTCGGCCTGATCGCCGGCGTCGGCATGCTGATCGCGTTCGCCTGCACCGTGACCGTGCTGCCGGCGCTGCTGCTGGTGTTCGAGCCAGGGGCCGGGGCGGAGGAGGTCGGCCTCCGCTGGCTGCGCCCGCTCGACGCGCCCATCGTGCGCTTCCGCAAGCCGGTGCTGCTGACCTGCGCGATGCTGGCGGTCGCGGGCGCCGCGTCGCTGCCGCGCCTCGTGTTCGACAGCGATCCGCTGGACACCAAGGACCCCACGACCGAGGCGGTCCGCACGCTGCATTCCTTGATGGAGGACCCGGTCGCCAATCCCTACACGATCGAGGCGCTGGAACCGTCGGTGGCCGATGCCGCCAGCCTGGCCGACCGGCTGCACGGCCTGCCGCTGGTGGACAGCGTGCTGACGCTGCGCAGCTTCGTGCCGGAGAACCAGGCCGAGAAGCTGCCGCTGATCGCCGACGCGGCGACGCTCCTGGGTCCGACGCTGGACTTGGATGCGGGCACTGAGCGTCCGGACGCCGCAGCGCTGCGCCAGGCTGCGCAGTCCGGGGCGGCAGCGCTGGACGGCGTGCGCGGCAAGCTGCCGGAAGGCAGCACGCTCGCGGCGATCGCCGGCGACCTCAAGACGCTGGGGGAGGCGCCTGACCACGTCCTGCTGGCCGCCGACGCCGCGCGGACCCGGCGCCTGCCGACCCAGCTCGACCGCCGGCGCCGGGCGCGCGGCGCCAAGCCGGTCACGGAGGCCGACATCCCGCCCGACATCGCCGTCGACTGGGTGCTGCCGGACGGCCGCGCCCGGCTGCAGGCGGTCCCGAAGCGGAGCGTCATGGCCGGCGACGGCCTGCAGCGCTTCGTGGCGCAGGTGCAGGAGGTCGCGCCGGACGCGGCCGGCGCCGCGGTCTCGATCACCGCCAGCGCCAACACCATCGTGAGCGCGTTCCGCGCGGCGGCGGTCTGGGCGCTGCTGGCGATCACGGTGATCCTGGTCGTGGCGCTGCGCCGGGTGGCCGACGTGCTGCTGGTGATGGCGCCGCTGCTGCTGTCGTCCATGCTGACGGTGCTGGTGGCGGTGCTGCTGCCGCTGCCGCTCAACTTCGCCAACATCATCGCCCTGCCGCTGCTGCTGGGGGTGGGCGTGTCGTTCAACATCTACTTCGTCATGAACTGGCGCGCGGGGCGGGTCCATCCCTTGGGTTCGGCCACGGCGCGCGCCGTGCTGTTCTCGGCGCTCACCACGTCCACGGCCTTCGGCTCGCTCGCGCTGTCGCGGCATCCCGGCACCGCCAGCATGGGCGACCTGCTGCTGCTCAGCCTGGGCTGCACGTTGCTGACGACGATGCTGTTCGTGCCGGCGCTGCTGGCGCAGGTGCCGCGCCGGGCTTGACGGCGCCTTGCCCTACGGCGGGGGCTGGGCCGCCTGCCGCCAGACCTCCGGGATGGCATCCCAAAGGGCACGGTTGCCTGCCCGCACCTGCGGGCTGGGATGGGCGCTTTCCAGCACGCGCAGCCCATGCAGGGCGGGGCGCGCCCGCGCCGCGGTCCGGCCGACGAGCACGGCGGTGTGCAGCCGGGGCAGCAGCGCCAAGGCGTGCGACAGTTCCCCGAGGCCTGCGGCCCGCTCCGCCGCCGTGACGGCGATCGAGCCGTTCCACCATGGGACGACGTTCCAGATCACCGTGCCGCGCCGCGGCAGCCCGGCCTCAAGCATGAAGCGGCGCAGCGCTTTGGAGGTTTCGCCGCCATTGTCCCGGCTGATGAACCCTGTGTCCTCGCAGGCGGTCCGGGACGGCGCCGCTTGCGGGCCGGGCTTTTCCAGCAGGAACAGCACTTGCGCCTCCGTGCCGCCGTCCAGGGGGTCGAAGTCCGGCACCTCGACGCCTGGGCGCCGCAGGCGCGCGACGTAGGCGGCGAGGGGCGTCATGTGCGGCAGGGCCAGCAGGGCGCGGCGCTGCTGCCGGAATGCCGGGTCGCGCAATGCGCCAGGGAAATCGAGGGGCGGCTGCAAGGTCGATGGGTCTGGAAGGAGCCTGGACGCGAGGCGGCCCGGGACGCGCGGGGCGCCCCAGGCCGCGTGCTGCGCCGAAAGCTACTTGGAGGCGGGCTGCGGCACGGTCTTGTCGAAAGCGCCCGAGGGCTGGCCGCCCGAGGACCCGCTTGGCCCTGCCGGCGCCCTCTGCCCGGCCCCGCTTGGCGAGGCGCTCTGTGAGCCAACGCTGGTGGAGCCGGCAACGCCGGTCGGCGGGGCACCCGGCGACAGCGCGCCGCCTTGGGCCAGCGCCGGGCCGGCCGCCAGCCTGGTACTCAACGGCGTGGCGGCAAAGGCTGTCAGGACGGCTTTATGCAAAATGAGGACTCTCTGGATTTTATGTCAGGCAGGTCAGCCAACCGTGCTGAAACCGCGTCTGGAAGCTCTTAATCAAGTGGGCGGCGATTGGTTCGCCTGTGTCCGGGCCGCGCGTAAGATTTTGCTGCGGGCCGTAGCAGTCCGACCCACCTCCCTGAACCGTTGCTATAATGTGACAAGCCGTGGCGGCGTCCCGTGCAACTGTCCAGCCTCCTGGCGCGCTTCCCTTCAACCGTACACCAAGGAATGCCGCAATGTCTGCTCGCAGCACCATCAGCGCCCTGGCCCATAGCCGGCAGGCCAGTCAATTGAGGGAGCAGCTGCAAGGCTTGCTGCCGGACAGCGCCAAACCTGCCGTCGAGGCCGCGACGCAGGAGGCGGGCGCCGGCCTGCGGACGCTGCTCGACTACGCCACGCTGGCCGCGGAGTACGGCCAACCCCTCGTCAGCCTGGTGCAGCGGCTGGCCGGGCGTGCGCCCGCCGAGGCTGTCGCCGCCGCGCTGCCGCCCCGGCGGCGCAGCGCGTGGCGTCCCGTCGCGGGCGTCGCCCTTGTCCTGGGCATCGCCGCGCTCGCCTACGGATACGGGGTGTCCAGGGCAGCCCGGAGCAGCGCCCGGAATGCCTGACACCAGCTTCCCCAGCCTCGACGCCCCCAACCTTGGCTCCACGGCGGCGCGCCCGCAGGTGGAGGCCGGGTCCGCGCCGGTGGCCGATTCGGCCCGCAGCATGACGCTGTTCGTCATGACCGTGGCCACGCTTTACTTCGGCCGGGAGGTGCTGGTCCCGGTCACGCTGGCGCTGCTGCTGGCCTTCGTGCTCGCCCCGCTGGTCGGGCTGCTGCGGCACCTGCGGATCGGCCGGGTGCCGTCGGTCCTGCTCGCCGTGCTGCTCGCGGTGGGCCTCGTCCTCGCCGTGGGCGGCGTGATCGGCTCGCAACTGGCGGACCTCACCACCAACCTTCCGCAGTACGCGCAGACGGTCGAGGATAAGATCGCGACGGTCCGCCGGGTCACCATCGGCCGGCTCTCGGCCTTGACGGAGAAGATCGGCAGCCACGTCGCGACGCCCGGAGGCAACGCGTCGGGGGGGCCGCAAGCGCCCGCCTCGCCGCAAGCTGCGCCGGCGCCCAATGCGCTCCCATCGACCGCCTCGCCGCTTGAGCTCGCCCAGCGCTACATGTCGCCCGTGCTGTCGCCGCTCGCAACGTTCGGCATCGTGTTCGTCGTGGCGATCTTCGCGCTGCTGCAGCAGGAGGACCTGCGCGACCGCCTGATCCGGCTGTTCGGCACCACCGACCTGCACCGGGCGACGGTCGCCATCGACGACGGCGGGCAGCGGCTCAGCCGGTACTTCCTGACGCAGCTTTGCATCAACACCGGATTCGGCTGCCTGATCGGCATCGGCCTGTTCTTCATCGGCGTGCCGAACCCGGTGCTTTGGGCCATCCTTTCGGCGCTGATGCGCTTCGTGCCCTATGTCGGGGCGTTCATCTCGGCGCTGCTGCCGGTGGCCCTCGCCGCCGCGGTCGCGCCCGGATGGTCGATGCCGCTCTGGACCTTCGGGCTGTTCGTCGTCACGGAGCTGGTGACCGGCCAGGCCATAGAGCCGTTGGTGTATGGCCACAGCACCGGGCTGTCGCCGTTCTCGGTGATCGTGGCGGCGATCTTCTGGTCGTGGGTCTGGGGCCCGATCGGCCTGATCCTTTCCACGCCGCTGACGCTGTGCCTGGTCGTGCTGGGGCGCCACATCGACCGGCTGGAGTTCCTGGACGTGCTGCTGGGCGACACCCCGGCGCTGACGCCGATGGAGAGCTTCTACCAGCGCCTGCTCGCCGGCGATCCCGACGAGGTGCTGGAGGAGGCCGAGCGGACGCTGAAGCAGCGTTCGCTCTCGACCTACTATGACGAGGTGGCGCTGAAGGGCCTGCAGCTCGCGGCCAAGGACAGCCAGCGCGGCGTGCTGACCCATGGGCAGCTTGAGCACGTGAAGCGGACCATCAAGGCCCTGGTGGGTGATCTGGCGGGCCACGACGACGTGGCCCCGAAGACGAAGCCGGCGCAGCCCGAGGACACCGCGCTGGCCCCGGCGCCCGGGCGGCGCGAGCTGCCGGACAACCCGACGCCGGAGGGGTCTGCGCCCGTGGGGGCGGACCTGCCGCCGTCCTGGCAGGGCGATGCGCCCATCCTGTGCCTCGCCGGGCGTGGCCCGCTGGACGAGGCGGCGTCGGCGATGCTGGCGCAGCTTCTGGGCAAGCACGGCATGGGCGCCCGCCTCACGCCCTACGAGGCGGCGTCGCGGGAGCGGGTGGAGATGCTCGACGTGAGCGGCGTGGCCATGGTCTGCATCTCCTACCTCGACATCACCGGCAACCCGGCGCACCTGCGCTACCTGATGCAGCGGCTGCGGCGGAAGCTGCCGCACGGCGCCCCGATCCTTGTCGGCCTTTGGCCCAACGAGGACGCGGCGCTGACCGACCGGACGATCCAAACGGAGATCGGCGCCGACTACTTCACCAGCTCGCTCCGCGACACCGTGGATACCTGCCTGAAGGTCGCCCGGGGGGTGCCAGAGCACTAGATCGCCAGGTAGCGGCTGCGGACTTCGGCATTCGCCCGCAACCCCGCGATGTCGTCGCGGTAAACGATGCTGCCCTTGTCGATCACGACGGCGTCCGACGCGACGCCCAGGCAGAAGTGCATGTTCTGCTCGGCCAGCAGCACCGTCGCTCCCTGCGCGCGCAAGTCGCGCAGCAGGCCGCCGATGGACTGCACGACGATCGGCGCCAGGCCTTCGCTCGGCTCGTCCAGCAGCAGCACCGTGGGGTTGCCCATCAGCGCCCGCCCGATCGCCAGCATCTGCTGCTCGCCGCCGGAGAGCCGCCCCGCCGCCCGCGCCCGCAGGCGTTCCAGCAAAGGCAGGGCGCGCCAGATCCGCGGGAGGTTCCATGCGTCCTCGCCCGCCGGGCCTTTTTTGGCGGCGATCAGCAGGTTGTCCTGGACGCTGTGCCCGGGGAAGACCTGCCGGTCCTCCGGCACGTAGGCGAGGCCGAGCCGGGCCAGGGCGTGCGGACGCGCATCCGTGGCGTCCCGTCCGGCGAAGCGGATGCGCCCGGCGCGGGCGGGCAGGAAGCCGGCCACCGCCTTCATCGTGGTGCTCTTGCCCGCGCCGTTGCGGCCGAGCAGCGCCAGCGTCTGCCCCTGCTGCACCGAGAGGGCCATCCCGAACAGCACCTGGCTCGCGCCGTAGCACACGTCCAGCCCCTCGACCTCGAGCACGGCGGTCATGCGGCGTGCTCCTCGGCGCCGAGGTAGGCGCGGACCACCTCGGGGTGGGCGCGGATCTGCTCCGGCGTGCCCTGTGCCAGGACACGGCCGTAGCACAGCACGCGGACCGTGTCGGAGATGCGGAACACGATGTCCATGTCGTGCTCGATGAACACCAGCGTCAGCCGCTGGCTTTCCCAAAGCCGCTGCACCCGCGTGATCATCTGCCGCCGTTCCTCCGGCCCCATCCCGGCGGTCGGCTCGTCCAGCAGCAGGACGGACGGCTCCAGCGCCAGGGCCAGCGCGATGTCCAGCAGCTTCTGGTCGCCGTGCGACAGCATGGAGGAGGGCAGGTCGGCCACGTCCGCCAGCCCGAGCATGTCCGCCACCTCCAGCGCCCGCGCCCGCGCGCCCGGCGGCGGGAAGCGGCGGCCAAGCCCGGCCCACTGCCCCCGGTGCGCCGCCACCGCCGCCTGCAGGTTCTCCGCGACCGTCATGCTGGGGAAGAAGCTCGCGACCTGGAACGCCCGCCCGACGCCGCGGCGCACGATCTCCCCCCGGCTGCGTCCGGTGATGTCCTGGCCGTCCAGCAGCACGCGCCCGCCGTCCGGCCTGATGGCGCCGGAGACCAGGTTGAAGAACGTGCTCTTGCCGGCGCCGTTCGGCCCGATCACCGCGGTGAGCGAGCCTTTGGGGAAATCGAGCGTCACGTCGTCGATCGCGGCGACGCCCCCGAAGCGCTTGGTCAGGCGCTCGACGGTCAAGCTCATGGCGCGGTGGCCGCGTTGGGAAGCGGGGCGGAGGCCGGGACCGGGCGTGGGCGCCGCCGGGCGATCCAGGCGGCGGCGAAGTCGAGCAGGCCGCGCCGCAGCACGACGGTGAAGACGAGGATGACGATGCCGAGCGCCAGGCCGTTGTACTCGGTGAACCGCCCCACCACGTCGTTCAGCGCCAGCAGGATCGCGGCGCCGACCAGGGGGCCGAGGAAGCTCGATACCCCGCCCAGCATCACGGCGAAGATCGCCTGGCCGGAGATCGTCCAGTTGGCCAGCTCGGGATAGGCGCTGGACACGAACAGCGCCGCCAGCACGCCGCCCAGCGAGGCGAACACCGCGGCGATGACGAAGATCGTAAGCTTGGCGCGCCAGACGGTGATGCCGAGGAAGGCGGCCCGCGGCTCGTTGTCGCGGATCATCCGCAGGCTGGTGCCGAGCGGGCTTGCGGAAACGTGCCGCATCAGCAGCAGCGCCACGGCCATCGTCACCACGCTCACGGCGTAGAGCGTGCGCTGGGAACCCAGGTCGAAGCCCAGCAGCACCCGGCGCGGGATGCCGCCCTGCAGTCCCTGGTCCCCGCCGGTCAGGGAGGACCAGGCGATGATGACGCTGTAGAACAGCATCTGCATGGCCAGCGTCACGAAGGCGAAGTAGATCGCGCGCAGCCGGATGCAGATGCCGCCGACCACGAGCGCGGCGACGGCGCTGAGCGCCAGCGTCGCCAGCACCGCAAGCCACAGCGGCCATCCCGTGCGCTGCATCAGCAGCGCGAAGGCGTAGGCGCCCAGGCCGTAGAACAGCCCATGGCCGAACGACACCAGCCCGGCGCCGCCGACGAGCAGGTTCAGCGAAGTCGCGAACAGCGCCATGGAGGCGACGCGGATCACGAAGTCGAGGAAGGCCGGGCTGTGCACGAATTCCGGCACCGCGAGCAGCAGCAGCATCCCCACGGCCGCGGCGGCGAATTCGAGAAGGACGGTGCGCCGCATCTCAGACCACCTCGCGGCCGAACAGCCCGGTCGGCTTCACCACCAGGACGACGATCATGGCGAGGTAGATCAGGCCGTCGGTGAAGCTCGGGAAGCCGATGGTGCCGAAGCCGCGGATCAGCCCGATGCCGATGGCGGCCAGCAGGGCGCCGGCGATCGACCCCATGCCGCCGATCACGGTCACGATGAAGCTGTCGATCAGCACCGAGAAGCCCATGCCCGGCGTGAGCGAGCGCACCGGCGCCGCGAGGCCGCCGGCCAGCCCCGCCAGTCCGCCGCCCAGCGCGAACACCAGGGCGAACAGCGCGTTGGTGTTGATCCCGAGCGCGGACACCATGCGCGGGTTGTGCGCGGCGGCAGTGATCGTCTTGCCCAGCCGCGTGGCTCCGAGGCCGAGCGCCAGCACGGCGGCGATCAGCAGCGCGATGCCGATCAGCACGAGGTAGAACGGCGGGAGGATGCCGCCCGCGATCATCAAGGGCGGCACCTGGAAGGCGGCAGGCATTCCCATGGCGAGGAAGTCCGCCCCCCACACGATCTTCACCAAGTCATCGAAGATCAGCACCACGGCGTAGCAGACCAGCAACTGCAGCAGGACGTCCCCGCCGTAGACCCGGCTGATCAGCGCCCGCTCGAACAGCACGGCGAACGCCGCCATGGCCACGCCGCCCGCCACGACGGCCAGGGCGTAGCTGCCGGACAGATCGGCGACGGTGTAGGCGATGTAGCCGCCCAGCATGTAGAAGGTGCCGTGCGCGAAGTTGACGACCTTCAGCACGCCGAAGATCAGGGTCAGCCCCGCCGCCACCAGGAAGAGCAGCAGGCCCGCGATCAGCCCGCTGGTGGCCTGGGTGACCACGCAGCCGGAGCTGAGGAAGCATTGGCCGAGGGCGTTGAGGTCCATGGCGCGCGGCTCAGGCGTAGTTCATCCGCTTTTTCCAATCCGTCTCCAGCTCGGCGATCTCGCTCCAGTTGCCGGGGACGATGTCGGCGATGTAGGGCAGCTGCGGGACCGTCTTGCCCCAGCCGATGGCGTAGCCGGTGATCGTGTGGTCGTCCCGCATCGTGATCTTGCCCGTGTCGCCGAACGGGCAGTCGATGGTCAGGCCCGTCATCGCCTCCGCCAGCCTCTTGCTGTCCAGGCTGCCGGCCTTCTTGGCGGCGGCTTCGAGGAACATCCAGCCGGCGGCGTTCTGCCAGGACCAGTTGGTCGGGTACTGGCCGAACCGCTTGCGGTAGCCTTCGCCCCATTCCTTGTTGGCGGGCAGGTCAGGGAGGTTCTCCAGGTAGCGCGAGCCGCCCTGCATGCCCGTGGGCAGGCTTTTCACCGCCGTCAGCACGGGGTAGTCGCCGAGGTTCTGGTTGAACATCACCGTGGCGCCGAACAGCGCGTAGACGTTCCCCTGGTTGATGAAGCTGGACAGGTCGCCGGCGTATTGCAGCGAGTACAGCGCCTGCGGCTTGGCCTGCAGCAGCTTGGTGATGACCTCGGTGAAGTCGGCCGCCCCGAGCTTCGGCCAGGCCTGGGCCACGACCTCGATGTCCGGCTTGAACGTCTTGAACAGGTCGAAGAACTGGGTCGTGGTGTCGCGGCCATAGGCGTAGTCGGGCGCGCAGGTCGCCCACCGCGTGAACTTCCTCTCGTTGGCCACCGACGCGGAGTAGCGCGCGCCCACGATGCCGTCATGGATGCCCTGGCGGGCGCAGCGGAACGCCGTGGCGACGCGCAATTTCGGGTCGGCGGTGAGCGAGGAGGTTTCGCTTGAGGTGTGGATGCAGAGGACGCCGAGGTCCCGCACCACCTCCTGCACGGCAAAGGCGCCCGAAGACGCCTCGGAATCGATCAGGATCTCGCAGCCGCTGCTGTTGACCAGCTCGCGCGCGACCCGGGCGGCTTCCTGCGGCTGACCCTTGGAGTCGCGGACGACCAGCTCGATCTTGCGTCCGGCCAGGCCGCCGCTGGCGTTGATGCGCTCAACCTGGATCTGGGCGGCGTTCTGCTGCGAGGTGCCGAGCAACGCGATCGGCCCGGACAGGATGGTCTGCATGCCGACGCGCACCGTGCCGGACTTCGGCGTCTCCTGCGCCCGCAGGATGCGCGGCGCCGCCAGCGCCGCGGTGGCCGCCACCATCAGGCCGCGCCGGCCGAGGCCCAAATCCTTCTTGTCCGTCATCCCGCTCTCCCTTCGGCACGGTGGCCGTTCTTGTTTTGGAAGCTCCCCTTTCACGGGGTTTAGGCTGGCACGCCACGCATTCCGCACCGCCGCACGCCGTCAGGCAAGCCCGGCGGCGCGGGCGAGGCTGCCATCATGGCTCAGGCTGCTTCGGACAGCGACTCCACCGGCCGGCCGCGGATCATGTCCGACGCCTTCTCGGCGATCATCAGCGTCGTGGCGTAGGTGTTCGCAGACGGCATGCTCGGCATGACCGAGGCGTCCACCACGCGCAGCCCCTGCAGCCCGTGCACCCGGAGCTGGTCGTCGACGACGGCGGCCGGGTCGGTCGCCGGCCCCATGCGGGCGGTGCCGATCAGGTGGTAGGTGGTCGAGCCGTTGGCGTAGGCGTAGGCCAGCAGCTCGTCGTCGGACTGCGCGGCGGGGCCGGGCAGCGCCTCGCTCTCGACGAACGGGGCCAGCTGCGGGCTGTGCAGCAGCCGGCGGATCAGCCGGATGCCGCCCAGCGTGACGCGGCGGTCGTCCGGGTCGGCCAGGTAGTTCGGCTGGATCACCGGATCGACGAACACGTCGGCGGACCGGGCGCGGACGTGGCCCGCGCTCTGCGGACGGTGCGCCCAGGCGCCCGCGGTCATCCCCGGGAAGTCGTCCAGGATATACACCTTGCCCTGCTCGTAGGAGCCTGGCGTGAAGACGCATTGCAGGTCAGGGAGATCAAGCCCCTCGAAGGATTGCCAGAACAGGTGGACGTGGGACGGCGCGGTCGCGAGGATGCTTGGGCGCCCGGCGGCCCAGCGCGCCACCTGCGCCGCCAGCCGCGGGCCGCGGGCCAACTCGTTCAGGGTGGTCGTGCCGGGCTTGGCCCGCATGACCAGGCGGACGGCGTAGTGGTCGCGGAAGTTCTCGCCGACGCCGGGCAGCTCGTGGCGCACCGGCACGCCGATCCCGCCCAGCACGCCCGCCGGCCCGATGCCCGACACCTGCAGCAGCCGCGCCGTGTTGGCCGTGCCGGCGCTGACCACCACCTCCCGCCGGGCCTGCACCGCGCGCTCCGCGCCGCCGCGCTCGTGGAGGTAGCGGACCCCGGTGGCCCGGCGCCCTTCCAGGATGATCCCGGACGCGCGCGCCCCTGTCCGCACCTCAAGGTTGCGGCGCGAGCGTGCCGGCTTGAGGAAGGCGCGTGCGGCGCTGACCCGGCGGCCGTTGCGGATGACGCGCTGGAAATACCCGACCCCCGCCTGGTCGCCGCTGTTGTAGTCGGGATTGCGCGGGATGCCGGCCGCCACGCAGCCGGCGATGAACGCCTCCGACACCGGGTGGATCCAGTCCATGTCGGTGACGGGGATGCCCCCGTCGCGTCCGCGCACGGCGTCGTCGCCGAAGCCGATCCGCCGCTCGGTCCGGCGGTAATACGGCAGCACGTCGTCGTAGCCCCAGCCGCGGTTGCCGCGCTGCGCCCAGCTGTCGAGGTCGGCCGGCTGCCCGCGGTTGTAGACCATGCCGTTGACCGAGCTGGACCCGCCGAGCGTGCGTCCCTGGGTGGTGGCGATCGGGCGGCCGCCGGTGCGCTCGGTCGGCTCGGTCTTGAACTGCCAGGTGCAGGACGGGTCGAACAGCGTCTTGGTGAAGCCGGCCGGGATGTGGATCCAGGGATTCCGGTCGGGCGGCCCGGCTTCCAGCACGCAGACGGTGGTGACGCCGTCTTCCGTCAGCCGGTTGGCCAGCAGGGAACCGGCCGACCCGCCGCCCACGATCACGTAGTCGAATGTATCGACCGCACCCGATTCCATTGTTCCTCCCTCCGCGGACTTGCCATGGCAACCCAGCAGCTTTTCTCATTCCACTATGGCAGACGTGGCCGGCCTTGCAACACTCGCCACGACATTATGGTAGCCTTGCCGAGAATGGAGAAGGAGCGCTGAACGTCGTGACGCAGAGGGGTTCCAAAAAGCAGGTGTCCCAGACGGAGGATGATCGCCCGGCAGGGCGGGTGCCGCCCGCGAACAAAGGCGTCGGGCCGATCGTGCGCCGCCTGCGCCGGCGCGGCGGCCTGACGCTGGAGCGGCTTGCCGAGGCATCGGGCGTGAGCCGGGCGATGCTGTCGAGCGTGGAGCGCGGCGACAAGAACCCGACCTTGCCGGTTCTCGCCAAGATCGCCGCCGGCCTGGAAGTGACGATGTCCGAGCTGATGGGCGAGCAGGCGCCCTGGGTCGTCGCCTCGGTGACGACCCGGCGCAACCGGCTCGTCTACCACGACGACCAAACCGGCATCGAGCGGCACCTTCTGTCGCCGACCCATCTCGATACCGGCATGGAGGTCGTCGAGCACATCCTCCCCGGCGGACGATCGTTCGAGGGCCTGCCGCATGGGGGGATGCGGACCAGCAAGTGCGTCGTGGTCAGCGAGGGCCAGCTGACGCTCGAGTTGGGGAACGTCGTGTACACGCTGGACGCCGCAGACAGCGTCACCTTCGAGGTCGCGGGCGAGTACCGCTTCAGGAACAAGCTCGCTCACCTTTGCCGTTATTACATCTTCATGGTCCATCAGCGGGCGCAGCCTTAACCTGCACGTGACCCACTCCTAAACGACGATTTCCCCTATAGAGGAATTTTTGCTTGGAAAGCCGCGGCAACCGTGCAAGGTTGCGCTGTCTGCGGCGCACGAGAGCCGCAAGCCCTTTCGATGACACGAGGCACGCAACGACCTCGACGCACGCAGCAGGGACGAAAGAGGACGCCATGGAAGAATTCCTGATGCGCATCGGCGATCGCTGGCAGGCGGCATCGTCCGAAGACTGGATCGAGTCGGAAAACCCCTACACCGGCAAGCCTTGGGCGCGCGTGCCGCGCGGCACGGCCCGGGACGCTGAAGCCGCCGTGGCCGCGGCGCACGAGGCGTTCAGCAACGGCCCCTGGAGCCGCATGACCCCGGCCGACCGCGGCCTGCTGCTCTACAGGCTCGCCGACTGCATGGCCGCCGACGCCGAACACCTCGCCGACCTCGAGGTCCGCGACACCGGCAAGCTGAAGGCCGAGATGCTGGGCAACCTGCGCTACCTGCCGCGCTGGTACCAGTACTACGGCGGCCTCGCGGACAAGGTCGAGGGGTCGGTCACGCCGATCGACAAGCCCGGGATGCTGCACTACGTCGTCTACGAGCCGCTCGGCGTCGTGACCTGCATCGTGCCGTGGAACTCGCCGCTGCTGCTGACCACGATGAAGCTGGCGGCGGCCCTCGCGGCCGGCAACACCGTGGTCATCAAGCCGTCAGAATTCGCCTCGGTGTCGCTGATCGCCTTCGCCCGGCTGTTCGAGAAGGCCGGCTTCCCGCCGGGGGTCGTCAACGTGGTGACCGGCTACGGCAAGGAGGTGGGAGAGGTGCTGACCACCCATCCCCTGGTCAAGCGGATCGCCTTCACGGGCGGCGACGCCGGCGGCAAGGCCGTGGCGGCGGCCCAGTCCTTCAAGCGCATCTCGCTGGAGCTTGGCGGCAAGTCGCCCAACATCGTCTTCGCCGACGCCAACAGGCCGCGGCGGTCAAGGGCGTGGTGTCCGGAATCTTCGCCGCCACCGGGCAGACCTGCATGGCCGGGTCCCGCCTCCTGGTCCACTCCTCCATCCACGACCAGTTCGTCAGCAAGCTCGTCGAGTTCGTCTCCGCTGCGCGCCTTGGGGACCCGGCCGAGTCCGACACGAACATGGGACCGGTCTCGAACCGTCCGCAGCTCGACCGGGTCATGCGATACATCGAGGTTGCCAAAGGCGAGGGCGCGGAATGCGTGACCGGCGGACGCCGCGGATCGGGCGAGGCGTGCGGCGAGGGCCTGTTCGTGGAGCCGACGATCTTCACCGGCGTCAAGAACTCGATGCGGATCGCCCGCGAGGAGGTGTTCGGCCCGGTCCTGACGGTGATCCCGTTCGACACGGACGAGGAGGCGGTCGAGATCGCCAACGACACGCCCTATGGGCTGGCGGCGGCACTCTGGACCAGCAGCATCGAGCGCGCGGTCAAGCTGCCGAAGCGCCTGCAGGCCGGAACGGTGTGGGTCAACGCCTACCGGGTGGTGAGCTACCTCGCGCCGTTCGGGGGCGTGAAAGGCTCCGGCATGGGGCGCGAGAACGGCATCGAGGCCATCAAGGAATACCTGGAGGCGAAAAGCGTCTTCATCAACGGCAATCCGGACGTGCCCAACCCGTTCGTCATGGGATGAGGCGTCGCGGCGGGGATGGCAGCCCCCGCCCCCCCCCCTACCACATCGCCCCCCCGGCAGACCCGCCCAAGA
>CAXUJE010000089.1:15349-16100 GCA_964251035.1 uncultured Acetobacteraceae bacterium
GCGGGGTCGGGGGGGGGGGGGGGGCGGCGGGCCCCCCCCCCCCCCCCCCCCGCCCGTGACGGCCGCCAACAAGGGAGGACGGCATGGACAACGGTGCGCAAGGGTCCGGCATGGACCTGGCAGCGGACTTCAAGGCCGCGATGCGTCGCCTTGCGGCAACCGTGACGATCGTCACCGCAAGCAGCGGCGGGCAGCGGCATGGCATGGCGGCGACGGCCGTCACGTCCCTGACGGCGTCGCCGCCGTCGCTGCTGGTGTGCGTCAACCAGTCGGCCAGCATCCATGATCCGATCGGCGCCAGCGGCCAGTTCTGCGTCAACCTGCTGGCCTGCGGCCATCGCCACCTGGTCCCGGTCTTCAGCGGCAAGATGACCGGCGAGGAACGGTTCGCCGCGGGAGACTGGGTCGCCGATGAGGCCGGCATCCCGTGCCTGGCCGACGCACAGGCGAACCTGTTCTGCACGGTCGTCCAACGCATGTCGTACGGCAGCCATTCCGTTTTCATCGGAACCGTCGGCAAGGTGCTGCTGTCCGGCGCCGCTTCGCCTCTCTTGTACCAGGAAGGGGCATTGTTCAAGACCGTCGCGATACAGGATCAGTAAACAGCGTCACATCATTACGGGACACTCGGCAAAAGGCAGAGATCAATCTGCCGGCTCGAGCAACGCAAGGAGGGAACAACACCTACTCCTACGCCCAGGGCTGTTCGACGCTGTGGGATGGCGAGCATTTCGAGTGGTTCCTTGATGCC
>CAXUJE010000090.1:0-16017 GCA_964251035.1 uncultured Acetobacteraceae bacterium
TGCTGCCCCGCTTGCTGCCCCGCTTGCTGATCGTCCTGGCGCTGCTGGGCGCGCTGTCCTGGACGGAGGCGGCTTGGGCGGCTGAGTCCTACCTGGCCGCCGGCCAACTCGACCTGCTGCGGCTCCTGCCGCCCCCACCCGCCGAGGGGTCCGCGCAGGCCGCCGCCGAGATGGCTGAGGTCGTGGCATTCGAGGCGACCCGCACGCCGGCACGCGCCGCCCAAGCACGGGCCGACGTGGCGGAGGGCGCATCCGACATGTTCGGCGCCGTCCTGGAGCCGGCCACCCCCGAACGGATGCCGTTGCTGACCAAGCTCTTTGAGCGCCTTGCCGAGACTGAGGACGCCGCAACCGGCCCGGTCAAGCGCACCTATGCCCGGCCGCGGCCCTACCAGGTCAACGCCGCCCTGCACCCGGCCGCCCCGCCGTCGCGCAGCGGCAGCTTCCCGTCCGGGCACGCCACGCGCAGCCGGCTGGCCGCCATCGTGCTGGCCGCGATGCTGCCGGAGCGGCGCGACGCGCTGTTCGCCCGCGCCGCGGACTATGCCGAAAGCCGGGTGATCGCCGGGGTGCACTTCCGGTCGGACATCGTGGCCGGCTGGGAGGCGGGCACGGCCATCGCCGCGGTGGTGTTCAACCACCCGGCCTTCGCCGCGGAGTTCGCGGGGGCGCGGCGCGAGGTTCGTGACGCCCTGGGGATGCCATGACGCCTTGCGGCGCGGCGCCAGGGATGGGACATGGCATGCTGACTGAAGGAAGTCCGATGCCTGACCTCACCTTGACCCAAGCCCAAACCATCGTCGCCGCCGCCTTGGCCGAGGCCCGCCGCCTGTCGCTGAAGCCGATGGTCGTCGCCGTGCTGGATGCGCGCGGCGCCTACAAGGCGCTCGCCGCCGAGGATGGCACAAGCCTGAAACGGGCCGAGATCGCCCATGGCAAGGCGCACGGCGCGCTGTCGCTCGGCATGGGGTCGCGCGCCATCGCCAAGCGTGCGGCCGAGCAGGCGTATTTCGTCGCGGCCGTCACCCACGTCGCGGGCGGGGCACTGGTCCCGGTGCCCGGCGGCATCCTGATCCGCGACGCCGGGGGAGCGCTGCTCGGCGCGGTCGGGCTGTCGGGCGACACGTCCGACCATGACGAGGCTGCCGGCCTGGCGGGCATCGCCGCGGCCGAACTGGCGGCCGATCCCGGCTAGACTAGCTGCCTGGAACGAAGCCCGGCGGCGCCACCGTGACGCTGCCGTCCGGGTTGTTGGAAACGCCATAGGCATTGGAGGCGTGCGTGCCCGTGACGGTCAGCGCGCCCACGACCTCCTGGTCATTGAGCAACAGGAGGGTGCCAGAGTCCGGCGTGACCTGGGCGAAGTAGGCTGCGGTTGCCTGCGTGTTCGCCAGGGTGATGCGGTCGAGCTGATCCGTGAACCCGTCGATGATGCCGTGGAAGGCGGACGGGCTGTCGATGCGAAAGTTTGCTTGCGAGGCAGAAAAGGGCGAATTGCTGAACGCGATGTGCTGCGTTGCGGCGACGCCGGCTCCAAGCTCGACAGTGCCGTTGGTGAGGAAGGCTATAGTTCCTAAGCCAATGATGTCGGCGGAGATTGTAACCGAGCCGCCAGCGACGTTGATGGTCCCATCGTTGTTCAACGTCGCGGGTCCCTGGTCGGTCCCACTCACCTGCAGTTGGGAAAACTCACTGACCCGAATTGTCCCCTCTTGGTTGAGCTGGCTGAAGGGCGCAACCTCTATTTTCAGAAAATCCGGGCCGCCCCCTTGGCCAACCCCGACGAGGACATTTCCGTAGTTGGTGTCGTACCCGTCAACGGTGATCGTCGCATAACCATTTCCTGGGAATTGAGGGAATACGGCAGGCGGCACCAGGCCGATCGAAATGCCTGGGCCGAGCGCGGCGTTGTCCAGCACGAGGTTCGGCTGGGTCGCCTCGCTCGTCCCCGCCAAGGTGATTGGAATGTCGTTTGGCGCGGTGTCGCTCAGCGTCACCGTCCCGGACTGGATCAGCGCAGATGCGCCGCCTCCGTAGAGGGGCACGCCCTGCGGCGTCCAGTTGGCCGGGTCGGCGTAGGAGCCGTCATCGCCACTCCACGTGTACTGCATGGTCTCCCCTCTGTTCTTGAAAGCTGCAATCCGGCATATCGAGGATAGTTCGTCATGAGTAGCATCGACGGCCTGTTGCTGGGCATGAATATTTTTTGCTTCGACATGTCTGCTCAAGAAAAGTAACAACATGGGGGAGACGATAGCGTATTTATGCTATCGTCCAGCTCCGTGTTCAGCGAGCAGGTAAATGATCCGTCGTTGAAAACTCTGGAGCGGTAAGGTCAAGCGGGCACGGCAAGCCGTGTCGATGCCTTCTTTTCCTGCCTGCTGCGCTGGGCCAGCCGCTCCAGCGGTGCCTGTACCGCCCACATTGCCGGTGCAAAGCGCCCTGCCCTGTAATGCTCCAACGCCAGTGCTGCTGCCCGTTCCGGCTGCGAAGGCTACCCCAGCACCTCCGCCACGAACGGGTTGGCCCGCCGCTCCACGGCGATGGTCGAGCCGGGGCCGTGGCCGCAGATGAACGACACGTCGTCGCCGAGCGGCAGCAGCTTGCCGCGGATCGACTCCAGCAGCGCGGCCCCGTCGCCATAGGGGAAGTCAGTCCGCCCGACCGAGCCGCGGAACAGCACGTCCCCGACCAGGGCGAAGCGCGAGGCCTTGTTCACGAACACCAGGTGGCCCGGCGTGTGCCCGGGGCAGTGCAGCACGTCGAACCGATGGCTCCCCAGCGTCACCGCGTCGCCCTCCTGCAGCCAGCGGTCCGGGCGGACGTTGCGCGCCTCCGCCATGCCGTAGGCCCGGCCCTGCTCCGCCAGGCCGTCCAGCAGGAAGGCGTCGCGCTCGTCCGGCCCCTCCAGCGGCACGGCCAGCGCTTCCCGCAGCTCGGCGGCGCCGCCCGCGTGGTCGATGTGGCCGTGGGTCAGCAGGATGCGCTCAACGGTGAGGCCCAGGGTGGTGATCGCCTCCCGGATGCGCGAGACGTTGCCGCCGGGGTCGATGACCCAGGCCTGCTTGCTGCCGTCGTCCCAGATTAGCGTGCAGTTCTGCTGGAACGGCGTCACAGGGATGATGGCGGCCTGGAGTTCGGCCATGGCGGCTACTTCACGGTGGAGAACGCGGTGGGCTGCAGCAGCGAGCACTCGATGTTGGCGACGATCTGGCCGTCCCGCTCGGTCTCCGCGCGCTTGCTGATCCACTCCGGGTCGGACTGGAAGGCGGTCCACTTGGCCTCGCGCTCCGCCAGGCTTTCCCAGGCCAGCAGGTAGGTCAGCTCCTGGTTCGACGGGCCGATCAGCGTGGTCCAGAACCCAGCCGGCCGGATGCCGTGGCGTTCCCAAAGCGCCAGCGTCGTTTTCTCGAACCGGGCCAGCAGGCTGGGCAGCTTGCCGGGCAGGCAGCGATAGACGCGCAGCTCGTGAATCATCGGGGTTCTCCATATTTTAGCCGGTTTTCCGCAGGATGACGGGGCGGGCCGCATGGGGCAAGCCGTGGCCGCGGAAACCGGGTGGCCTGCGCATCGTTGGAGGCGACATGAGCGAAACAAAACGCCGCCGTTGGCCGTTCGTGCTGGGGGGGTTGGCGCTCGCCCTGGCCCTGTTTCTGGCGGTGTTCCGCTGGGACTGGCTGATCCCCCTGGTGAACGCGCAGGCCTCCAAGGCGCTGGGACGCCCGGTCACGGTGACGCACCTGCACGTGCGGCTGGGCCGGGTGCCGCATATCGAGGCGGACGGCGTCACGGTCGCCAACCCCGACGATTGGCCCGGCGGCGGCAACTTCGCCACCGCGGACCGGCTCAGCGTCGACATCGACGCCCTGGCCTACATCCGCTCCCGCACGGTGGTCATCCCGGACATCGCCCTCGACCATCCCCAGGTCGATGCCCACCAACTGGAGGACGGCCGGGCGAACTGGACGCTGGCCGGCGGAGGCGGCAGCACAGGCCCGGCGCCAAAGATCGGCAACCTGCGCATCAGCGACGGCCATGCCCACGTCGTCATGGCCAAGCTGAAGTCCGACTTCAACGTGGATGTGGCCACGAAGGACGCGGAGGGCCAGCCCAGCCAGATCGTCGCCTCGGCCAAGGGCACCTACGCCAAGGCGCCCATCGACGCGACCTTCACCGGCGGCGCGCTGCTCTCCCTGCGGGACGAGTCGCAGCCTTATCCCATCAACTTGCAGGTGGCGAACGGGCCGACCAGGATTTCGCTGGTCGGCACGGTCAAGGACCCGCTGGCCTTCGCTGGCGCCGACCTGAAGCTTGACCTGTCCGGGCCGGACATGTCGCTGCTGCTGCCGCTGACCGGGGTCGCCATCCCGAAGACGCCGCCCTACCGCGTCACCGGCGCCCTGGACTACGCGGACGGGTCGGTGAAGTTCACCGGCATGAATGGCAAGGTCGGCAGCAGCGACCTGGAGGGCGGCCTGCAGGTGGACACCAAGCCGCAGCGCCCGGTGCTGACCGCCGACTTGCAATCGAAGCGGGTGGACCTCAAGGACCTTGGCGGCTTCATCGGCGCCGAGCCAGGGGACGCCAGCAAAGGGACCAAGAAGCCCGCGCCGTCGAATGGCCCCTCGAACGGCCGGGTGCTGCCGAGCGATCCCGTAAGCCTGCCGAAGCTGAACGTCGCCGATGTGCACCTAAAGTATCACGCCGGGCGGATCGAGGGCCGCTCGCAGCCGCTCGACAACATGCGGGCCGACCTCGACATCGTGAACGGCGCGGTGTCGCTGTCACCGCTGAGCTTCGGCATCGGGCGCGGCCAGATCGTGTCTGACATCAACCTGGCGGAGTCAGGCCAGGGCGTCCATGCCAAGACCACCGTCGATTTCCAACGGGTTGACGTGGACAAGCTGGTGTCCGCGACAGGCGCCGGGCATGGTGCCGGGGCGATTGGCGGGCGCGCGGTGATCGACGGCACCGGGAAGTCGATGGCCGAGATCCTGGGGCATGGCAATGGCGAGCTGAAGCTTTACATGGGGTCCGGCGGCGACCTGAGCGCATTGCTGGTTGACTTGTCGGGCCTGGAGTTCGGCAACGCGCTGCTGTCGGCGCTCGGCATACCGAACCGGGCCAAGATCCAATGCCTGATCACCGATCTCGTGCTGCAGCAGGGCATGGTGGACGCGCGCACCATGCTGCTGGACACCGACGAGGCGCGGGTCGGCGGCAAGGGCGACGTCAATCTGCGGGACGAGTCGCTGAAGCTCGTGCTGAACACGGAAAGCAAGCATTTCAGCGTCGGCTCGCTTCCGGCGCCGGTCAACATCACCGGCACGTTCGCAAAGCCCAGCGTGCTGCCTGACCTGGCCGTGGTGGGCGCACGTGCCGGCGCCGCGGTGGGGCTGGGCATCCTGCTCACGCCGCTTGGCGCCCTGCTGCCGACGATCCAGCTTGGCACCGGGGAGGACGGCGCCTGCGCGGGCCTGCTGGCCAGCGCCAAGGCGCCGCCGAGCGTGCCGGCCCGTCCGCCGGCCCGGGTCAAGCGCTAACGGTGCCGGCTCGCCCGCCGCCACGCCAGGCTTTGCGCGTTGAGGCCCGGCAGCACGGCGGGGTCGGCCGCGATGCGCTCCGCGATGGCGACTGCCCTCTGCAACTCGTCGTCGCGGAGATGGCGGATCGCCGGGCGGCGCACCCGCTCATGCCAGGGCTGGCCGAGCGCGTGGTCCAGGCAGACCCGCATGAAGCAGTGGTCGAGGCGGATCGGCCAGCGCGCCGCCTGCGCCATGCCCGGCAGCACGCGGCGCGTCAGGTCGAGCCAGTGCGCCGCCAACTGCTCCCGGGTCATCGGTGATGACGATGTCCGACGCGCCGCTCATCCTGACATTGGCGCTGCACGCGGACGACCAGGCGCGGTTCGAGCGGCTGCGCCGGCTGCACTTTCCGCCCGGTCGCAACCTGATCCCGGCGCACGCCACCCTGTTCCACCACCTGCCCGGCCCGGAAATCGAGGCGGTCCGGGACGCCATCGAGGCGCGCTGCACGATGCCGCCGTTCACCGTGGCCGTGCCGGGCCTGCGTTTCCTGGGCCGCGGCGTCGCCTATGCGCTGGAGTCGCCTGAGCTGACCGCCCTGCGGGCCGGCTTCGCGCGGGTGTGGGACAGGTGGCTGACCCCGCAGGACCGCCAGGGCTGGCGCCCGCACGTCACGATCCAGAACAAGGCCTCGCCCGACGCCGCCCGGGCGCTGCACGCCAACCTGCAAGCCGCCTTCGCGCCGTTCACGGTGCGGACGGAGGGACTGGATCTTTGGCGTTACCTCGGCGGCCCCTGGGAGCTTATGAGCCGCCATCCGTTCCGCGGCTAATCCTCCTCCAGCGCCGGGGCGCCGGCCAGCACGCCGCCGTCGATCACGACCGTCTGGCCCGTCATGAAGCGGCCGGACGCCGCCGCCAGGAACACTGCGGCGCCGGCGATCTCGTCGGGCTCGCCGATCCGGCCGAGCGGCGTGTCGCGCGTGCGCTTCTTGAGGTTGGCCGGGTCCTCCCACAGCGCCCGGGCGAAGTCGGTGCGGACCAGGCCGGGCGCGATGCAGTTGGCGCGGATGCCGTGGGCGCCCCACTCGCACGCGAGGTTGCGCACGAGCTGCATGTCGGCCGCCTTGCTCACCCCGTATGCGCCGAGCGTCGTCGAGCCGCGCAGCCCGGCGATCGAGGACACCACCGTGACCGACCCGCCCCCGCGCTCCGCCATGCCCGGCAGCACCATGTTGGCCAGCCAATGGTTGCTGCGGATGTTGGTGCCCATGATGCGGTCCCAGGCATCGTCGGGGATACCGGCGGACGGCCCGAAATACGGGTTGACCGCCGCGTTGCAGACCAGCGCATCGACCCGGCCCCATTCGGCGGTCGTGCGGTCCACCAGCGCCTGCAGCTCCTCCTTGCGCCCGATGTTGCAGGGCACCACGAGCGCCTCGCCGCCGCGCCCGCGTATGGCGTCTGCCACCGCCTCGCACGCATCCGCCTTGCGGCTGCTGACGACCACCCGGGCGCCGTGTTCGGCCATGCGCTCGGCGATGGCGCGGCCGATGCCCTTGCTGGACCCGGTGATGATCGCGACCTGACCGGAAAGGTCGAACAAGCTTGCCATTTGTGCCTCCCTCAAACCCGTAGCCTGCCGTCCCGGCCGCGCCGGGGCAAGCCGGCTTTGCTCAAGATCGAGGTCGATCATTCCTGATAGAAAACGCATAATGCCGCGGGCGGCGCCGAGTGCCGCAGCCAAGCTGGAGCATGCCATGGCGCAGTCCGCCAATCCCGATCTGTCCCACCGCCGCACGCCGGCTGCCCGGTGCGCCGGGCCGGCCGGGAGCTTCGCGCAGTGCTGACCCGGCGGCTGGCGCTCGGGGGTGCGGCGGCGCTTCTGGGCGGCGCCGACCATGTTCCGGTCGCGGCGGTGCCGCTGTCCCGCCTGGACACGGCATGGTGGCGCAACCGGCACCAGGAGAAGCTGGCGGAGCTGCAGAGCGGCCGGGTGGACCTCATTTGGCTGGGGGACAGCATCACCCAGGACTGGGAAAAGCGCGGGCCGCCGGACTGGCAGGACTTCGCCCCGGTCTGGCAGCGTTTCTACGGGTACCGCCATGCGGTCAACCTGGGATTCCGCGGCGACAACACCGGGCACCTGCTGTGGCGCATGCAGAACGGCGAGCTTGACGGCATCCGTCCCAAGGCGGCGGTGGTGCTGATCGGCGCCAACAACCTGGGCCGCGTGCATTGGAACGCGCCGCAGACGGTTGCCGGCATTGTGGCGGTGGTCGACCTGCTGCACCGGCGCACGCCGGGCACGCATGTCCTGCTGCTGGGCATCCTGCCGAGCGTGCGGTCCAAATACGTGACGAAGACCAGCCAGGCGGTGAACCGCGAGCTCGCGTTGCGCTATGTGCCCGAGAATGAAGCGAACGTGGGCGAGGCTGGAGCCGGCCGGGTCGTCTTCATGGATCTGGCCGCTTTGTTCCTGCGCGACGGCCAGGTGGACCGGGCGCAGTTCTATGACGACCAGCTCGACCCGCCGGACCCGCCGCTACATCCCACGGCGCAGGCCCAGACACGCATGGCCGAGGCGATTGAGCCGACCTTGGCGGCGATGCTTGGGGAGCGGCCGAAGGCGGGCTGAGTGGGCGGTGATGCTGTTGGAGGGGATTGAACTCTCGACCTCTCCCTTACCAAGGGAGTGCTCTACCACTGAGCTACAACAGCGCTGACGCCCTTGGCGACGCAGCGTTCCTAGGGGTTTGGACGCGCGGACGCAAGTCCCGAGCATCAGCCGCGCCGATTTCCTGGTTCGGCAGCCGACGGCGCCGCGACGCGGCTCCATGCAGCCGGATGCCCTGCGCCAGCCGGCCATCAAGCTGGCCTGACAAAATCTGGGCCGGCCAACGGGCAATCCAGCGCCTTGCTGCGGTGACGCCGCTGCCACGCTGACGCCTCCGGATCGAAGCCTCTCCTCGAACTCCGAGCCGAGAAGCCCATCCATCACCCCGATCTGACGCGCAGAACACCTCGTCGTGAACAAATAAGTTTTGATGTTTAAACAAATATTTGCTAAAAGTTGAGACGAGTCGCGTTATATGAACGTTCCAGCAGTGGACCGGAGCACAAGCAAGCATTCTGGCAGGATTTGCCGGGATGCCGAGCCTGCCCTCTCGGTCCGGGTGGACGTGGGCATGGAGGGTGAGCGTTGGACATCGGAGTAGTCGCGCCGGGTTGGCCGTCAACGGACGTGTTGGCGGTGGAAGAGCGGTTCGCCCCGCGTAACACCTCGATGGCGCGCGCCGGCGATGCCGGCATCCGCGTCCGGGTCATCGCCTCAGGATGGGCCTACCGTTACCGCACGCTGCATGATGGGCGACGGCAGATCCTCAACATCCTGCTGCCCGGCGACACCTTCGGGTTGGAGACGCTGTTCGAGCAGCCGGCGCAGGCCTCGGTCCAGACCTCGACGGCGCTGACCTACTTCGCCCTGTCGTCCACCGACTTGATGAACGCGTTCGACCGTTTGCCGGAGTTCCGTCGGCAACTCTACCAGCTCGTCCTGGCCGAGAAGGCGGCGACGGAGGATTGGTTGGTCCGGCTCGGCCAATTCGATGCCGAGGAGCGCACCGCCGCGCTGCTGACCTCGCTGCACCGCCGGTTGCAGCAGTGCGGCCTGGCCTCCGAGTCGAGCTTCGTGCTTGAGCTGACCCAGCAGGAGATGGCGGACACGCTTGGCCTCCATGTCATCCACGTCAACCGCGTGCTCGGGCGCCTGCGCGCCCGTAAGCTGATATCCACCAGCGGCAAGACCGTCACCCTGCATGACTTTCCGCAACTGGCGGAATTGGTGCCGCCGCTGCACCATCCCGGTGCGTTGCCCAACCTGCTGAATGCGGGTGACTTCCTGACGGCTTAGCGTCCCAACGGTGCACGCCTGCCATTCGGGACCCTAAGCATCATTCTGCGGAGCGTGCCCTCGGAGAAAGCGGAGCTTTGCTCCACGCGCAGCAGGTAAAATGATGCGTCCTCAGCGACTTCTAAGCAGGCATTCGTGGCGTAAGCTACGGATGCCTGCTTAGGCGCTTGACGCTGCAGCGAGACCGGCATCTCCTGCGGCCATGACCGAGCCGCAACCGACCGCAGCGCCCGCGCCCCGCGCCGAGACTCCGCGCGAGGCCCGGCTGGAGCGTGAGGCCGCCGCTTTGCGGGAGAACCTGCGGCGCCGCAAGCAGCAGGCCCGCGCACGGGCTGAGCCGGGCGCGCCGGTGTTCGATCGCGACCGGGTGCCGCCCGGCTCCGACCAGGGCTAGACGCGACTCCCAACCGCGGGGTTAGATGCGCCCATGTCCGTGATGCCCGACCATTGGATACGCCGCATGGCGCAGGACCATGCCATGATCGAGCCGTTCGTCGAAACCCAGCGGCGCGACGGGGTGATCAGCTACGGCCTGTCCAGCTACGGCTACGACGCCCGCGTGTCCGACGAGTTCAAGGTGTTCACCAACGTCGACAGCGCCGTGGTCGATCCCAAGGCGTTCAGCCCCGACAGTTTCGTGAGCCGCCAAGGCCCCACCTGCACCATCCCGCCCAACTCCTTCGTGCTGGCCCACACCGTCGAGTATTTCCGCATCCCCCGCGACATCCTGGTGATCTGCCTGGGCAAGAGCACCTACGCCCGCTGCGGCATCATCGTGAACGTGACGCCGCTGGAGCCGGAGTGGGAGGGCCAGGTGACGATCGAGATCAGCAACACCACGCCGCTCCCCGCCCGCATCCACGCGCATGAGGGCATCTGCCAGTTCCTGTTCCTCCAGGGGTCAAGCCCGCCCGAGGTCAGCTACGCCGACAAGGCCGGCAAGTACATGCGCCAACGCGGCGTCTCGCTGCCGCGGATGTAGGGGAAGCCGAATGGACCGTATCCGAATCCGCGGCGGCCTGCCGCTGCACGGCGAGCTGCCCATCGGCGGCGCCAAGAACGCGGCCCTGCCGCTGATGACGGCGGGCATGCTGACCGACGACCGCCTGCTGCTCGGCAACGTGCCGCGGCTGGCGGACATCGCCACCATGTCGGCGCTGATCGCGCAGCACGGCGTCGCCGTGGTGCCGGACGGGCGCACGCTGTCGATCGGCGGCCCCATCACCAACACGGAGGCGCCGTACGAGATCGTCCGCAAGATGCGCGCCTCCATCCTGGTGCTCGGCCCCCTGCTGGCGCGGGTGCGGGAAGCGCGGGTGTCGCTGCCCGGCGGCTGCGCCATCGGCACGCGGCCGGTCGATCTGCACCTGAAAGGGCTGGAGCAGATGGGCGCCAGCATCCGATTGGAGGGCGGCTACGTGCACGCCTCGGCGCCGGGCGGGCTGCGCGGGGCGGTGATCGTGCTGCCCTTCGCCTCCGTCGGCGCCACCGAGAACCTGCTGATGGCCGCAAGCCTCGCGGAGGGCCGGACGGAGATCGCCAACGCGGCGCGCGAGCCGGAGATCGGCGACCTCGCCGCCTGCCTCGTCGCCATGGGCGCGCGCATAAACGGCATAGGGTCTGGCACGCTGGTGGTGGACGGCGTGCCCCGGCTTCACGGCGCCGCGCACCCCATCGTCGCCGACCGGATCGAGACCGGCACCTACGCGTGCGCCGCCGCCATCACCGGGGGGGAAGTCCGGCTGCTGGGCGGCCAGTTGGCCCACTTGGGCGCGGTCGCCGACGCGCTGCGGAGCGCAGGCGTCGAGATGACGGAGGCGGACGGCGCGCTCGTGGTCCGTCGGCGAGACGGCCTGCGCGGGGCCGACGCGATGACGGAGCCTTATCCGGGCTTCCCGACCGACATGCAGGCGCAGTTCATGGCGCTGATGTCGGTCGCCGAGGGCGCCGCCATGGTGACGGAAACGATCTTCGAGAACCGCTTCATGCACGTGCCCGAGCTGAACCGCATGGGCGCCAACATCAACGTGCATGGCGCCAGCGCCATCGTGCGCGGCGTGCGCCGCCTGTCGGGCGCGCCGGTGATGGCAACGGACCTGCGGGCGTCGGTCTCGCTGGTGCTGGCGGGCCTGGCAGCCCGGGGCGAGACGGTGGTGAACCGGGTGTACCACCTCGACCGCGGCTACGAGGCGTTGGAGCAGAAGCTGGCGGCGTGCGGCGCGGACATAGAACGCATCCCCGGCTGAGGGTTCCGGACGACGCCGCCGGGTGCTAGATGGCGGGCATCCGAACTCGTCCGCCACCCCCAGGAGCCCGCATGACCGCCCCCTTTCCGGCCGCGTCCCTCGCGCCGGAGGCCCAATCTGCCATCATCCTGGCGCTGCCCAAGGGCCGCATCCTCGGGGAATGCGCCCCCGTGCTGGAGCGTGCGGGCATCCGCCCGGCCGCGGACTACGCCGACGAAGGCAGCGGGCGGCTGCGCTTCCCGACAAACGACCCGGCGCTCGACATCGTGCGGGTCCGCCCGTTCGACGTCGCGACCTTCGTGGCGTTCGGCGCGGCGCATATCGGCATCTGCGGCGCCGACGTGCTGATGGAGTTCGACTACCCGGAAATCTATGCGCCGCTCGACCTCGGCATCGGGCGCTGCCGGGTCAGCGTGGCGGAGCCGGCGGCGAGCGTCGGCGCCGATGACCCCGCCACCTGGTCGCGTGTGCGGGTCGCGACGAAGTACCCGAACATCGCCCGGCGGCACTATGCGGCGCGCGGCGTGCAGGCGGAGATCGTGCACCTGAACGGCGCGATGGAGCTGGCACCGGGTCTCGGCCTCTCCCGCCTGATCGTGGACCTCGTGCAGACCGGCAGCACGCTGCGGGCGAACGGGCTGCAGGAGACGGAGGTGATCGCGCACGTGACCAGTCGGCTGATCGTGAACCGAACCGCGTTGAAGACGCAGCCCGAAGCCGTCGGCGCCTGGATCGCGCGCTTCCGCGCCGCCCAGCTTGCGTCCGGGCTAGCATGAGGCGGCTCTCGACCGCGGACGCCGGGTTCGCCGAGGCGTTCCGCAGCCTGCTGCTGGACCGGGACACGGCGGCGGAGGTCGATGGCGTGGTGGCGGAGATCATCGCCGCCGTGCGCGCCCGCGGCGACGCGGCGTTGTGCGAGTACACCGCGGCTTTCGATCGGCTGACGCTGACGCCCGAGCTCCTGCGTATCCCGGCCGAGGAGATCGCCGCCGCATCCGCCGGCATTGCGCCTGAACTCGCAGCCGCCCTCGACCTGGCGGCGCAGCGGATCGAGGTGTTCCACCGCGCCCAGATGCCATCCGACCTGCGGATGCAGGACGCGGCCGGGCTGACCCTTGGCATGCGCTGGTCGGCGCTCGATGCCGCGGGGCTGTACGTGCCAGGGGGCAAGGCGGCCTACCCGTCCTCCGTGCTGATGAACGCCCTGCCCGCCCGGGTCGCGGGCGTGGGCCGCATCGCCATGTGCGTGCCCTGCCCCGGCGGCGTGCTGAACCCCCTGGTGTTGGCGGCGGCGAAACGCGCCGGCGTCACGGAGATCTACCGGGTCGGCGGGGCGCAGGCCGTGGCCGCGCTGGCCTATGGCACCCTCAGCATCGCCGCCGTGGACCGCATCGTCGGCCCCGGCAACGCCTACGTCGCGGAGGCCAAGCGCCAGGTGTTCGGCTGCGTCGGCATCGACAGCATCGCCGGGCCGTCCGAGGTCGTGGTCCTGGCCGACGCCGACAACGACCCGCGGCATGTCGCCGTGGACCTGCTGGCACAAGCCGAGCATGACGAGGCCGCGCAGAGCATCCTGATCACCACGGACGCCGGTTTTGCCGACGCCGTGGCCCGGGCCGTCGAGGCGGAGCTGCCGACCTTGCCGCGTCACGCCATCGCTGGCGCAAGCTGGCGCGACCACGGCGCCGCCATCGTGGCCCGCGACTGGCAGGAAGCGGCGGCGCTGACCAACCAACTCGCGCCCGAGCACCTGCAGATCATGGTGGCCAACCCGGCGGCGCTGTTCGCGCAAATCCGCCATGCCGGCGCGGCGTTCCTGGGCCGCAACTGCCCGGAGGCCATCGGCGACTACGTGGCTGGCCCCAACCACGTCCTGCCCACCGGCCGGACCTCGCGCTTCGCTTCGGGCCTGTCGGTGTTCGACTTCCTGAAGCGCACCACATGGGTCTCGGCCGACCGCGCCGCCCTTGGCGAGGTTGGCCCGGCGGCGGTGGCATTGGCGGAGGCCGAAGGGCTGCAGGCGCACGCACGCAGCGTTGCGTTGCGCCTGGGCCAAAGCCCGACGCCTTGACCGGCAGGCCGGGCGTGATCACATTCCGCCTCGAAATCAAATCCTAATCTTGTTTTTGTGAGTTCAAGGAAACTGATGTCCAAAGAAGACATGATCGAATTCAGCGGCACGGTGCTGGAACTGCTGCCCAACGCCATGTTCCGGGTCAAGCTCGACAACGAGCATAGCATCCTGGCGCACACGTCGGGCAAGATGCGCAAGAACCGCATCCGCGTGCTGGCGGGCGACCGGGTGAACGTCGAGATGACGCCCTACGACCTGTCCAAGGGCCGGATCACATTCCGATTCAAGTAGGGCCGTTTCAAGTAGGCCGCCCCCGGCCGGCGGCCCGCCGCTGACCGAAACGGCGATGGCGCGCCCGGAGTCTGCACCGCTCATACTGGCCTCCGCCAGCCCGCGCCGGCTCGCGCTTCTGGCGCAGGTCGGCATTGCCCCGGACCGCATCGCTGCCCCGGACATCGACGAAACGCCGCGCCGGGAGGAGGCGCCGCGCCGTTACGCCGAGCGCATGGCGCTGGAAAAGGCAACCCGGATGGCGGAACCTGGCGCTTTCGTCCTGGCAGCCGACACCGTCGTGGCGCTCGGCGCCCGCATCATGCCTAAGGCGGCCGACGCTGAGGACGTGCGCGCCTGCATGGCCCTGCTGTCCGGCCGCCGCCACCATGTGCTGACGGCGCTCGCCTTGATCGGGCCGGACGGGCGGATCGGCCGGCGCCTGTCCGACAGCGTCGTCGCGTTCTCCCGCCTGGCGCCTGCGCAGCTCGACGCCTACGCGGCATGCGGCGAGGGCGTCGGCAAGGCCGGCGGCTATGCCATCCAGGGCCGGGCGGCCGGGTTCGCGCGTTTCCTGTCCGGCAGCTACAGCGGCGTGGTCGGATTGCCGCTGTTCGAGGTGGCGCAACTGCTGCGCGGGCGCGGCTACCCCGTGCCGTGAGCGCGCGCATCCTGGTCGCGTGCAGCCCGGGTGAGCTGCGGGTGGCGGCGGTGCAGGACGGCGGGTTGATCGACTATGCGCTGTGGCGGCCGGGGCGCCCGGATGGGGTGGGCGACCTCCATCGCGGCCGCGTCACCGCCCGCGTGCCCGCCATGGCCGGCGCCTTTGTGGCGCTGCCGGACGCCGAGGGCTTCCTGCCGGACAGCGAGGGTGCAGACGCGGTGTCGGACGGCATGGCGCTGGCCGTGCGGATCACCCGGTCAGCCCAGGGCGGCAAGGGGCCGCGCCTCAGCGCCCGCGTCGCCGACGCCGACCGTGCCCTGGCGGGCGCCGGGCCGCCGGCGCGGCGGGCCCGCGGACCCGGCGCGGTGGAACGGCTGGCCGCCCTGCATCCCTCGGCACCCATACGGATCGATGATCCTGGCGTGGCCGCGACGTTCCGGCCGATGCTGGGCGAGCGGGTCACGGTCGGGGCCGTGTTGGACGACGCGCTGGCCAGCTCCATCGACGCGCTGGCCGATTCCGGCGTCGACCTGCCCGGCGGCATGCGCGCCAGCATCCATCCCACGCCCGCCCTGGTCGCCATCGACGTGGACGCCGGCAGCGCCAGCGCCGACCGGCGGACGAAGCACGCCGCGCAGATGGGCACCAACCGCGCCATGCTGCCCGCCTTAGCCCGGCAGATCCGGCTGCGCAACCTGTCCGGCGCCATCGTGGTGGATGTGGCCGGGCTGGGCGTGCGGCAGCGGGCCGCGCTGGCGCCGGACTTCGCGCAGGCCTTGGCCGGCGACCCGCTACGACCGCGCTTCCTCGGGTTCTCGGCTTTGGGCCTCGCGGAGATCACGCGCCCGCGCGTCCATCCGCCGTTGCATGAATTGCTGAGCGGCCCGCACGCCGCGGGCCTGTCGGCGCTGCGGGCGGTCATGCAGGCCGCTGCCGCCGAGCCTGCGGCGGCGTTCCGGTTGCGCGCCGCCCCGGATGTCGCGGCGGCTCTGGCCCAGGACCCGGCCGCCCTGCCCGACCTTGCACGGCGCACCGGGCGTCCCTTGATTGTAACGTCCGACCCGACCCTGCCGCCGGGCCGCACCGCGATTGAAAGGACAGCCCGTGCCTGACGCATCATCGCCGAAGCCCGCAGCGCCGCCCTGCCCGATCTGCGGCAAGCCCGTCCCGGCTGAGGGCGCGGCAGCGGCCCGGGTCCGCCCGTTCTGCTCGGCCCGCTGCGCCGACGTGGACCTGGGCCGCTGGTTCGGCGGCGCCTACGCCATCCCCGGCCCGCCGCCGGAACTGGACGAGGACCCGCCGGACAGCAGCGCCGGGCACGCCGAC
>CAXUJE010000091.1:0-1577 GCA_964251035.1 uncultured Acetobacteraceae bacterium
GCGCTGGGGGGCTGCGGGTTCCGGCCGCTCTACGCGCCGGCGGACTCCGGGGCGCCCGGACCGGCCGCGGCGGAAATGGCGGCGATCTACGTCCCTGTCGCTTCCGAACGCCCGGGCCAATTGCTGCGGCAGGAGCTTCAGCAGCGTTTCGAGGGAACCGGGACCGGGACGGCCAAGCGCTACGAGTTGGTCGCCTCCATCGCGGTCAACGCCGACGCGATTGCGATCCAGCGCGACAGCTCCTCCTCCCGCGTGCGCTTGACCGGGACGGCACCTTGGGTGCTGAGGGCGTTGTCGCTGGACCACGCCGTGCTCGCCCAGGGCACCAGCCGGATCCTCGACGGCTACAACATCCTCAACCAGCAATTCTTCGCGGCCGACCTGGAAAGCGAGGTGGTGATCCGCCGGGTGGCGGCGGCGCTCGCGGACCAGATCACCACCCAGGTCGGGGCGTTCTTCCTGCAACGGGCCCAGACAACATGAAAATGGCATGAAGCTGGAGGCCCGGCGGACCGGGGCCTTCCTGCGGGACCCCGGCGCCATGCGCGTCGTGCTGCTGCACGGGGAGGATGAGGGGATGGTGCGCCACCGTGCCGACGCGCTGACCCAGGCGGTGGTCGGACAGCGCGACGACCCGTTCCGCGTCGCCTGGCTGTCACGGGAGGACCATTCGCGGCTCCTGGAGGAAGCCACGGCGATTGCCATGATGGGCGGGCGGCGGGTGATCCGGGTCCGCGAAGCCGGGGACGGGCTGACGGCCGCCGTGAAGCAGGTCACTGAGACCGCCGGAGACAGCCTGACCGTGCTTGAGGCCGCGGCGCTGCCGAGCCGGTCCAAGCTGCGGATGCTCATTGAGGCGGCGGCGAACGGCGCGTCGGTCGCCTGCTACCCGGAGGAGGGCCGCGCGCTGCAGGACGCCATCGAGGGCGGGCTGAATGCGGCCGGCGTGCGGCTGGACGCGGAGGCGCTGCGTTGGCTCACGGAGCACGTGGGCAGCGACCGCGGATCGACGCGGGGCGAGGTGGAGAAGCTGGTCCTGTATGCCGGCGCCGACCGGCGGCTCGACCTCCAGGCCGTGCGGGCCTGCGTGGGCGACCTGGCCGCGGCGTCGTTCGACGACGCCGTGTATGCGGCGATGGCGGGGGATGTCGCGGCGGCCGACACCGCCGCGGAGCGCACGCTGGCCGAAGGCATGGCGCCCGTGGCGTTCACCCGTGGCGTGCTGGCGCATCTCGGCAAGATGCACGTGGCGCGGGGGCACATGGCGGCCGGGCTTTCGGCGGCCGACGCGGTGCGGGCCTTGCGTCCGCCGGTGTTCTTCAAGCGGGTGGCGGCGTTCACGGAGGCGCTCGGTTTGTGGAATCCGCGCAGGCTGATGCAGGCGATGGACGAGGTGCGCCGGGTCGAGCTGGCCTGCAAGCAGACCGGCGCCTTGGACGGGCTGCTGGTGCGGCGGATGCTGCTGGGCCTGGCCCGGCAAGGGGAGGCGGCACGCGGCCGGGGTTAGCCCGGCCTGAGCAGCGCCAGGATGCCGTCGAGCTGGTCCAGCGTCCGGTACTGGATGCGGACGCTGGACC
>CAXUJE010000091.1:1587-15946 GCA_964251035.1 uncultured Acetobacteraceae bacterium
CCCCGGTGCGGCCGCGCCGGGCCGCTTGGGCGCGTTCACGGGCTGCTATCTCCCGGGCCCGGGGGGGCGCCGGCTCGGCCGAAGGCGGCGCGCGCAGGCTGCGCTGGGTAAGGGCCTCGGTCTGCCGGACGTTCAGGCCGCGGGCCATCACCGTCCGCGCCGCCGCCTCCGGCGCCGAGTGGCCCAGCAGCGCGCGGGCGTGCCCGGCGGAGAGCGCGCCCGATTGCACGTGGACCTGAACGCCGCTCGGCAGGCCCAAGAGGCGCATCGTGTTGGCGACGTGGCTGCGGGACTTGCCGACCAGGCCGCCCAGTTGGTCCTGGGTGAGGCCGAACTCGCCCATCAGCCGCTTGTACCCTTGCGCCTCTTCGATGGGGTCGAGGTCCTGGCGCTGCAGGTTCTCCACCAGGGACGCCGCCATGGCATCCGCGTCGGACAGCTTGCGGATGAGGACCGGGGCGTCCTGCAGCCCAGCGGCCTGGGCGGCCCGCCAGCGGCGCTCGCCGGCGATGATCTGGAAGCGCCCCGGCGCCGCGGGGTGCGGGCGCGCCAGGATCGGCTGCAGCACGCCCTGCTTCTTGATCGAGGCGGCAAGCTCCTCCAGCCGTCCCGGGTCCATCGCGACCCGGGGCTGGAACGGCCCGGGTTCCAAGGAGGCGAGCGGCAAGGTGGCGCGCGGCGCGGCGTCCGGGCCGGCGCCGGGCGAAGCGTCCCCGAACAAGGCCGCGAGGCCCCGGCCGAGGCGGGGAGACGTGTCGCGCTCGGTCACTTCGCGTGGCTCTCCCGCCGCATCACCTCGACGGCGAGCCGGAGATAGGCCTGGGCGCCGGGCGAGCGGAGGTCGTAGAGCATGACCGGCTTGCCATGGCTCGGCGCCTCGGACACCCGCACGTTGCGCGGGATCACCGTCTGGTAGACGAGCTGGCCGAAGAAGCTGCGCACGTCCGCGGCGACAAGCTCCGACAGGTTGTTGCGTTTGTCGAACATGGTGAGCACGATGCCTTGCAGGGCAAGCCGGGGGTTGAGGTGCTGCTGGATGCGCTCGATGGTGCGCACGAGTTGGCTGATGCCCTCCAGGGCGAAGAACTCGCATTGCAGCGGCACCAGCACCGCGTCGGCCGCGACCAGGCCGTTGATGGTGAGCAGGCCGAAGCTGGGCGGGCAGTCGATCAGGACGAAGCTGTGGCGGCCCGAGGCGAGGGCGAGCGCCTGCCGCAGCCGGTACTCGCGCCCCTCCAATGCGGCCAGCTCAAGCTCGGCGGCGGCCAGCTCGGCGTCCGCCGGCAGGATGGAAAGGTTGGGCACGTCGGTGGCGATCGCGGTGGCGGCGACGCTGTCCTCGCCGAGCAGCGCCGTGTAGGTCCCGCGTTCCCGCCGCGACTGGCCGACGCCCAACCCGGTCGATGCGTTGCCCTGCGGGTCGAGATCGACCAGCAGGACGCTTTCCCCGGCGGTTGCAAGCGCCGTCGCGAGGTTGATGGCCGTCGTGGTCTTGCCGACGCCGCCTTTCTGGTTGGCGATCGCCAGGATGCGGGTCGGGCGGGCGGCTTCGGCGGGCTGTTCAAGCATGGGCGATGTCGGTCACGGCCAGGATCGTCGAGCCGGCGTTGCTTGGGTGGTCGAACTGCCTGATCTGCATGCGCCAGTGTTTCTCCGCGTGGGCGATCTCATCCTCGACCCGTGCGCTCTTCGCGAACAAGGCGGTGCCGCCGGGGGCCAGCAGGCGGTGGGCGTGCGCCACCAGCGTTGCGAGCGGCGCGAGGGCGCGGGCGGTGATGAGCGGGGCAGGGGGCAGCGACAGCTCCTCGATGCGCGTGCAATGCACTTGGACCGGGGCACCGGTTACACGCTGGGCCTCGATCAGGAAAGCGGCTTTGCGCCCGTCGGCCTCGATGAGGTCGAAGGGAATGCCTGACACCAAGGCCACGACGAGGCCGGGGAAGCCTGCCCCGGAGCCGAGGTCCATGCCGCGTGGGGTGCCTGCGGGAATGAGGGGGACGAACCGCAGGCTGTCCAGGATGTGGCGCGGCCATAGGTGGGCGCGGTCGCCTTGGGAGACCAGGTTGATCGACTTCGTCCATTTTTGCAGCAGGGCGGCGAACTGCTCAAGCCGCTCCGCTGTTCCACATGGAACGGCGTCCATGAGGGCGCCAGGCGCTTTGCCGTAGGAGGACGTCAAACTCTCATCTCCCAACGCCCGGCACGACTGGAGCTGTCGGCCTCCCATGACAAAGCGTCCAGCAGGGCCTAACATGGTGGACGCGATGCCGCTACGTGGCCCGGCACCTGACGGCGCGCATCGCGAAGAAGGCGACCACGCAGGCGAGGCTTCGATTGCCGCAACTCTCCATCCACGCCCCGTTCGGCGCCCTGACGTTCTCGGAGGATGCTGGCGCCATCGTGGCCGTTGACTGGGGATGGGGGCGCGACCAGGAGGAAACCGCGCTTCTGGTGCAGGCGCGCGAGCAGATGCACGAGTACCTCGATGGCGGGCGGCGGGAGTTCGACCTGCCGATCCGGCCGGCCGGATCGGCCTACCAGCAAAGGGTTTGGGCGACTCTCGCGTCGATTCCATGCGGGCAAACATGGACGTATTCGGCCGTCGCGCACAGGGCCGGCGGCAGTCCCCGGTCCGTCGCGGAGGCAAGCCGGCGCAATCCGCTCCCCATCGTCATCCCGTGCCACCGGGCGGTCGCGGCCCGCGGCCTGGGCGGCTACTCCGAGGGGCAGGGCCTGGACACGAAGCGATATCTGATCCAACTCGAAGCCCGACCCGCATGACACGCCGTCGGTCGCGGCGCACGGAGGAGACCTAACGATGGCGCATGCAATCCGCATCCATGCCTATGGCGGGCCGGACGCAATGCAGTGGGACGACGTGCCGACGCCTGAGCCGGGTCCTGCCGAGGTGCTCGTCCACCACACCGCGATCGGCCTGAACTACATCGACGTGTATTTCAGGAACGGCCTCTACAAGGCGCCCTCCTTGCCGGCGACCTTGGGCATGGAAGCGGCCGGCGTCGTCAAGGCCGTCGGCTCGGACGTGGCCAGCCTCAAGGTCGGCGACCGCGTGGCCTACGCCACCGGCCCGATCGGGGCCTATTCCACCGACCGGGTCATCTCCGCCGACCGGGTGGTCCGCGTGCCCGATGGGATCAGCGACCAGACGGCGGCGGCCATGATGCTGCAAGGCATGACGGCGCAATACCTCGTCCGCCGGACCTACGCCGTGAAGGGCGGCGACACGGTCCTGGTCCACGCCGCGGCGGGAGGGGTCGGGCTGATCCTGTGCCAATGGGCGAAGCACCTGGGCGCGACCGTGATCGGCGTCGTGTCCACGGACGAGAAGGCGCGCCTCGCGACGGAGCACGGCGCGGCCCACGTGATCGTCGGGCATGACAAGCTGGCGTCCGAGGTCAAGAGGATCACGGGCGGCAAGATGGTGCCGGCCGTTTATGACAGCGTCGGCAAGGACACCTTCAGCGCCAGCCTGGACTGCCTGGCGCCGCTCGGCCTCATGGTCAGCTATGGCAACTCCTCCGGCCCGGTGCCCCCGTTCGAGCTTGCGGTGCTCGGCGCCAAGGGCAGCCTGTTCCTGACCCGCCCGACGCTGGCCACGTACACGGCGTCACGGGCTGACCTGGAGCAGTCGGCGCAGGACCTGATGGGGGTGGTGGCGTCAGGCGCGGTGCAGATCAAGGTCAACCAGAGCTTCGCCTTGAAGGACGCGGCCGAAGCGCACCGCGCGCTGGAAGCGCGCAAGACGACGGGCAGCACCGTGCTGATCCCCTGATGGCCGGGATCGCGCTTGGGACAGGCAGCAGGGGGAGAGGACGATGAGCGGATCAGACCCGAAAGCCGAGGGCCGGCGTGCCGCCGCCGACCAGGGGGACACCACGTCGAACCCGTACCCGAAGGGCACGGAGGAGCACGCCCAATGGCTGGAAGGCTACGAAAGCGCGCTGGCGGCGGAGGATGACGACCTGCCCTCGGACTTCGCTTGAAGTGCCGACCTTCGGACTTCGCTTGAAGTGCCGATCTCAGACTTTGCCTAAATCGCCCGATGCTTGACCCGGCCAACCGCGTGGTGATGGTGTCGGGCGCCGCCCGCGGCATCGGCCGGGCGGTGGTGGACCGTCTGCTTGCCGACGGTTTCCGCGTGTCCGCCGGCGTCCGCACGTCCAGCCTCAAGCCTTCCGACCGCCTGCTCGTGCACCGCTACGACGCCGAAAGCCTGGACAGCGCGCAGAACTGGCGGGACGCGACCCTCGCCCAGTTCGGGGCGCTGCACGGCTTGGTCAACGCCGCCGGGGTGTCGCTGCCGGGCGCCACCCTCGCGGATGCCGGGGAGGACGCGCTCGACGCGATGTGGCTGGTCAACGTCAAGGCGCCGCTGCGGCTGATCCGGCTCCTGCTGCCAGCGCTGCGGCAGGGGGGCGACGGCCGGGTCGTCAACGTGGCGTCGCTGTCGGGCAAGCGCGTGGCCAATGCCCATGTCGGCTACGCCATGAGCAAGTTCGCCCTCCTGGCGCTCACCCACGCCGTGCGCCGCGAGGCCTGGGACGACGGCGTGCGCGCCACTGCGGTCTGTCCGGGCTTCGTCGCGACGGACATGACGGCGGGCGTCACCAGCTTCCCGCGGGAGGGCATGACGCAGCCTGCCGACATCGCGGCCCTCGTCGTGATGGCCCTGCTGCTGCCCGGCACGGCCAACGTCGCGGAGTTGCTGGTCAACTGCCGCCTGGAGTCCTCGTTCTGAGGCGGCATGGTTCTTGAATGCCTTTCATCGGAGCAAACGGAGAAGCGGTAATGGCGGACGTCGTCGTGGTCGGCGCGGGGATCAGCGGCGCGGCCTCGGCCTATGAGCTTGCGACGGCCGGACTCAAAGTGGTCCTGATCGACCGCTACGGTCCCGCCGCCATGGCGTCCGGCTGGACGCTCGCCGGCGTGCGGCAGTCCGGGCGCCACCCGGCCGAGCTGCCGCTGGCTCGGCGGGCAGTGGCGATCTGGGAGCACTTGGCCGAACAGCTCGGCGGGCCGACCCATTACCGGCGGCGCGGCAACCTCCGCCTCGCGCGCACGCCGGAGGAGCTGGCCAGCCTCGCCGGCATGGTGGAGGAGCAGCGCGCGGCCGGCCTGGACTTGTCGCTGCTCGACCCGAAGCAGGTGGCGGAGCTTGCCCCGGCGGTGTCGCCCGCGGTGCTCGGCGCGTCCTACTGCCCCACGGACGGCCATGCCGACCCGCAGGCGACGGTGCAGGCCTTCGTGGACGCCGCCGTGCGCGCCGGCGCCGAGACGCGGTTCAACGAGGACGTGCTGTCCATCGACACGGCGAACGGCCGGGTGGTCGGGGTGACGACAGGCGCCGGGCACATCCCGGCCGGGCGCGTCGTCCTGGCGGCCGGCGTGTTCGGCAACCGGCTGCTGCAGCCGCTCGGCTTGGCCGTGCCGCTGCGGGTGCGCCTGGTGACGGCGGTCCGCACCGTCCCGGCAGCGCCGATGCTCGACCAGGTGATCGGCGTCGCCAACGCCGACTGCGCCGGGCGGCAGGAGGTGACGGGCCGGTTCCGCCTCACCGGCGGCAGCACCGAATGGACCGGCGAGATCGAGGGTGCTGCTATGAAGGAGGGGGCGCGGCCCCGGGTGCGCCCGCCGACGCGCGGGGTCGCCGACGCGATCCGCCTGTTCGGGGCCGCCATCCCCGCCGTGCTGGACACGCCCATCGACGAGATCTGGGCCGGGCTGATCGACCAGACGCCCGACGCGCTGCCGGTGCTGCAATCGGTCGCCGAGCCGGCGGGCCTCGTCATTGCCATGGGCTTCTCCGGCCACGGCTTCTGCCTCGGTCCCGTCACCGGCCAAATCGCCGCCGCCATGGCGCAGGACCTGCCCGTGGACTTGCCGCTGGAGCCGTTCGCCTTGGCCCGCTTCGACCGCTGGAACGCGCCGAGCGAGCCGATGACGTTGCACGGATAACCCGGCGTGACCCGCTTCGTCCTGCACCGGGCCGGGCAAAGCCTGCTGCTGCTCCTGCTCGTCTCCATGATCGGCTTCGCCTTGCTGCACCTGGCGCCGGGCGGCCCGCTGGCGCAGTTCGCGCTGACGCCCGGCATGTCGCAGGAGGCGATGCAGCGGATCGCGCACCAGATGGGCCTCGACCAGCCCTTGCCGGCGCAGTACGTGCAATGGCTGCGCCGCCTGCTCGTGGGCGACTGGGGCCGGTCGTACCGCGACAGCCAGCCGGTGCTGTGGGTGATCGGCTCGCACCTGGGGGCGACGCTGGAGCTGATGGCCAGCTCCACCCTGCTCGCGGTGGTCCTCGGCACGGGGGTCGGCGTGCTCGGCGCGGTCCGGCGCTACTCTCTGGCCGACTACGCCGCGACGGTCGGCGCCATGGTCGCGCTGTCCATCCCGACCTTTTGGTTCGGGCTGGTGATGATCTATCTGTTCTCCGTCCGCCTCGCCTGGCTGCCGGCCGGCAACATCGCGACGGCGGGCGACGGCTCCTTGCTCGACTACGCGCGCCACCTGATCGAGCCGTGCGTCGTCCTGGCCCTCGTCACCGTCGCGACCTGGAGCCGCTACATGCGGGCGTCGATGCTGGAGGTGGTCAACCAGGACTACGTGCGCACCGCCCGCGCCAAGGGCCTGCGCCGCATGCAAGTCCTCCTGCACCACAGCCTGCGCAACGCGCTGCTGCCGATGATCACGGTGGCCGGGCTGCAGCTTCCGACCCTGCTGAGCGGCGCGCTGGTGACGGAGACGGTGTTCACCTGGCCCGGCATGGGCCGCCTGTTCCTCGACAGCCTGGGCTATCGGGACTATCCCGTCGTCATGGGGCTGCTGATCTTCTCGGCCATCCTGGTTCTCGCCGGCAACCTCGTTGCCGATTTGCTGTATGTCGCCGCCGACCCCCGGATACGCCTCACATGAGCAGCGCGGTCGCCGACATCCCGGCAGCGCCCTTTCCCCCCGCACGCTCGACCCGGGCAACCCACCGCTTCCTACGGCACCGGCTGGCGGTCGCCGGGGTGGCCGCCGTGGTGCTGCTCATCGCCGCCTGCGCCATCGGGCCGATGCTGAGCGCCTACGGCCCGCTGACCATCGACCTGCGCCACCGCTTCCAGGCGCCGCTCGCCGGGCCGCACCTCCTGGGCAGCGACCAGTTGGGGCGCGACCTGCTGGTGCGGCTCTTGATGGCCGGGCGCATCTCGCTCACCGTGGGCTTCGTCGCCATGGGCATCAGCACGGCGGTCGGCGTCGCGGTGGGCCTGCTCGCCGGCTTCTACCGCGGTTGGATCGGCACGGCGCTGATGCGGCTGGTCGATGCGGTGCTGTGCTTCCCCTCCATCTTCCTGCTGCTGACGCTGGCCGCCCTCGTCAGCCCGAGCCTCGCCGCCATCACCCTGATCATCGCGCTGACCGCGTGGATGGAGGTGGCGCGCGTGGTGCAGGGCCAGGTGATCGCGTTGCGCGAGCGCGACTTCGCCGTGGCGGCGGAAGCCATCGGCGCCAGCGACGGGTACATCATGCTGCGGGAGCTGCTGCCCAACATCATGGCGCCGATCATCGTGGCGGCGACCCTCAACGTCGCGCGGGCGATCCTCGCCGAATCCTACATCAGCTATCTCGGCTACGGCATCCAGCCGCCGGCCGCGAGCTGGGGCAACATGCTGAACAACGCGCAGGAGTACCTGGAAACCGCGCCCTGGCTGGCGCTGCTGCCCGGCGCCGTCATCACCCTCGCCGTCACCAGCTTCAACTTCATCGGCGACGGGCTGCGCGACGCGCTGGACCCGCGGCTGGACCGCTCGGCATGACGCCAATTAGCGAAACGGGCGACCTGCTCCGGGTGGAGGGCCTGACGGTGCGCTTCGGCGTCGTCCCGGCGGTCGAGGACGTGTCCTTCGCCCTGCGACCGGGCGAGACGCTGGCCATCGTGGGCGAGTCAAGTTCCGGCAAGAGCGTCACCGCCCTCGCCCTGATGCGGCTGCTGGACCAGCGGACCTGCAGCGTCGCCGGGCGTGCCATGCTGCGGGGCCTCGATGGACGGGAAACCGACCTGCTCGCGCTTTCGGAGCGGGCAATGGCCGACCTGCGTGGGCGGGCGCTGGGCATGATCTTCCAGGAGCCGATGGCCTCGCTCAACCCCGTGCACACGGTGGGCGACCAGATCAGCGAATCCCTGGTACGCCACGAACGCCTGTCGTCCCGCGCCGCCGCCGGGCGGGCCGTGGACCTTCTGGCGGAGGTCGGCATCCCGGAGCCGGGGCGGCGCGCCTCCGCCTTCCCGCACCAGCTTTCCGGCGGCATGCGGCAGCGCGCGATGATCGCCATCGCGCTCGCCTGCCGCCCCCGCATCCTGATCGCGGACGAGCCGACCACGGCGCTCGACGTGACCATCCAGGCGCAGATCCTCGACCTGCTGCGGCGGCTCCAGCACGAGACCGGCATGGCGGTGGTGTTCATCACCCACAACCTGGGCGTGGTGGCGGAGATCGCCGACCGCGTGGTGGTGATGTACGCCGGCCAGGTGGTGGAGGATGCGCCGGTGGCCGCGCTGCTGGAGCGCCCGGCGATGCCGTACACCGCCGGGCTGCTGCGCTCCGTGCCGCGGCTCGACGCCGCGTTGGCCACCGTGCGCCGCCTGGCCGCCATTCCCGGCAACGTGCCCGACCCGCGGCAGCGCCCGGCGGGCTGCACCTTCCACCCGCGCTGCGGCCACGCCCGGCCCGCCCCCTGCCACCGCGCCCGGCCGGCGCTGGAATGGGCGGCGCCGGGCCACCGGGTGCGCTGCGCCCGCTGGCGGGAGGTCGCGGCGTGACCGAGCCGCTCGTCCGGGTCCGCGGCCTCAGCAAATGGTACCCGCTGCCGCGCCGCGGCCTGTTCCGCCCTCGCGAGCAGCTCCGTGCGCTGGACGGCGTGTCTTTCGACATCCGGCGCGGCGAGGTGCTGGGGCTGGTGGGGGAGTCCGGCTCCGGCAAGACCACGGTGGGCCGCACGCTGATGCGGCTCACGGAGCCGACGCAGGGCACCATCCACTTTGGGGGCCAGGACATCACCCATTTGTCTCGCCGGCAGCTTCGCCCAGTGCGCCGGCACATGCAGTTGGTGTTCCAAGACCCCTACGGCTCGCTCAACCCGCGCATGAGCGTCGAGCGCATCCTGTCCACCCCGCTGTTGGTCCACGAACCCGCTTTGTCGCGCCCTCAGCGCCGCGCGCGCATTGAGGAGGCGCTGGATCTCGTCGGCCTGTTCTCCGGCGCCGCCGACCGCTTCCCGCACGAGTTCTCCGGCGGACAGCGGCAGCGCATCGGCATCGCCCGCGCCCTGATGGCCGGGCCGGAACTGCTGGTGGCGGACGAACCGGTGTCCGCGCTCGACGTGTCGGTGCAGGCGCAGGTGGTGAACCTGCTGCTCGACCTGCGGGAACGGCTCGGCCTCACCGTCCTGTTCGTGGCGCACGACTTGGCCGTGGTCGGCACCATCTCCGACCGGGTCGCGGTGATGTACCTGGGCCGCATCGTCGAGCTGGCGGAAACGGCCGCCCTGTTTACGGGTCCGCGCCACCCCTACACGGAGGCGCTGTTCTCCGCCGTCCCCGCCATCGACCCGGCGGCGCGGCGCCGCCGCATCCTGCTGCAAGGCGACGTGCCCAGCCCGGTGTCGCCCCCCTCCGGCTGCACCTTCCGCACCCGCTGCCCCTACGCGCAGCCGCGTTGCGCCAATGAGCCGCCGGACCTGCGCGAGGTCAGCCCGGGGCATTGGAAAGCCTGCGTGCGCGACGACCTTTCCTTGGCTGCGCCGGTGGCGGCCCCCGTCCTGCAACCCACGCAAGCCGATTAGGAGTACGCCATTGGGACCCGAGATTGACCCGTTCGAGGCCGACGACCGGCAGCCCACGCGGACCGGGATCGTCGTCATCGGCGGCGGCATCATCGGCATCTCGACGGCGCTGGCGCTGGCCCAGGCCGGCGTCGCGGTGACGCTGTGCGAGAAGGGCCAGCTCGTCGGCGAGCAGTCGAGCCGCAACTGGGGATGGGTGCGCAAGACCGGGCGCGACGAGCGGGAGATCCCGCTCATCATCGAGAGCCTGCGGCTGTGGAGGGAGATGAACCGCACCGTCGCCGCCGAGACCGGCTTCCGCGAATGCGGCGTGCTCTATGTCGGCGAAACCGACGACGACCGGGCGCATCACGAAGCCTGGCTGGAACGCGCCCAGCCCTACCAGATGAGTTCCCGCCTGGTCGAGGGCGAGGACTTGGCCGCGCTGCTGCCCGGCGCCGCGCGCAGCTACAAATCTGGCCTGTACACCGCCGACGACGGCCGGGCGGAGCCGCAGCAGGCCGGCCCCGCCATCGCCCGCGCCGCGCAGCGCCTCGGCGCCACAATCCTGACCCAATGCGCCGTGCGCGGCCTCGACATGGCGGGTGGCCGGGTCGCGGGCGTGGTGACGGAACACGGGCGCATTGCCTGCGACGGCGTGGTGCTGGCGGGCGGCGCGTGGTCGCGCCTGTTCTGCGGCAGCCTCGGCCTGCGCCTGCCGCAGCTCAAGGTGCGCTCCTCCGTGCTGCGCACCGCCCCGCTCCCCGGCGGACCCGAGGTCTCGGCCTGGACCAGCCAGTTCGCCTACCGCAAGCGCATGGACGGCGGCTACACCATTGCCAACGGCTCGGCCAACGTGGTGCCGCTGGTGCCCGATACCGTGCGCTTCTTCCGCGAGTTCCTGCCGGCGGCCCGCGCGACCCGGCGCAGCCTACGCCTCCGCCTCGACGGGCGCTTCATGGCGGAGGCGCGCACCCCCCGCACCTGGGCGCTCGACGCCAAAAGCCCGTTCGAGGACGTGCGGACGCTCGACGCCGACCCGGCGCCGGGCATCAATAGCGGGGCAGTGACGGCGCTCCAGGCCGCATTCCCTGTGTTCCGCGGCATGCAGGTGGTCCAGGAATGGGCCGGCATGATCGACGTGACCCCGGACGCGGTGCCGGTGATCAGCCCCATCGAGGACATGCCGGGCCTCGTGGTCGCGACCGGCTTCTCCGGCCACGGCTTCGGCATCGGTCCCGCGGCGGGGCGGCTCGCCGCCGACCTCGTGACCGGGGCCGCGCCGCTGGTGGACCCGGCGCCGTTCCGCTTCTCCCGCTTCAGCGACGGCTCGCCCATCGTCGTCGAAGCGCCCGCCTGAATCCTCTCATCCGCACGCATAGGAGCCGTCCGTGACCGAGCACCGCGCCCCACCCGCCGCCGCCCGCCTGCCGCGGCGCTCGATCCTGCAGGCACTGGCCGGCGGTGCCGCCGTGCCGCTGCTTGGAATGGACGCCCGCGCTCAAAACAAGCCGAAGCCCGCGGGCCAGGTCGTCATCGGCATCTCGCAGGAGCCGACGGTGTTCAACCCGCTGCTGCCGCACATCGAGGTGGACGACGGCATCTACATGTCGCTGTTCAGCCCGCTCTGGGCCGTGGACCCCAAGGGCAACTTCCTGCCGCGCCTGGCGGCCGAAATCCCCACAGTCGCGAACGGCGGCGTATCGGAGGACGGGCTGCAATGGCGGATCAAGCTGCGCGAGGGCGTGAAGTGGCACGACGGCAAGCCCTTCAACGCGGACGACGTGAAGTTCACCCTCGACCTCATCAACAATCCCGACTTCCCCGCCGGCACCCGGTCGGGCCATGAGCTTGTGCGCGATATCAAGGTAGTAACCCCGAACGAGATCACCTGGCGGCTGGATAAGCCGTTCTCGCCCTACGCCTCGATCCTCGCCTGGACCTTCATCGTGCCGCAGCATCTGCTCGCCGGGCAGTCCGACCCGCGCAGCTCGCCGTTCATGCGCGCGCCGGTCGGCACCGGGCCGTTCAAGTGGAGCGAGCGGGTGCCGGGCGACCACATCACGCTCACCGCCAACGACGCCTATTTCGACGAGGGTCCCTACCTCGAACGGGTCGTGTTCAAGTACATCCCGGACCTCACGGTGCTCTACACCCAGTTCCGCACCGGCGACATCGATTACATCAGCCTGCAAGGCATCTCGGCCGACCACTACGGGGAAGCGAAGGCGCTGCCCAACCGGGTCGTGACGACCATTCCCACCGCCACCATCGAGAACTTCTACTTCAACCTGGCCCTGCCGCAGTTCAAGGACCCGGCGGTCCGCCAGGCACTGTACATGAGCCTCGACAAGGCCAGCATCATCAACGACCTATATTACGGCCTGCCGCGCCCGAGCGAATCCTATCTTCCCCCGGCCTCCTGGGCGTTCGATCCCGACCTGCCAAAGCAGGTCTATGACCCCGACCGCGCCCGCGCGACCCTGGACGGCGCCGGGTGGAAGCCAGGCGCCGGCGGCATCCGCGAGAAGGACGGGGTCAAGCTCCAGTTCAGCAACTCCACCACCGCGGGCAACCACCTGCGCGAGCAGGCGCAGCAACTGCTGCAGCAGAACTGGCAGGACCTCGGCGTCGGCATGACCATCAAGAACCTGCCGGCGGCCGTCATGTGGGGCGAGTACTGGATTCAGTCGCATTTCGAGACGGCCATCGTCGGCAACAACTTCATGACCGGGCCGGACCCGGCGGCGGCCGACTATTTCAGCAGCAAGGCCATCGCGGCGCAGGGCGGCTCCGGCAACAACACGATGCAGTACGTCAACCCGCAGCTCGACGAGCTGATGCAGCAGGGGGCGACGACCCTGGACCGCGCCAAGCGGATCGAAACCTACCGCGGCGTGCAGTCCGTGCTGCGCCAGAACCTGCCGTTCCTGCCGATCTTCGAGTACGTCACCGTGGAAGGGACCAAGGCCGGGCTGACTGGCTACCAGCCCAACATCAACGTCCGGCTCAACGCCTGGAACGTCAACACCTGGCGCTGGGCGACCTGACCTACGGGCGGACGGCCGGGGTCTCCACTTTCAGGCCGTTCGACCGCCAGCCGAGGTAGAACTGCAGCGCCGCCATCTCGGGGCTGTCGGACGGCAGCGGCTCTGCCCGCACGCCGGTCAGGCAGTTCCGCAGGCGGCGGTCCAGCGACCCCATCCCCTGCCATTCCAGGCGGTACAGCGGGTATCCGTTGGGCTGCCCCTGCGGGATGCGCGCCCCGCCCAGGCGCTGCCCGGCGAGGGCGTCATGGCATTGCGCGCAGGACAGGTTCAACTGGCCCTGCCGTTCCTTGAACAGCGCCCGGCCCTGCTCAAGCCACGCCTGCGCCGGGCCGCTCCCGTCGATGGCGACCGGCAGGCCCCGTGATTGCCGGCCGACCAGGGCCGTCACCGACAGCATCTCCCCGCTGTCCGGCGACCATGGCGCCTGCCCCGTCCGGGCCCGGCACTGGTTGACCCGGCCCGCCAGCGTGACCGGACGGCCCAGGGCCGAGTCGAATTGCGGATACCGCGCCGACACCCCGCGCATCGACCCCGGCGCCCCATGGCAGGACGCGCAGCCCCCTTCCCACAGCGCCGCGCCCTGCTCGACCCAGAGCATCCCCGGGTTCTCGGCGTCGTCGTCCTGCATGGCCTGCACCGCCGGGCTGGCGTCGTCATGGCCGCTGTGCGGGGCCGCGCCCGCGAGCAGGAGGGCGGCGACGGCGCAAGCCCATCCACGCCGCCGGGTCATTCGACCACGATCAGCGCCGTCTCGGTCTGCGAGGCGCCGCTGTCGTCCGACCAGGTGAAGGTGAACGCGCCGCTTTCCTCCGCCCGGGCGGAGAACGCCAGGAACGGGTTCGCCGCGACCGCCGGGAACAGCGCCAGCCGGATCACCTCCGCGCCGTTGTAGGTGCAGAGGAAGTCGTGGATCACCATGCGCGGCACCACCTGGCCCATCTCGTCCCGGCGCTGGCCGCTTTCCATGGGATGGCTGATCAGGATCTTGATCTCGACCGCCTCCCCCTTCTTCGCCGTCCTCGGCACGTTCAGCAGCACGCGCATCCCGGCTACTCCAGGCAGGCCGCGAGCGTGACGAGCACCGTCACGCTGTCGGTCCAGCACGACCCGTCGTCCATCACCGCCACCGCCACCACCGTCTGCGAGGTCGCCAGCCGGATGCGGGTCGAGAGCTTCGGCGCAAAGGAGGCCGGGCCGAAGACGGCGTGCACCACCTCGGGGTTCGGGTTGCCCTCCGCGAAGACATGCAGGCTCTCCACCCGGCCGCCTTCCGGCGCGTCGGCGCTGACGGTGAGGCCGACCGCGTTGCCGTTCTCCACCATCTGCGCCAGGTCGAGCTTCACCCGGCCGGGCTGCGGCGTCTTGCCGCCCGTCACCCGGGCGACCTGCTCCGCCACGTCCCGCGGCGTCGCCCGCGCGGGCCGGAGGAGGGCAGGGGCCGCCAGCGCCGCGGCGGCGATGGCCAGGTATGTCGTCCTACGGGT
>CAXUJE010000092.1:0-15894 GCA_964251035.1 uncultured Acetobacteraceae bacterium
GCCGGGCACCGTGGGCGGCGGCAGGCGCGCGCCCAGCTCCGCAGCGGTCACGAACTGCCCAGGCGTCAGCGTCTTCAATCCCAAGTGCTCCTGGGACAGCGCCGCCAGGCGGTCCGGCTCGTTCAGCAGCGCCCACTCGCCGCGCAGCACGCCGATGCGCTCGCGGGCCGCATCGGTCGCCTTCAAGGTGCGCGCGATCTCGCGGTCCTGCATCTGCGCCTGGTGCTTGGACTGATAAAGGTACAGGCCGGAGCCGCCGGCCAGCAGCATGCAGACGCAGGTCAGGGGACGGATCATGCTGGGATATCCCGGTCATGGATTGCGGCAAGGCGGGCCAGGGCGCGGAGCCGCGCGCTGCGGGCGCGGGGGTTGGCGCGGGCCTCCTCCGGGTCCGGCCGCTCGGCGCGCCCCGTCAGCAACCGGAATTCCGATGGCGCCCGGTCCATCAGGCTGCGCGGGTCGTGGCGGGACGGCGCCGGGGACAGCCCGGCGGCATCCTGCATGAAACGCTTCACCAGCCGGTCCTCCAGCGAATGGAACGACACCACCACGAGCCGCCCGCCCGGCGTCAGCAGCGACGCGGCCTGACCCAGCGCGCGCTCGACCTCCCCAAGCTCGTCGTTCACCCGGATGCGCAGCGCCTGGAAGCTGCGGGTGGCCGGGTCGATGCCGGAGCGGTCCGGCGGCGCGACCCGGCGGATGATGGCGGCGAGCTGGAGGGTCGTTGTGATCGGCGCCTCGGCCCGGGCGGCGACGACCGCGCGGGCGATGCGGCGGGACAGCCGCTCCTCGCCGAACTGATACAGCGTGTCGGCCAGCTCGGCTTCCGGCAGGTCCCGCACCAAATCCGCCGCGGTGGGGCCAGACACCGCCATCCGCATGTCGAGCGGGCCGTCGGCCCGGAAGCTGAAGCCGCGGGCGGGGTCGTCGATCTGGAACGACGACACGCCGAGGTCCAGCACCACGCCGTCCAGTTGGCCGACGCCCCGCTCCGCCAGCAGGCCGACCATGTCGCCGAATCGGCCCTGCAGCAGGTGCAGCCGGCCGGGGTGGCGGGCGGCCAGCGCGGCGCCGCGGGCGATGGCCGCCGGGTCACGGTCGATGGCCCACAGCGTGCAGGGCGCCGCGTCCAGGATTGCCGAAGCGTAGCCGCCGCCGCCGAACGTGCCGTCCAGCAGCACGGCGCCAGGCCTGGGCGCGAGGTGGCGGAGCACCTGCGGCAGCATGACGGGCACATGACCCGGGGCGTGGGACGCGGCCGTCATGCCTGCCCCCCTGGCAAGGTCAGCGCGCGGGTGCGGGCGGCGTTGCGCGCGTCCGCCCGGCGCCGCTCGGCCGCAGCCGGCTCCCAGATCTGGAAGGTGCGGCCCAGGCCCATGAAGACGACGTTGTCGGCAAGGCCGGCGTGCTGCGCCAGCGACTCCGGCAGCACGATCCGCCCTTCCTTGTCCGCTTCCACCCGCGTGGCGTCGGCGTAGAGGGCCATCATAAGGTCGTCCTGGTCCTCGCTGAACATGTCGAGCCGGTCGAGCGGCCCCGCCAGCGTCTGGAACACCGCTTCCGGCCATGCTTCGATGCAGGGATGCTTGTGCGACGGGCGCAGGATCACGCTGGCCGGGCCGTCCGACCCATTGCGCAGGTGCGCGCGGAACGCAGCCGGAACCGAGACGCGGCCCTTGGCGTCGAGGCGGTTCTGATGCGTGCCGAGGAAGTGGCTCATGCAGCCCAGCCCATCCTTTCCGCCTCAGAGTATGCCCGTCCTGCGGCGGGCCCGCTCCCTGCTGCGCGACGCGGGCACGCATGGGATAACATGGGCTACCATGGGCAAATATGGGCGTCAAAGGTATTGGAAAGAAATGTTGCAAGGTGCGTTAGAAAAGTCCTTTGCAATCAGCACGTTACAGCCCGAAAAAACATTCCGGGAAAAGCATATTTACCGATGTGCAGTATTCGCGTTTCGTTCTTGTGGATAACTTTGTGGATGAAAACGTTGCCAGACGGCCTGTAAGCCGGGTTCTGTCCGGCCCCGCACCGAAAAGGCGGGGGCCGGGACGGCCATTCCTCTGGGACGCGCATCGCTGCGCGCCTCGCGCGACCAACCCGGGCGGCGGGACGGGAACGCCCCTGCGTCACGCGGCCGGTTTCCCGTCCGCGCCGCCGGCCACCCCTATTCGGTCTTGCTCCCGGTGGGGTTTACCCTGCCGCCCCTGTTGCCAGGGGCGCGGTGCGCTCTTGCCGCACCGTTTCACCCTTGCCGACTGGCCTTGGCACTCGTCCTGGGCGAATCGGCGGTTTGTTTTCTGTGGCACTGTCCCTGGGGTCGCCCCCGCCGGCCGTTAGCCGGCACCGTGTTCCCGTGGAGCCCGGACTTTCCTCCACCCCGGCCAGGACGCCGGCAGGGCCGGCGCCGTGAACGAGGCAGCGGCCGTCCGGCCGTCTGGCATCAGGGGCATGCGCGCCGGCGTGGCGGAGGTCAAGCCCCGGTGCAAGCCACCGCGGCAAGGACGGCGTGCAGCCGTGCCCGCGTGGCGTCGTCCGCCTGGCCGCTGATCGCGCCGGGCAGCCAGTGCCGCTGGAAGGCGCGCAGCGTCGCCGCGAGGTCGCCCTCGCCGTAACCGATGGCGCGGAGCGCCGCCGGCACGTCGTCCAAGGTGCCAGAGGAGCGCAACGGGGCCGGCCACAGCCCCACGCCGTTGGCGGCGAGGCCCGGCCAGTCGAACAGCTCGCCCGGGTCCTCCTTGCGGCTGGGCGCCACGTCGCTGTGCCCGACGACGTTGCGCCCTGGGATCGGATGGCGGCCGAGGATGCCGAGGCACAGGTCGCACACCGCCGCCATCTGCAGGGCGGGGAAGGGGCGGTAGCCCCATTCGTGGCCCGGGTTGACGATCTCGATCCCCACCGACCGGTCGTTCAGCGCCGCGTGCCCGCGCCAGCAGGACACGCCGGCGTGCCAGGCGCGGCATTCCTCCTCCACCAGCCGCCACACGGCGCCGTCCTCCTCCACCACGTAGTGCGAGGACACCCGGGCGGCCGGGTCGCGCAGCCGGTCGAGCGCCGCCTGCCCCGTGGGCATCCCGGTGTAGTGCAGGATCAGCGTGTCGATGGGCGTGCCGGGCGGCCGGGCGTCCCAATTGGGGCTGGGCAGATCCCGGACCGGCGGTTCCTCCGGGCCGAGCCTTGTCACAGCCGCCGCTCGCGCTTGATGCGGTCCCAGGCTGCGTTGATCCGCGCCACCTTCTCGCCCGCGCGGGCGATGAACTCCGGCGGCACGCCGCGGGACGCGAGGCTGTCCGGATGGTTCTCCCGCATCAGCCGCAGCCAGGCCTGGCGCAGCGCCTCGTCCGTCGCGTCGCGCGGCATGCCCAGCACGGCGTAGGCGTCATCGCCGCCGGGGACGCCCCGGCTGGCGCCACCGGCGGCTTGGCTCCAGGCCAGCGCATCCAGCCCGAACGCCCGGTGGATTTGACGCAGCATCTCCTGCTCCGCAAGCGTCAACGGCTTGTCGGCGCGGGCGATGGCGAACAGCGCGGCCAGCACGTCCTCCAACAGGCCGCGGTTGTCGGCGAAGCTCTCGCCAAGCTGCTGGGCGTAGGGCAGGAAATTGTCGCTGCTGTCGCGCGCCTGGTCGAACAGCCGGCCGATGTCGCGCACCGATTCGGGCGGGATGCGGAACTGCCGCTTGAAGGCGTCGATCTCCGACCGCGCTACTGGCCCGTCGCACTTCGCGAGCTTGGCGCTGAGCACCACCACCGCCACCGCGAAGAGCTGGTCCCGCCGGCCGAGCATGGCGGCGATCCGCGCCGGGTGCAGCGGCGAACTGCCGGGCAGGCCGGTCCCCAAGCTGATGCGCGGCAGGCCGCCCTGGTCGGCCGCGTGTCCCAGCGCCGCGCCGACCACCGCGCCGAACGGGCCGCCCATCGCGAACCCGGCCACGCCGCCCAGCAGTTTGCCCCATGGAACCATGCAGCAGTGTAACACGCCGCATCTTTATGGACAGCCGGGCGCGGCGGGGCTTGCGTGCAGGCCGGGCGGTGCCGCTATCTGCGCCCATGGGGGATGAACTAACGGACACCACGCCTGGCATGCCGAGCCGGGCCTAGCATGCGCGTGGGGCGTGTCGCGCTGATCGGCCTGGCCGCGGGGCTGGCCGTGCTGGTCGCGGTGCTTTGGGCAGTGCCGGGCCTGCTGGACTGGAACCGCTACCGGGACAGCATCGAGGCGCTGGCCACCTCCGGCGTCGGCCGGCCGGTGCGGATCGGCGGCGCCATCTCGCTGCATTTGCTGCCGCAGCCGATCCTCACCGCCTCCGGCATCGCGGTGGACGACATCGGCGACGGCGTGGTGCTGACGGCCAAGGAATTGCGGCTGCGGGTGGGACTCGGGCCGCTGCTGGCGGGGAACGTGGATGCGCGGGACCTGACGCTGCGCGGCGCCGACCTCCGGCTGCCCTGGCCCCCCGCGCCGGGGGCGGGGGCGCAGCGTCCGCCGGCGTGGCTGACCGGGCTGCGGGCGCGGGTGGAGGACAGCCGGGTCCAGGTCGGCGGGCTGGCGGTGACGGGGATCGACGCTGTGCTGATGACGGACCCGGAAACCGGGATGCTGTCTGCGACCGGCGTTGGGCAAGTGGGGACCCGGCCCTGGCGCTTCACCGCGCGGCTGACGCGGCCCGGGCGGGACAATGCGGCCGGACTGGATGTCAGCCTCGACGGACAAGGGCCGCTGCGCGACACCGGCGGAACCTTCTCGGGCCAGCTCGCGGGTGATGGGGCGCTGACCGGACGGGTCGCAGGCCGCGGGCCGCACCTGTCGCAAGTGCGGCGCGGCCCGGCGGGGCCCTGGCGCGGCGATGGCGGGCTCAGCGCCGCGGCGGGCCTCGCGGTGGCGGACGAGCTGGCGCTGGAGATCGGCGGGTCGCCGGCCCGCGGCGCGGTGGCGTTGCGCGTGCTGCCGGAAGCGCGGCTGGACCTGGCGCTCGCGGCCGGGCGGCTCGATCTTGATGCCTGGCTGCCGGTGCTGCGCGGAGCCGAGACCGCCATGCCGACTGGGATCGACCTTTCGGCGGAGGCCGCGACGCTGGCCGGCGGCACGCTGCGCCGGCTGCGCGGCGCCTTTGACCTTGACGCCGAAGGCGTGACGGTGCGGGACGCCGCCGCCCTGCTGCCTGGCGACGCGCAGCTCAGCCTGTCCGGCCGGCTACCCCATCCGCCCCATGCCGATGGGGCCGCGCCCCGCCCAACGCTGTTCGAGGGCATGGGTCGCCTTGCCGCGCCGGACCTGCGCCGGATGCTCCGCTGGCTGGAGCCGATGCTGCCGTCGGGCCTGGGCCGCTTGCCGCCCGAGGTGATGCGGTCGGCCGACGTGTCGGCGAAAATTTCCGTCAGTGCCAGCCAGGCGTCGCTGGCCGAGCTGCATGGCGTGCTGGACGGCGGCCCGCTGACCGGCGGGCTTGGGATCAAGCTGGGGCCGCGGCTGTCGGTGGGTGCCGGGCTGTCGTTCGAGCGGCTGGCGCTCGATCCCTGGCTGCCCGACCTGCCAAGGCTTGCGACGCCGGCCGGCATGGCGGACGCCATGGTTGGCGCTGACGCGCTGGACGCTGACATGCACTTGCAGATCGGCAGCGCAACCTGGCGGGGCCTGCCGATGGGGCAGATCGCGCTCGATGCACAAACTGAGGCTACGCGGCTGACCCTGCGCCGGCTAGAGGCCAACCCCGTGGGCATGCGGTTCACTGCCTCCGCCACGGTGGGCGAAAGGGGGCGCGTGACCGAGGGGCGGGTGGAGGTGGTAGCACCTGACCTCGCCTCCCTGCGCGCGGCGCTGCCGTCCGAGCTGCCGTCAGAAGCCGGGCCGCTGCTGCCGCTGCTCCGGGGGCCTGGCTCGGCTTTGCTGCAATTCAGCGGCCCGCCCGACGCGCTGACCGCCAAGCTGAGCATGGAAGCGTCGGACCTCCGGGTGGAGGCGCAGCCGACGCTCAACCTGCTGACCCGGCGCTGGACCGGTCCGGCTACGCTGCGCCACCCCGGGGCGCCGCGGCTGCTGGAACAGGCGGGGTTTGGCAGCACCGCGGCCTGGCTGGGCGACGGGTCGCTGTCGCTGCGCGCGCAGATCACCGCCGCCGAAGGGCGCGCGGTGCTCGACCACTTCGACCTTGTGGCCGGCACGCTGCGGGCCAACGGGCAGTTGACGGTCGAGGCGCCAGGCGGACGGGGCGGCCCGCGCGTGTCCATATCGGGTCAGGTTGCCGCCGAAACGCTGCCGCTGCCTTTGCCTTATTGGCGCTCCACGGACCCGCTGCCCATTGCCGCGCTGTCGGGATGGCAGGCGGCGGTGCGGCTGGATGCGGACCAGGTTCTGCTGGCGCAAACGCCGACGCTGCAGAACTTCTCGGCAGAGCTGGGGCTGCGCGAGGGCACGCTGACCATCCCGCGCGCCACCGCGCGGCTGGGCGACGGCACGGTATCCGGCAGCGCGGCGTTGGCGGCCGAGGGCGGGCCGCCGCGCCTGTCCGTCCAGGCCGATGTCGCGAACGCGGCGCTGGCCGGCGCGGTGCTGGATACGGCGGTGGACCTGACGGGGGGCTTCGTCGATGCCAAGCTGGACCTGACAGCGGCTGGATACAGCCCGGCGGCGCTGCTCGCGACGCTGTCCGGCTCGGCCGTCCTCTCGGTCCGCGATGGCGTGGTGGCCGGCTTCGACATCCCCGCCGCCCAAGCCGCCCTCGCCAACCCGGACCGCCGCCGCATCCCTGCCGAGGCCTCCAATGCCTTGACGACGGGCACCTCGCCATTCAGCCGCCTCGACATGCCGTTGCAGGTCCAGCGCGGCGTGCTGTCGGGAGACGGCAACCTGGCCAGCCCGGCCGGGCGCGCGCGCCTGTCGGGCAGCATCGACCTGCTCGGCGCGGCAGCGGACGGGCACGTCGCCATCTGGCCCGATGTGCCCAACGAGCCGTCCGGGCCGGAACTCGGGCTGCGGATCACCGGGTCAGCCGCGTCGCTTGCGCGCACGCCGGAGCTTGCGGGCCTGACGCTGTGGCTGGCCGAACGGCCGTGAAGCGCGACGGAGATCCCCAGCGCTTGACGCTCAACAGTGCTTGACGCTCAACGCTTGAGGCTCAGTGCTGGGCCGGCAAGCCGCCGTCGAGCACCTCGAACATGACGGCCACCAGGTTGGAGGCGGTTCCGGTGAAGCCGGCGCGGTCAGCGTCCTGCGCCAGGCTGAGCAGCCGGTCTGCGAGCATCAGCGGGCTGAACGGAATGCGTTTGGGCGGGGTTGCGGGCACGGTCGAGTCCATGACTTTTCTCTACAAAACGCGACGGCTATTCGTCACGCTTCCATAATGTACATCAACTTCTTGCGAAAGGGTTAAGCTCGCTGCTGCAGCGCGACAATTCTTAGCGCCGACGCCAAAGGCTGGCCGGGGCTTCGCTCCGCATCGACCTGGGCCACCAGCGCGGAGAGCGCCGCGCCGCGCCGGGCAGCGATGTCCGACAGCGCCGACCAGAACTCAGGCTCCAACGCCACGCTCGTGCGATGGCCCGACAGGCTGAAGCTGCGCTTGACCAGGCTCACCCGGCGCCCAGGTCAATCGCCGAGCGTCGCGCCCGGCTGCGTCATGTCGGCCGGCACCACCCAGCGGTCGAAGTCCTCCGGCGTCACGAAGCCGAGCCGTGCGGCCGCGTCGCGCAGCGTCATGTTCTCGGACAGCGCCAGCTTGCCGATCCGCACGGCCTTGTCGTAGCCGATGCGCGGGTTGAGCGCCGTGACGAGCATGAGAGACTTCGCCAGGTTCTCGGCGATGCGGTCCCGGTTCGGCTCCAGCTTGTCGACCATGTTCTGCGCGAAGCTCTCCGCCGCGTCCGCCAGCAGCGCCGCCGAGCCGAGCACGTTCTGGATGATCAGCGGCTTGAACACGTTGAGTTCCAGGAAGCTCTGCGCCGCGCCGACCGTGACGGCGACGTGGTTGCCCATCACCTGGGCGCACACCATGGTCAGTGCCTCGCTCTGGGTGGGGTTGGTCTTGCCCGGCATGATGGAGGACGACAGCCCGTCCGCCGGCACCACCAGCTCCGACAGGCCGGAGCGCGGGCCGGACCCGAGCAGGCGCACGTCGTTGCCGAGCTTGTTCAGCGACACCGCCAGCACGTTCAGCACGCCTGACAGCTCCACGAACGCATCATGCGCGCCCATGCCCTCGAACTTGTTGGGATTGGGGGTGAAGGCGAGGCCGGTCAGCGCCGCCATGCGCTCGCAGAACACCGCGTCGAACCGCGCGTGCCGGTTGAGGCCGGTGCCGACGGCGGTGCCGCCCTGGGGCAGGCTCAGCAGCCGGGGCATGGCGCCCTCCAGCCGCTCCAGGCCTAGCTCGACCTGCCGCGCCCAGGCCGCGAACTCCTGGCCGAGCGTCACCGGCACCGCGTCCATCATGTGGGTGCGGCCCACCTTGACGATGCCCTCCCACTCCGACGCGCGCCGGGCGAGGCTCGTGTGCAGGGTGCGAAGGGCGGGCACCAGGCGGTGCCGCACCGCCTCGGCCGCCGCGACGTGCATCATCGTTGGAAAGGAGTCGTTGCTGCTCTGCCCGCGGTTCACGTGGTCGTTCGGATGCACCGGCGAGCGGCTGCCGCGCGGCTGGCCCAGCGCCTCGTTGGCGCGGTTCGCGATGACCTCGTTCGCGTTCATGTTGGTCTGGGTGCCCGACCCGGTCTGCCAGACCGGCAGGGGGAACTCCGCGTCCATCTGGCCTGCGGCGATCTCGGCGGCGGCGGCGGCGACCGGCCGGGCGATGTCAGGGGGCAGCTCGCCCAAGGCCTCGTTCGCCTCGGCGCTCGCCTGCTTCTGCAGGCCCACGGCGCGGATCAGCACGGGCGGGAAACGCTCATGGCCGATGCGGAACAGCCGCCGGGCGCGCTCGGTCTGCGGCCCCCAGTAGCGGTCGGCGTCGATCTCGATCGTGCCCAGGCTGTCGGTTTCGGTCCTCGTGGTCCCAGGGCTTGTCGTCTCGGTCATGGCGCACCTCCGCCCTGCAAACGCCTGACGGCCCAATCGGCTGCCTCGGCCACGACGGGATTCGCGTCCGTGCGCAGGCGCTCCGCCGCGGGGAGCAGGGCAGGGTCGCCGGAGTTGCCGATGGCCGTCAGCACGTTGCGCACGAAGCGGTCGCGCCCGATGCGCTTCACCGGGGAGCCTGCGAAGCGTGCGCGGAACCCGGCATCGTCCAGCGCCGCCAATTCCGCCAGCGCCGGCGCCCGCAGGTCGTCGCGCGCTCGCAGCTTGGGATGCGCGGCATGGGCGAAGCGGTTCCACGGGCAGGCGGCGAGGCAGTCATCGCATCCATAGATGCGGTTGCCCATCAACGGCCGCAGCGCCGGCGGGATCGGCCCGGCGTGCTCGATGGTGAGGTATGAGATGCAGCGCGTGGCATCCAGGCGGTACGGCGCCGGGAACGCATCAGTCGGGCAGGCAGCCATGCAGCGGGCGCAGGTGCCGCAACGGCCGGCATGCGCCGGGTCCGGCGGCAGGTCGAGCGTGGTCAGCACCTCCCCCAGGAACAGCCAGGAGCCGTGCGCCCGCGACACCAGGTTGGTGTGCTTGCCCTGCCAGCCCAGCCCGGCCTGCTGCGCCAGCGGCTTCTCCATGACCGGCGCGGTGTCCACGAACACCTTGACCTGCGGCCCGAAGCGGCTGGCGATGAAGGCGCCCAGGTGCTTGAGCATGCCCTTGACCACGTCGTGGTAGTCCCGGTTGCGCGCGTACACCGAGATGTTGCCGCGGTCCGGCCGGGCCAGCGCCGCCAGGGGATCGTCGTCCGGCGCATAGGACAGGCCGACCGCGACCACGCTGCGCGCCTCCGGCCAAAGCGCCTGCGGGTGGGCGCGCTGCTCCGCACGCTCCGCGAGCCATCCCATGTCGCCGTGCTGGCCGGCAGCCAGGAACGCCGCGAGCCGGGTCCGCGCCTCCGGTCCCAGGGTGGCCGGGGCGAACCCCACGGCGTGGAAGCCCAGTTCCAGCGCCTTGTCGCGGATGCGCTGCTTCACGGGAACGCCGGGCGTCGTCATCGCATTCTCAGCAAAACCGCGTTGCTCCCGTGTCGTTGCTCGCTGTCGACTTTGCCGGGTCGAAGGGGGTCATGCGAGCTGCCATGGCTGATAGGCCCGCTGATGCCCAGGGACAACGCTGTGCTGCTGCGGACCGAAGATGGCGATGCGAAGCCTCCGTTCCCGGCGCAGCGTGCCGGCGTGGTCGAGGCCTCCATGCGAGGGAGCCTTGGTTACAAGGCCGCCGGCTCCAGCCGTCAGAAGTCGTAAGCGCCTGATGTCACAGATGCCCGGCGGGCTGCAACTCTCGCCGGCCTCGCCTGGAACGCACGGGCCGCCTTGCGCACAGGGGAAACTGCGGGAGCGCTTGAATCCTCATCTGGCGAGCCAGGTGGCGGCGGTAAGCCTCTGCGGGATGCGCGTCTCCTGCCGCAGCCCAAACAAGCACCGCCATCCAGCCAAGCACTGTCCAGCCGATCAGGACGTTGAGGACAAAGATGATCCCGGACCCGCTCACCCCTCGCTTCCAGGCAACGATTGCCGGAGCAAGATAGATGAGCAAACCAAAAGTGATGACGACAAAGGCCACCGCTTGCATGGTCGACGCCTCTGACAAGGATATGTGTTGCAATAACGTCATATCACTACTCGCATGTCATTATGCAGTTTAGCTAAATAATGAAACTATGAATAAAGTGTAAATTTTTAGTTTATATCTGGTATACTCTATCGTTCAATGGTGACGTTTTGGTTAATAGCGGCGAAAATAATGATTTTGTTTGTCCAAGCCGCAAACCGGGAACCTGCGGCGAAATAACGGGCTTTCGATCAACCTATCGGCATAGGGTTCGAAGCACGGGCGGCGCGGTTTTCCACAAGCAATACGTCCGCACGCCTAGAATGAGCGGAACCATTCAGAATGCGCAGGAGACTGACCGGCGAGGGACGACTTCGCCTGCCGGCACGTCTGACGCTGATTCGCGGCCGGCTACGTCCCGTTGCGACGAACCGGCAACGCTAACCGCGCCCCCGATACGGCGCCACGCCCTGGTCGGGGAGCCACACGCCCTCGGGCGGCGTGCCGGTCTGCCAGAACACGTCGATGGGGATGCCGCCGCGGGGATACCAATACGCGCCGATGCGCAGCCAGCGCGGCGCCACGGCCTCGATCACCCGGCGCGCCACCTCCATCGTGCAAGCCTCATGGAACGCGCCGTGGTTGCGGAAGCTGGCCAGGAACAGCTTCAGCGACTTGCTCTCGACGATCCACTCACCCGGCACGTAGTCCAAGACGACATGCGCGAAGTCCGGTTGGCCGGTCAGCGGGCAGATCGAGGTGAACTCCGGGCAGGTGAAGCGGACGAGGTAGGCCATGCCGGGCTGCGGATTGCCCACCCGCTCCAGCACCGCCGCATCGGGGGAGGCGGGCGCCGTGGTCGCGGCGGCGAGCTGGGTCAGGGTGGTGTAGTCGGTCATCTCAGGTCCCCCGCAGCCCAGGCGGCGCGGACTTCGGCGGCGTGGGCGTCGAGCCGGCGCCCGGTGATCGCCGCGCGCATGGCGCGCATCAAGGACTGGTAGTAGGTCAGGTTGTGCTGCGTCAGCAGCATCGGCCCGAGCATTTCGTTCGCCCGGAACAGGTGATGGAGGTAGGCGCGGCTATGCCTGGTGCAAGCGGTGCAGGCGCATCGCTCGTCGAGCGGGCCGGCGTCGTCGGCATGGCGGGCGTTGCGCAGGTTGAGCACGCCGCGCGAGGTGAAGCCCCGCGCCGTGCGCCCGGCGCGCGTCGGCATCACGCAGTCGAACATGTCGATGCCGCGCCCCACCGCTGCCAGCAGGTCATCGGGCGTGCCGACGCCCATGAGGTAGCGCGGCCGATCCGGCGGCAACCGCGGCACCGTGCTGTCCAGCACCGAAAGCATGGCTGCCTGGCCTTCGCCCACCGCCAGGCCGCCGACCGCGTAGCCCTCGAAACCGATGGCGGTCAGCGCCTCTGCCGATGCCGCCCGCAGGTCCGGGAACACGCCGCCCTGCACGATGCCGAATTGCCCGTACCCCGGACGCGGCACGAAGGCACCGCGGGAGCGCGCGGCCCAGCGCATGGACAGCGCCATGCTGGCCTCTGCCTGCGCCGGCGTGGCGGGGAAGGGGGTGCACTCATCGAGCGCCATGGTGATGGTGGCGTCGAGCTTGTGCTGGATCTGCGTGGCGCTCTCGGGCGTCAGGCGGTGGGCGCTGCCGTCCAGGTGGGAGCGGAAAGTGACGCCACCCTCGTCCATCGTGCGCAGGCTGGCCAGCGACATGACCTGGAAGCCGCCGCTGTCGGTGAGGATGGGGCCGGGCCAGTCCATGAAGCGGTGCAGCCCGCCCAGCCGCTCCACCCGGTCGGCGCCCGGCCGCAGCATGAGGTGGTAGGTGTTGCCCAGCACCAGTCCGGCGCCGGTGGCGCGCACCTGGTCGGCCGTCATCGCCTTCACCGTGCCGGCGGTGCCGACCGGCATGAACACCGGCGTCTCGACGGCGCCGTGCGCGGTGTGCAGCACGCCGGCCCGCGCGGCGCCGTCCGTCGCCAGGACTTGATGACCGAAGCTCACTCCGCGCGCTCCAGCAGGCAGGCGTCGCCGTAGGAGTAGAAGCGGTAGCCCTGCCTGATCGCGTGCGCATACGCCGCCTGCATCCGCACCTGCCCGGCAAAGGCGCACACCAGCATGAACAGCGTCGAGCGCGGCAGATGGAAGTTGGTTATCAGCGCGTCCACGGCGCGGAAGCGGAAGCCCGGCGTGATGAACAGCCGCGTGTCGCCCCGGAACGGCTGTACCCGGCCCGCCGCGTCCACCGCGGTTTCCAGCACTCGCAGCGTCGTCGTGCCGACCGCCACCACGCGCCGGGCCGCGTTGATCGCGCGGGCCGCGTCCTCGGTCACTTCGCCCCATTCCGCGTGCATCGCGTGGTCGGACACGTCGTCGGTGCGGACCGGCAGGAAAGTGCCGGCGCCGACGTGCAGCGTCACCAGCACGCGCGGGATGCCGGCGGCGTCGAGCGCGTCCAGCAGCGCGTCGGAGAAGTGCAGCCCGGCGGTGGGCGCCGCGACCGCGCCTTCACGGGCGGCGAACACGGTCTGGTAGTCCGCTGCGTCCTCCGGCGTGGGGCCGCCGGGCCGGTCGATGTAGGGCGGCAGGGCCAGCGCCCCGGCGCGGCGCAGCGCATCGGCGAACGCGGCGTCCGCCCGGTTGAACCGGACCACGACGCCCCCGTCATCGTCGCGGGACAGCAGCATGGCCGTGAGGTCCGGGGCGTCGTCGAAGGTCAGGGTGTCGCCGGGCCGCAGCCGCCGGGCGTTGCGGGCCAAGGCGTGCCAGGAGCCGTCGGGCCGCGGCTGATCGAGAGTGAGGCCGATGCGCGCAGCACCACGACGCGCCGCAAGCTGCGCCGGGATGACGCGGGTATCGTTGGCCACCAGCACGTCGCCGGGGCGCAGCAGGGCGGGCAGGTCGCGGACGGCGCGGTCCTGCAACTCGCTCCCCACGACCAGCAGGCGCGAAGCGTCCCGCGGCCGTGCCGGGTGCTGCGCGATGCGGTCGGGCGGCAGCTCGAAATCGAAATCGGACAGGCGCAACGCGGATGGGCGCAATCAGGCCGGGGTGGGCGCCACGCGCCGCAGCAGCCGGATGAGCGGGATGCTGGCCAGCACCGCCCAGGCCTTGCCGATCACCTGCCCCGCCAGGAAATCAAGGCTGCCGAAGGCGAGGAACAGGAACACCAGGCTATCGACCACCAGCCCGGCCAGCGAGCTTGCCAGCACCGCCAGCACCAGCCCGCGGCGCTGCAGCGGGGTATAGACGGCGAAATCCGCGAACTCGCTCAGCAGGAACGCAGCCCCGGACGCCAGCACGAGCGACGGCGGCGCGATCAGCGTGGATAGCGCCGCGCCCAGCACGATGGCGCCGATGCCCCAAGCGGCCCCAAGGCAACGCTGCACCACGTCCCGCAGCACCAAGGCCGCGCCCACCGCCAAGACGCCGGACGGCGCCATGACGCCCGGCGCCACCGGCACCAAACACGGCCCGGACGGCGCGCAGACGGTGCCGACGTGCTGGATCAGCCAGTTGGCGAACGGCACGGAGGCCAGGAACATCAGCAGCGCCGCAAATCCGACCCGCGCGCCGGTGCCGTCAGCGGGCAAGGTAGGACGCGATCTCGATCAGGTTGCCGTCGGGGTCGCGGCAGTACACCGACTGCATGATGCCCAGCGCGCCTTCCTTGGCGACCGGCCCGGCCTCGATGGCGACGCCGCAGCGGTGCAGGTGCTCCACCACCTGATCGGGTCCCACCGCGGTGATGAAGCAGATGTCGGCGGCGCCGGGCCGGCTGTTGACCCCGGTGAACCACGCCTTCGCGTCGGCGTCATGCGGACGCAAGTTGAGCTTCTGCCCGCCGAACTTCAGCGCGGTGCGCCCGTCCTCGCCGAACTCCTCCCGGTCCATGCCGAGTACGCGCTGGTACCACGACGCGGTCTGCTCTATGTCTGCGCAGTTGATGACCAGGTGGTCCAGGCGGTCCACGGTGAAGCGCATCTACTCAAGCCCGTCATAGAAATCGTTGCCCTTGTCGTCGATCACGATGAAGGCCGGGAAGTCCTCGACCTCGATGCGCCACACCGCCTCCATGCCGAGCTCCTCGTATTCGAGCACCTCGACCTTGCGGATGCAGTCCTGCGCCAGCCGCGCCGCGGCCCCGCCGACGCTGCCGAGGTAGAACCCGCCGTAAGCCTTGCAGGCGTCGCGCACCGCGCGGGAGCGGTTGCCCTTCGCCAGCATCACCAGGCTGCCGCCGGCGCGCTGGAGCTCGGCGACGTAGCTGTCCATACGTCCCGCCGTGGTCGGGCCGAAGCTGCCGGTGGCCAGCCCGTCCGGCGTCTTGGCCGGCCCGGCGTAATACACCGGATGGTCCTTGATGTAGTCCGGCAGGCCCTCGCCGCGGTCCAGCCGCTCTTTCAGCTTGGCATGGGCGATGTCGCGCGCCACCACGACGGTGCCGGTCAGCGCGAGCCGGGTCTTGACGGGATGGGCCGAAAGCTGCCGGCGGATCGCCTGCATCGGCTGGTTGAGGTCGACCGGCACCACGTCGCCGCCCAGGATGCTGTCGGTCGCCTCCGGCAAGTACTGAGACGGGTCGGTTTCCAACTGCTCCAGGAACACGCCTTCGGGCGTGATCTTGGCGAGGATCTGCCGGTCGGCGCTGCAGGACACGCCGATGCCGACCGGCAGGCTGGCGCCGTGCCGCGGCAGGCGGACCACCCGCACGTCATGGCAGAAGTACTTGCCGCCGAACTGCGCCCCGATGCCGAGGGTGCGGGTCAGCTCCAGCACCTTCTGCTCCATGTCGAGGTCGCGGAACGCATGGCCGGCGAGGCTGCCCTCCGTCGGCAGCGCGTCGAGCCACTTGGTGGAGGCGAGCTTCACCGTCTTGAGGCACAGCTCCGCCGACGTGCCGCCGATCACGATGGACAGGTGGTAGGGCGGGCAGGCCGAGGTGCCGAGGGTGCGGATGCGGGTGCCGACGTAGTCCAGCAGCTTCGCCGGGTTGAGGATGGCCCGGGTTTCCTGGAACAAGAAGCTCTTGTTCGCGGACCCGCCGCCCTTGGCGATGAACATCAGCGTCATCTCGTCCGCGTGGCGGTCGCCCGGCGCCGCGGCGATGTCGAACTGCACCGGCAGGTTGTTGCCGGTGTTCTTCTCCTCGAACATGCTGAGCGGCGCCATCTGCGAGTAGCGCAGGTTGGTCTCGGTGTAGGTGCGGTGGACGCCGTAGGCCAGCGCCTCCTCCTCGTTGCCCTCGACCCAGACGCGCTGGCCCTTCT
>CAXUJE010000093.1:0-15710 GCA_964251035.1 uncultured Acetobacteraceae bacterium
ACCTGCAAGGACCCCGCGCCCTCCCCGCCCGAGCCGCGGAACGCCGCCCATTGCGTGAAAGGGGCGGCGCCTCCCGCCGCGATGAAGGCGAACGGCAGCAGGTGCAGCGCGATCCAGGCCGGCTGGGTCCAAAGCTGGAAGCGGCTGATGAAGGTGATGCCGTGCGTCACCAGCGGCACCACGGCGGCGGTGCACAGCACGTAGCCGACCGGCAAGGGGATGCCGAAGCAGGCGTCCAGCATGGAGGCGAGGATCACCGCCTCGATGGCGAAGAACAGGAAGGTGAAGGAGGCGTAGATCAGCGAGGTGATCGTCGATCCGATGTAGCCGAACCCGGCGCCGCGCGTCAGCAGGTCGATATCCACCCCGAACCGGGCGGCATACCAGCAGATCGGCACGCCGGTCGCGAAGATCAGCGCACTGACGGCCAGGATAGCAGCGACGGCGTTGGCGAAGCCATATTCCAGCGTGACCGTGCCGCCGATAGCCTCCAGCGCCAGGAAGGAGATGGCGCCGAGCGCCGTGTTGGCGACGCGGGCGGCGGACCAGCGGCGGGCGGTCTTGGCGGTGAAGCGCAGGGCGTAGTCTTCGAGCGTCTCGTTGGCGACCCACTGGTTGTAGTCGCGCCGTACACGGACGATGCGCTGCCGGGTGGTCACAGGCAGGCGCCAGGCTGACATGTATCAGTCCGGGAATGCGTGGTGCCGCGTGTCAGTGGGCTGCCTCCCGCGCCAAGTGTGGGCACCCCGCCATCCTGCGCACGGAACGCCGGCACCGGCATACGTCATTTAACGTATATCGCGGCGCACAATTCTCAAAGAGCTTCTCCAGGCTCAATCGCGATCCGCACGCTTCCTTGGGGAACAGCCATGACCGACGACATCCGCCTCCCGTTACGGCGCCGGCGCCTGATGCAAGGGATGGCGGGCGCCTCGGCGGCGGCGCTGCTGCCACGAGGCGCGTGGGCGCAGGCGCCCGCCACCGCCGCGGTCAACACGACGGGCCTCGCCGTCACCGACAGCACGGTGACGGTCGGCATCCTGCACTCCATCACCGGCACCATGGCAATCAGCGAGACCGGCTCGGTGGAGGCGGAAAAGCTGGGGATCTCCGAGATCAACGCCCAGGGCGGCGTGCTGGGGCGGCAGATCAAGTTCATCCAGGAGGACGGCGCCAGCGACTGGCCGAACTTCGCGGAGAAGGCGAAGAAGCTGCTGGTCAACGACAAGTGCGCCGCGGTGTTCGGCTGCTGGACCTCCGCCTCCCGCAAGGCGGTGCTGCCGGTGTTCGAGCAGTACAACGGAATGCTGTACTACCCCACGTTCTACGAGGGGCTGGAGCAGTCCAAGAACGTCATCTACACCGGGCAGGAGGCGACGCAGCAGATCCTGGCCGGGCTGGACTGGGTGAACAAGACGCGGGGCAGCAAGACGTTCTACCTGCTCGGCTCCGACTACATCTGGCCGCGCACGTCGAACAAGATCGCCCGCAAGCACATCGAGGGGCACCTCGCGGGCTGCAAGGTGGTGGGGGAGGACTACTTCCCGCTCGGCCACACCCAGTTCAACTCGGTGATCAACAAGATCAAGCTGACGAAGCCCGACGTGATCTACGCGATCATCGTCGGCGGCTCCAACGTCGCGTTCTACAAGCAGCTCAAGGCAGCGGGCGTCGATCTCAGCAAGCAGACGTTGCTGACCATCTCCGTCACGGAGGACGAGATCGGCGGCATTGGCGGCGAGAACATCGCCGGCGCCTTCGCCTGCATGAAGTACTTCCAGAGCCTCGACAACCCGAACAACAAGGCGTTCGTCGCGGCCTTCAAGGAGACGTACGGCGACAAGAGCGTGATCGGCGACGTGACGCAGGCGGCCTATCTCGGGCCATGGCTGTGGAAGCTCACGGCGGAGAAGGCCGGCAGCTTCGACGTGGACAAGATCGCCGCCGCCTCCCCCGGCGTCGAGTTCAAAGGCGCGCCGGAGGGCTACGTCCGCATCCACGAGAACCACCACCTTTGGAGCAAGACCCGCGTCGGCAAGGCGCTGGCGAACGGCCAGTACGAGCTGGTCTACGAGACGGCGGATCTGGTCGAGCCGAACCCGTTCCCCAAGGGCTACCAATAGCGGTCCGGGGACCTGGGACGGAGATGCAGCCATGCTGATGGGCTACTCGTTCGGCGACCTCGGCTCCATCATGGCGATGCAGGGGTTCGCGGGCCTGATCCTGTTCTCCGTCTTCGTGCTGATGGCGCTGGGCCTCGCAGTCATCTTCGGCCAGATGGGCGTCATCAACATGGCGCACGGCGAGTTCATGATCCTGGGCGCCTACGTCACCTTCCTGACCTCGCGGCTGTTCACGACCACCCTGCCCGGCGCGTTCGGCGCCTACTTCTTCGTCGCCGTCGTGCTCGCGTTCTGCGCCGCGGGGCTGGCGGGCATGGCGGTGGAGTGGCTGCTGATCCGCCACCTGTACCGCCGCCCGCTCGACACGCTGCTGGCGACCTGGGGCCTGAGCCTCATCCTGCAGCAGGTGTACCGCTCGGTCTTCGGCGCGCGGGAGGTGGGCGTGGACCAGCCGGACTGGATGATGGGGGCGGCGAACCTCTCCGACAGCATCCAGATCCCGATCAACGGCCTGATCGTCATGGCGCTGACCACGCTGATCGCGGTGGGCGTCTACCTGCTGATCTTCCGGTTCGGCTGGGGCAAGCAGGTGCGCGCGGTGATGCAGAACCGGGCGATGGCCGGCGCCGTCGGCATCGACACGGCGCGGGTGGACCGCCTGACCTTCGGCCTCGGCTGCGGCATCGCGGGGGTCGCGGGCAGTGCCTTCACCATGATCGGATCGACCAGCCCGACCGCGGGCCAGCTTTACATCGTCGATGCGTTCCTCGTCGTCGTGTTCGGCGGCGCCGGCAGCCTGATCGGCACGGTGGCGTCGGCCTTCACCATCTCGCAGGCGCGCTCCACGCTGGAGTTCTTCCTCAGCGGCTCCATGGCGCAGGTGGTCGTGCTGCTGACGGTGGTGGGCATCCTGATGCTGCGCCCGCAGGGGCTGTTCGTGCTCAAGGTCCGGAGATAGCGGCATGGGCTTCCTCAACCGCAAGGACGTGCTGTTCATCGGCCTGCTGGCGGCGCTCATCTTCGTCGTGCTGCCGCTGGGGCTGGAGCCGTTCCGCCTCAACCTCGTCGGCAAGTACCTGACCTACGGCTTCGTGGCGCTCGGCCTCGTCTTGTGCTGGGGCGACGCCGGCATCCTGAGCCTGGGCCAGGGCGTGTTCTTCGGCCTCGGCGGCTACTGCATGGCGATGTACCTGAAGCTTGAGGCCTCGACGCCGGAGGCGACCAAGATCCAATCGACGCCGGGCATCCCGGACTTCATGGACTGGAACCAGATCACCGAGCTGCCGCTGTTCTGGCGGCCGTTCCACAGCTTGGGCCTCACGCTCCTCGCGATCCCGCTGGTGCCGGCGCTGCTGGCGCTCGTCGTGGGGTTCGCGATGTTCAAGCGCCGGGTAGGCGGCACCTACTTCGCCATCATCACCCAGGCTATCGCGGCGATCCTGACGATCCTGATCATCGGGCAGCAAGGCTACACTGGGGGCGTGAACGGGATCACCGACCTGCGCACGCTGCACGGCTGGGACATCCGCACCGACCACGCCCGTTACGTGCTGTACTTCGTCAACGGCGGCTTGCTGATCGGCTGCCTGCTGCTGTGCCAGTATGTGCGGCGGAGCAAGCTCGGGCGCATCCTGGTGGCGATGCGCGACAAGGAGGACCGGGTGCGGTTCTCCGGCTACGCCGTGGCCGACTTCAAGATCTTCGTGTTCTGCTTCGCCGCGGCGCTCGCCGGGATCGGCGGCGCGATGTTCACCTTGCAGGTCGGCTTCATGTCGCCGAGCTTCGTCGGCATCGTGCCCTCCATCGACATGGTGATCTTCTGCGCCGTCGGCGGGCGGACCTCGCTGCTGGGCGCCGTCTATGGCGCGCTGGCGGTGAACTGGGCGCGCACGTCGCTGTCCGAGGCGTTCCCGGAGCTTTGGCTGCTTGCGCTCGGCTCCTTGTTCATCCTCGTCGTCGTCGCCTTCCCGGACGGGCTGGCCGGCGTGTACCGCAAGACCTTCGACCCGATGCTCGACCGGCTGCTGCCGTGGCTCCGCCGGCGACCGTCCGTGCACCCCCCGGCCGCGCTGCCCGGCGTCGTCGTGTCGACCGAGTAGGGGGAGCCGCACCATGGCGTCCAACACCGACCACCTGCTCGCCGTCGAGGGCCTGACCGTCTCCTTCGACGGGTTCCGCGCCGTCGATGACCTGTCGTTCTACCTGGACCGCGGCGAGATCCGCGTCGTCATCGGGCCGAACGGCGCCGGCAAGACCACGGTGCTGGACCTGATCTGCGGGCGCACCCACGCCACGGCCGGCTCCATCAGGTTCGAGGGCGCCGAGCTGACCCGGATGAAGGAGCACCAGATCGTCCGCGCCGGGGTGGGCCGGAAGTTCCAGACGCCGTCGATCTACGAGGACCTCACGGTGTTCGAGAACCTGGAGCTGTCCTTCCCGCGCGGACGCTCGGTGTTCGGCGCCCTCGCCTTCCGCCGCGACTCCGAGGTCTCCGGCCAGGTCGAGGAGGTCGCGCGCAGCGTGTTCCTGCACGACCAGCTCGACCGCCCCGCCGGCATCCTCAGCCACGGCCAGAAGCAATGGCTGGAGATCGGCATGCTGCTGATCCAGGACCCGGCGCTGCTCATGCTGGATGAGCCTGTCGCCGGCATGAGCGTGAGCGAGCGGGCGAAGACCGCGGAGCTGCTGCGCCGGATCATCCAGCGCCGCTCGGTGCTGGTGATCGAGCACGACATGGGCTTCGTCGAGAGCATCGCGGACAAGGTGATGGTGCTGCACCAGGGCCGGGTGATCTCCGAAGGCTCGATCGCCCACGTGAAGGCGGACCGCCGGGTGGTGGATGTGTATCTTGGCCATTGAACAGGTGCCTTCCATGCTGAGCCTCGCCACGCCAGACGCCCCGATGCTGGACGTGCAGGGCCTGCGCGCCGGCTATGGCCAGAGCGAGGTGCTGCGGGGGATCGACTTCACCGTGGCGCCTGGGGAGATCGTCGTGTTCGTCGGCCGCAACGGCATGGGCAAGACGACCTTGATGAAGTCGCTGATCGGCATGGTGCCGACAACCGCCGGGCGGATCGAGCTGGGCGGCGCCGACATCGCCCACCTGAAGACCTACCAGCGGGTGGCAAAGGGCGTCGCCTTCGTGCCGCAGGGCCGCATGATCTTCGGAGGCATGACGGTGCAGGAGAACATCGAGACCGGGCTGTTCGTGCGCCACGCGTCCACTATTCCCACCTCGATCTACGAGCTGTTCCCGGTCTTGCAGGAGATGCGCGCCCGGCGGGGCGGCAACCTGTCGGGCGGGCAGCAGCAGCAGCTCGCCATCGCCCGGGCCTTGGCGACGGACCCCCGCGTGCTGCTGCTGGACGAGCCGACGGAGGGCATCCAGCCTTCCATCATCCTGGAGCTGGGCCGCACCCTGAAGCGCATCCGCGACGAGCGCGGCCTCAGCATCGTGGCGTCCGAGCAGGTGCTGAGCTTCGCGCTCGACATCGCCGACCGGGTCCTCGTCATGGAGGGCGGCGCCATCGTGCACCAGAGCGCGCGGGCCGACGTCGATGAGGACAAGGTCGCCCGCTATCTGGCTGTCTAATCTACCCAACCCGTAAGGAGGAAGACCCGCCATGCCGGAAACGCTGATCAAGGTTGATCTGTCGCAGTCGCCGTACGAGAACGACATGATCCACAACCGCTGGCACCCGGACATCCCGATGGCCGCGACCGTGAAGCCCGGCCAGGACTTCATCATCGAGTGCTTCGACTGGACCGGCGGCTTCATCAAGAACAATGATTCGGCCACGGACGTGCGCGACATCGACCTCAGCATCGTGCATTTCCTGAGCGGTCCCGTGGGCGTGGAGGGCGCGGAGCCAGGCGACCTGCTGGTGGTCGATTTCCTCGATATCGGGGCGTTCCCGCACAACGCCTGGGGGTTCAACGGCTTCTTCTCCAAGAAGAACGGCGGCGGCTTCCTGACCGACCATTTCCCGGAGGCGCAGAAGTCGATCTGGGACTTCGAGGGCATGTTCGCGAAATCGCGCCACGTGCCGGGCGTGCGGTTCGCCGGGCTGATCCACCCGGGGCTGATCGGCTGCCTGCCGGACCCGAAGCTGCTGGACACCTGGAACCGGCGGGAGACCGGGCTGATCGCGACCAACCCCGACCGCGTGCCGCCGCTGGCCAACGCGCCGTTCGCGCCGACCGCGCACATGGGCCGGCTCAAAGGCGACGCGAAGGCCAAGGCCGCGGCGACGGGCGCCCGCACCGTGCCGCCGCGCGAGCATGGCGGCAACTGCGACATCAAGGACCTGTCGCGCGGCGCCAAGGTCTACTTCCCCGTCTATGTGCCCGGCGCCGGCCTGTCCATGGGCGACCTGCACTTCAGCCAGGGCGACGGCGAGATCACCTTCTGCGGCGCCATCGAGATGCCGGGCTGGATTCACCTGAAGGTCGAGCTGATCAAGGGCGGCATGGCCAAGTACGGCATCAAGAACCCGATCTTCAAGCCGAGCGTCATCAAGCCCGCCTACAGCGACTACCTGATCTTCGAGGGCATCTCCGTCGATGAGGCGGGCGAGCAGCACTACCTCGACGTGAACGTCGCCTACCGCCAGGCCTGCCTGAACGCCATCGAGTACATGAAGAAGTTCGGCTACTCCGGGGCGCAGGCCTACTCGATCCTGGGCACCGCCCCGGTGCAGGGGCACATCAGCGGCGTGGTCGATATCCCCAACTCCTGCGCGACCCTGTGGCTGCCGACCGAGATCTTCGATTTCGACATCAACCCCGGCGCCGACGGGCCGAGCGGCGGCGTCAAGGGTGGCGTGGACATGCCGCTCGCCCCGGACCTATGATTCCGCCATGCCCACCTACGAGTACGACTGCCCCCGCTGCGGCCCGTTCGAGGCGGTGCGCCCGATGGCGGAGTTCCAGGCGCCGCACCCTTGCGCCGGGTGCGGCGGCCTGGCGCCGCGGGTGCTACTGTCCGCCCCTCGGCTGTCCGGCATGGATGCCGGGCGGCGCGACGCCCATGCCACCAACGAACGCAGCGCCCACGCGCCGAAGCGGTCCGGGGGCGCGCACCCCGCGTCGTGCGGGTGCTGCAAGCCGCGCAGCCGGGGCCTGTCGGCGGAGGCCGTTCCCGCCAGAAGCTCTCCAGGCGCGCGGCCCTGGATGATCGGCCACTGAAGGAGGCGACGCGCCATGGACTACGCGATCCACGACCTGGGCGACTTGCGGCTGCAAGGCGGCGCCACGATCCGCGGCTGCCAGGTGGCCTACAAGACCTTCGGCACCCTGAACCCGGCGAAAGACAACGCGGTGGTCTATCCCACCTGGTACTCGGGCCAGCACTACGAGAACGAGTGGCTGGTCGGACCGGGCATGGCGCTCGACCCCGCCAAGTATTTCATCGTCATCCCCAACATGCTCGGCAACGGGCTGTCGTCCTCGCCCAGCAACACGCCGGAGCCGTATAACGGCCCGCGCTTCCCGCACGTCACCGCCGCCGACAACGTGCGCGCGCAGCACCGGCTGATTACCGAGAAATTCGGCATCGAGCGGGTGCGGCTGGTGGTGGGCTGGTCGATGGGCGCGCTGCAGACGTTCCACTGGGGCGCGCTCTACCCCGACGTGGTGGAGCGCATCGCGCCGTTCTGCGGCTCGGCCAAGTGCTCGCGGCACAACTTCGTGTTCCTGGAAGGCGTCAAGGCGGCGCTCACGGCCGACCAGGCCTTTGCCGGCGGGTGGTACAAGAGCAAGCCCGAAACCGGGCTGCGCGCGATGGCGCGGGTCTATGCCGGCTGGGGCTTCTCGCAGGCGTTCTACCGGCAGGAGCTGGACCTGACGGCGCTCGGCTACTCCTCGCTGGAGGATTTCCTGGTGGCGTTCTGGGAAGGTTTGTTCCTGTCCAAGGACGCCAACAACCTGCTGGCCATGTTGTGGACCTGGCAGCACGGCGACATCGGCGCGAACGAGCTGTACGGCGGCGACCTGCGCCGCGCCCTCGGCGCGATCAAGGCAAAAGCCTTCGTGATGCCGGGGCAGACTGACCTCTATTTCCCGCCCGAGGACAGCGAGTCTGAAGTGGCGCACATGCCGAACGCCCGCCTGATCCCGATCCCCTCGGTGTGGGGCCATTTCGCCGGCGGACCCGGCACCAACCCGGCCGATGTGGCCTTCATCGACGCCAGGCTGAAGGAACTGCTCGACAGCTAGGCGCTGCAAGGCTCAAGCCAGCCCAAGTTTTGAGAGCGCTGCAGCAGGCCCGTGACCTCGCTGGCCGGGCAGGGCCGGTTAAGGAGGTAGCCTTGAACCTCCGTGCAGCTTTCGCTTCGCAATTGCGCAAGCTGCGTATGCGTCTCAACACCCTCGGCCGTGGTCATCATGCCGAGGCTGGCGCCCAAGCCTGTCACCGCGCGGATGATGGCGATGGAGTCCGGCTTTGCGCCGAGATCGCGGACGAACGATTGATCAATCTTGATCTTGTCGAACGGGAAGCTCCGGAGATAGCTGAGGGACGAGTAGCCGGTGCCGAAATCATCCATGGCGATGCGCACGCCCAAGTCGCGCAGATCGTGCAGCGTCGTCAAGGTTGCCTTGTTGTCCTGCAGCAGCACCGACTCCGTGATCTCCAGCTCCAGCCGCCGCGCTGGCAGCCCGGACCGGTGAAGGGCATCGGTGACGGCCTGAACGAGGCGGCCGCTCTTGAATTGGACCGGAGACAGATTGACGGCGACCTTAAGGCTCCCCGGCCAACTGGCGGCTTCCGTGCAGGCCTGGTTCAGCGCCCATTGACCCAAAGGCACGATGAGGCCGATCTCCTCGGCAACCGGGATGAACTCGGCGGGGCTGACCAGGCCGCGGGTCGGGTGGCGCCAGCGCATCAGAGCCTCGAAGCCGCAGATCTTGTTGGATGCGAGGTCCACCAAGGGCTGATAGAACAGCTCGAACTCACCGTCAGCCAGCGCCCCGCGCAGGTCGAGCTCGAGCGCGCGGCGGGCCTGCAGCTTCACATCCATCTCACGCTCGAAGAACCGGTAGGTCCCGCGGCCCTCCAGCTTGGCGCGGTACAGCGCCATGTCGGCGTTCTTGAGCAGGGTGTCCGGAAGGGCCCCGTCTTGCGGCGCAAGCGCCACGCCCACGCTCGCGCCGATGGCCACGTGATGGCCGTCGAGGTCGTAAGGCGCGCTGAGCACGTCCACGAGGCGGCGCGCCAGCCGCTCGGCGTCCTCCGGATCATCCAGCCCGACCTGCACGACGGCGAACTCGTCACCACCGAGGCGGGCGACGGTGTCCACTTCCCGCACGCAGGCCTGCAGGCGGTCAGCGACGGTTTGCAGCAGGCTGTCTCCGACCGGGTGGCCCAGGGTGTCGTTGACCGCTTTGAAGCGGTCGAGGTCAAGGCACAGCACCGCGGCCTTTGCGCCCCGGCCCACCTGCGCCAGGGCCTGCTCGACCCGCTCATGGAACAGCACCCGGTTGGCCAGCCGGGTCAGCGCGTCATGGCGCGCCAGGAAAAGGGCCTGCTCCTCGACGCGCTGACGCTCCGTGACATCGTCATACGTGGCGACCCAGCCCCCTTCGGCCGTCGGCTCATAGGAGATCGCCACGATGCGCCCGCCGCTGGTCGTCTGCAGCATCGACCCGCCTGTGTGCTGGGCGAGGCGGGCGGACCACGCGGCCGACAGCGTGTCCACGCACGTGCCGGACGGCAGGTGCCCGGCGCCGCGCATGGCCTCCAGCACATCCCGGAAACTGCACCCGGCAACGATGCCGCCAGGAGGCAAGCCGTAGATCTCGTGAAAGCGTTGGTTGACCACCAAGAGCCGCCCTGCCCCGTCATACAGGCAGAGGCCCTGCGACATGCTGGTCAAGGCGGCGTCGAACCGGCCATTGGTCTGGCGCAGCTCGGCCTCACGCTGCTTGAGCGCGGTGATCTCGCTGGTGATCGCGACGAAGCCGCCGTCGTGCGTCGCGCTCCGGCTGACGCGCACCCACCGCCCGTCCGCGAGCGGGGTCTCAGCCGCGCCCTCAAGGGTTGGCCCCAGCATGGCATCGCCCGCCGCCGCCGCCGCGAACGCCAGGAACGGCAGGCCAGGCTGGAGGAGGTGGGCCGCGGCCGGAAAGAAACGCGCCATCTGCGAGTTGACGGCGACGAGGTGCCCGGCGCTGTCAACCAGCACGAACCCTTCGTCCGAACTTTCGAGGGCGTCGGCGAGCCGGGTCTGCGCCGATCTGCGCTCTTCGACCTCAAGCTCCACCATCGCCTGCACCCGGCTCCGCATCAGCTCGGCGGCGGCGAACAGTTGGCCCAGCTCGCTGCGGTCGCCGCTGGGCAAAGCGAGGCCGAGCGCGCCCGTGCCGATGCTTTCCATCGCCGCAGCCAAGCGCCGGGTCAAGCGCGTGATGGTAAGGACAACCCAGATCGCGACCGACAGCCCGACCAGACAGGCGGTCGCCGTGGCCAAGATGACCTTTGCACGCAAGCGCGCCTGGGCATGCGCGGTTTCCGCGCGGCGCTGCTGCCGTTCGTCCGCGATCGCCAAGGCTTTCGCCTCGTTGGCGCCCGCGAGGCGGCCTGAGAGGACCGAAAGACCGGTGAGCCGCTCGCCGCGTTTCTGCCGCGCGTCGTCCAGTTGGCTGATGGCCGCAGCGAACGCGCCGAGCGCTTCGGCCGTCGCCTTGGAAAGGCGCCGGACGCGCGTCGGGCTGCCGCCTGGATCGAGGATGTCGTCGAGCAAGGTTTTGGCCCTTGCTGCCTCGGACGCGGCGACGCTGGCCGAATCGCCGTCGTCCATCCCACTGAAACGCGCGGCTGCAACGACCGCGCGCGACGCCGCCGAGAGCATCGCGGCGGCTGGCTCGGCAGGGCTGCGGTCGCCGGTCCGAGATGCAGCCTCCGTGAGCGTGGTGGCGCTGACGCCGAGCACGGCTGCGGCGCTGTCGAGGAGGCCCGCGGCCGCCCTGCGCAGCTCGATCGCCTCCTCGACAGACAGCAGCTCAGCGCGGAACTGCGCAACGAGGCTGACCCTGTCCTGCGACGCCCGGTCGGCGTGGCCTTCTTCCGCCGCCTTTGCCGCACCCTCCAGCCGGCTCATCGCCCCGGCAAGCGCGTCCTTGTCCGCAATGCTTCCGGAATGGAGGTAATCGGCCAGACGCAGGCGCAGCTCCATCAGCGACGTGCGGGCCACCCCGCCCTGCTGCGCTGAGCGCTGGCTTGCCGCATCGGCTGCCAGCGCGCGTTCCAACTCGCCGGTCGCCTGCCAGACGGTGACCGAGACGATGACCAGAAGGGCAAGCACAAGGCCGATCCCGGCAAGGATGCGCGCCCTCAGGGAGTTGAGCGGGTACATGCGACGCATGAGCCTGCTGTGGCCTTTGCCTGCCATTCCGTTCACGCCTGCACGGCTTTGATGCGCTTTGCCCGGTCCGCGCCCAGCCGCTGCGCCGCCGCGTCCAGAGCCGGCGCGGCGGCGCGGGCGAACGCGGCACGGTCCACGTCCTCGATGATGGTCATGCCGGCCGCACGCAGCTGCTCGACCCCCTCCCGCTCGCCGCGCAGGGCCGCGTCACGCGACGCCTGCGCGCCGGTGCGCGCGCAGGCCGACAAGGCCGCGCGCTGCGCGTCGCCGAGATCCTCAAGCAGGTCGGGCGAAGCGAGGAAGAACGCAGCGCTGTAGACGTGCCCCGTCATGCTGAGGCACTGCTGCACGCGCTCAAGGTGGGTGGCGACGATCGTCGCGACCGGGTTCTCCTGCGCCTCGAAGCGGCCCACGCGCAGCGCTTCGAACAGTTGCGGGAACGGCAGCGTCTCCGGCACCGCGCCGAGGGCGCGGAAGCCCTCCAGCATCACTTCGGATTGCGGCACCCGGATGCGGACGCCGCGCAGGTCGGACGGCGTCCGGACCGGCTTGCCTGCCGTGACATGCCGCACGCCGTTTTCCCCCCAGGCCAGCAGATGCAGGCCCTTGTCTTGAAGCAGGCCCACGAACTCTTGGCCAATCGGGCCGTCCAGCGTTGCGCGCGCGTGGGCGATGTCGCGGAACAGGAACGGCGCGTCGAGCAGCCCCAGCTCCGGCACCTGGGCGGCCACGACGTTCGAGGTTGCGAACACCAGGTCGAGGGCGCCGGACGCGCAAGCCTTGACCATCTCGACCTCGCTGCCGACCTCGCCGTTCGGATGCACCTCGATCTGCAGGACATCGTCGAGCGCCGGCATGGCCGTCAGGGCGTCGGCGAAGGCGCGGCAGGCCTGTCCCAATGCCGACGCGATCGGGGTCACGACCCCGAGCCGCACGACGCGGCGGAACGCACGGGCCTGCACAGGCCTCGCCGTCAGCAGTGGCGCCCCCAGAGCCAGGGCGGCGGAGCAAAAGGCTAGGCGACGTCGGCTGAGAGCGGCCACGAGACGTGTTCCTTGCTGAGAACCTTCGGTTGATTATGGCCGAAAATTTCTAAACTTTTGGTGAATTCGCCCGGCTGCCTGCCCCTTTACCTCACCGTCGCACTTTGGCCGTCACTGCTGCGTTGGTGGCCAGCCTGGCGCCATCCATGACCGAAACGAAGCTGTTGGGGGTCAACTTCGAAAGCGGCCTCGGCGGCGATGTCGTTGCCGTTCGGGTTTCCGACATAAATGCCGATGGGAAATCGCGTGCTGGCCGGCATGGTATGGCTTGTTCTCTGAAACTGGTGAGATGCACAGTATAGCGTAATCTGGCAAACAGACGCTTGATGTCGTTGCATCAGCTTGCAAAACACGTTGTAATCCCTCTAACAAATCAGAAGTACTTTTAACTCAAACTAACCGAGGCACGTCTTACCATCGCTGGATCGGGAACTCTCGCGCCGCGTCTTCGAACCCCTCGCCGATGCCGTGGCGGCAATGGCCGCGAACGGCCTGCAAGGTCATCCCGTGCGCGCAGCACGGTAGAGCACGAGGCGTCGGAGCGGGTTGCCTTCGGGCATGAGGGGATGATCGAAGTCGCCCGCCGGGTCGTGCCGCATGCCGATCCGCTCCATGACCCGGCGCGACGCCATGTTGCCCGGCACGGCGAAGGCGACGACCTCGGGCAGGGCCAGCGGCCCGAACCCGTGGGCGAGCGCCGCCCGGGCCGCCTCCGTGGCGTAGCCGCGGCCCCAGTGCTCCCGAGCAAGGCGCCAGCCCGTCTCGACGGCCGGCGTGAACGGCGCTGCGAACGTCACGTGCTGCAGGCCCACGAAGCCGATGAACGGCGCCGTGCCGGGCACTTCCACGGCCCAGAAGCCGAAGCCGTGCGCCGCGATGTGGTCCTGAAGCCGGGCGGCCTGGGCGTCGCTTTCCCCGCGGGTCAGGGTGCCTCCGAACCACCGGCGCACCTCGGCATCGGCGTTCAGCGCCGCATAGGCGGGGAGGTCCGTTTCCCGCCAGGACCGAAGCAGCAAACGCGGGGTGCGGATTTCAGCCAACGGCAAGCACTCCGAATTGGCAGGGGATCAGAAGCAACACTTTAGGCACAATCCTGACAGTCCACACAGCACGCTTCCGCGTCCTGGCCTTGCCCGGCGCTTGCTCCCGTCGTCAAACTGGCCTGCACAGACCCCATGCCCGCCCAGACCCTTGCAGGAGCCAGCCCCATGACCGCCATCGACCGCATCCGCCGCGACCACGACGCGCTCACGGCCATCCGCCACGACCTCCACGCCCACCCCGAGCTGGGCATGGAGGAGCACCGCACCGCCGAGCTGGTGGCGCGCAAGCTGGAGGAGTGGGGGATCGAGGTGCATCGCGGGGTCGGCGGCACCGGCGTGGTGGGGGTGCTGCGCGCCGGGTCGGGCAACCGCGCCATCGGCCTGCGGGCCGACATGGACGCGCTGCCGATCGAGGAAGCGACGGACCTGCCGTTCCGCTCGGCCGTGCCGGGCCGGATGCACGCCTGCGGGCATGACGGGCACACCACGATGCTCTTGGGCGCCGCCAAGTACCTGGCGGAGACGCGCGACTTCAGCGGCACCGTGAACCTCATCTTCCAGCCCGGCGAAGAAGGCTGCGGCGGGGCGCTGGCCATGCTGGCGGACCGGCTGTTCGAGCGCTTCCCGTGCGACGCCATCTACGGCATGCACAACCGGACCGGCATGGAGGTGGGCACCTTCGCCGTGCGGGAAGGCCCGGCCATGGCGGGCGGCGCGTTCTTCGACATCCTGGTCGGCGGCAAGGGATCGCACGGCGCCCGTCCGGAGGAAAGCATCGACCCCGTGCTGACCGCCTGCCACATCGCCACCGCGCTGCAATCCATCGTCTCGCGCACCCTGTCGCCGCGCGACCCGGCCGTGGTGAGCGTGACCAAGGTGGTCGGCGGCGACGCCTACAACGTGATCCCGCAGACCGCCACCATCTCCGGCACGGCACGGTTCTTCGCGCGGGAGGTCGGCCAGCAGATCGAGGACGCGATGCGGCGCCTGGCCGAGGGCGTGGCCGCGGGCTTCGGCGCCACGGCCAGCCTGGACTGGCGGCTGATCTTCGCGCCCACGGTGAACAGCGCGGAGCCGGCCGCGGCCGTCATGGACGCCGTGCGGGACCTGGTGGGCAACGCGAAGCTTATCACCAGCAAGCCGCCGGTGATGGGGTCGGAGGACTTCGCCTTCATGCTGGAGCAGGTGCCCGGCGCCTACCTGAACGTCGGCAACGGCCCCGGCTTCTCGCCGCACCACCCGGAGTACATGTTCAACGACGCGGCGATCCCCTTCGGCGCCGGGCTGTACGCGCGGCTGGTGGAGATGGGCTTGCCGAAGGCTGGGAAGGCGTAGGCCGGCGTCACATCGTCAGCACGATCTTGCCCAGATGCGCGTTCGCCCGCATGTGCGCCTGCGCCTGATTGGCCTGCTCCAGCGGGAACGCCCGGTCGATGGGCAGGGCCAGCGTGCCCGCCCGCACCGCGTCCCACAGGTCCTCCCGCATGCGGCGGTTGATCTCGCGCACCTCCTCCAGGCTGCGGGTGCGGAAGGTCACGCCGACATAGGTGATGCGGCGCATGGCGTGCAGGTCGAAGTCGAACTCGCCGGTGGCGCCGCCGAGCCTTCCCACGTTGACGATGCGGCCCAGCACCCGCGTCGCCTGCATGCTGCCGCGGGACACCGGCGCCGAGACCTGGTCCACCACCAGGTCCACCCCTTGGCCGTTTGTCGCCGCCAGCACCTGATCCGGCCAGGCCGGGTCGCTGCTGTCCACCGCGAGGCCGGCCCCGAACTCGGCGAGCCGCGCCCGGCGGCCCGCGTCCGTGGAGCTGCCGATCACCAGCCCTGCCTTCAGGAAGCGCGCGATCTGCAGGCCCATCAGGCCGACGCCCGAGCTTGCGCCCTGGATCAGCACCGCCTGGCCCGGCCGGAGCTGGCCGTTGGTCACGAGCGCGTCGTGCATCGTCTGCAGGGCGATGGGCAGCGCGGCCGCCTGCTCCCAGCCCATGGCCTCGGCCGGCACCGGGCTGACCCGGCCCCAGTCGGTGACAGCATACTCGGCATAGCCGCCGTTGCCGGAGCACATCACCCGGTCGCCCTCCCACAGGCCCGCCACATTGGCGCCCACGCCCGCCACCTCGCCGGACGCCGGGAACA
>CAXUJE010000094.1:0-5507 GCA_964251035.1 uncultured Acetobacteraceae bacterium
GCCCGCAGGCCGGCAACCCCGACGCGGAGCGCCTGGCCCAGACCCTGCCGCTCGACCCGCAGACCCGCGAGCTGCGCGACCAGATGCCGCCCGACCCGCGCGGCACGGAGCGCCGGCTCGGCCTACGCGAGCCGCGGGGACCCGCGACCGACCTGCGCGGCCGGACACCCAGCCCCCGGGAGATCGTCGATGCCCTCGCACCCCGCTAGGTTCCGCCTGCCGGTTCTGGCGCTTTCCGGGGCGCTGCTCGGCGCGCTGGCCGCCTGCGCCCCGGTGCAGCAGCCGTATCCCTACGAGGCCGGCCCGGCCCTCGACCGGCGGGTCATCGTCGCGGTGAACTTCGACTTCAACAGCTACCGCATCCGCCCGGACAGCTTCGCCGCCCTCGACAACGCCGCCGCCGCGCTGAACGACCCGCGGCTTTACGGCCTGACGTTCGAGGTCAACGGCCATACCGACCTTTCGGGCCGCCTCGGCTACAACATCAGCCTGTCCACCCTGCGCGCCACCGCCGTGGCGGACTACCTCGCGGCCCGCGGCGTGCCGCGGGAGCGGATGCGCCCCCAGGGCTTCGGCCCGCTGCAGCTCTACGACGCCTCTGACCCGCGCAGCCCGGCCAACCGCCGGGTGGAGATCGTGGCGGTTCGCTGAGCATCATGCGGCTTTTACGCCGCCTTTACGCTTTGCCGCCCAAACGATGATGGCGCCTTGTTGGGGTCGCGGTCCATTTCGGGGAGAAGAACCTGAAAGGCGCAAAGATGGCTGACATCCTCGTCGTCGTGCTCGGCACCGGCGGCATCCTGCTCATGGCGGCCTACGCGGCGCTGTGCGAGCGGATCTGATCCCATGCTCGACCTCCTCCTGGGCGGCGTGGTCTCGGCCGGGCTGCTGATCTACCTGGTCTGGGCGCTCGTCCGCCCCGAAGACTTCTAGGACATTCCCATATGACATTGATCGGCTGGGCGCAGATCGCGCTCGTGCTGGCGCTCGTGTTCCTGTGCGCCGTGCCGCTCGGGGGCTACATCGCCCGGGTGGTGCAAGGGGAGCGCACCTTCCTGTCCCCCGTGCTGGAACCCATCGAGCGCGGCTTCTACGCCGTCGCCGGGGTGAACGCCTCGCGCGGCATGGGCTGGCTGACCTACGCGACCGCGCTGATCGTGCTGCAAGCGGTGCACTTCCTGATCCTGTACTTGATGCTGCGCTTCCAGGACAAGCTGCCGTTCAACCCGCAGGGCCAGTCGGGGCTGTCCCCCCAGCTCGCCTTCAACACGGCGATCAGCTTCGTCACCAACACCAACTGGCAGGCCTACGGCGGCGAGACCACGATGTCGTACGGCAGCCAGATGTGGGGGCTGACGGTGCACAACTTCCTGTCGGCCGCGACCGGCATCGCCGCCGCCGTCGCCATCAGCCGGGCGTTCGTCTCGGGCGGGGTCAAGGAGCTCGGCAACTTCTGGGTCGACCTGACCCGGATCACGCTGTACCTGCTGTTGCCCATCGTGCTGGTCTACACCGTGTTCCTGATCGCCTCCGGCGTGCCGCAGACGATGGCGGGCTACGTGGACGCGACGACGCTGGAGGGCGCCAAGCAGACCATCGCCCTCGGCCCCGTGGCGTTCCAGGAAGCGATCAAGATGCTGGGCACCAACGGCGGCGGCTTCTTCAACGCCAACAGCGCCCATCCCTTCGAGAACCCGACCGCGCTCACGGACGTGGTGGAAACCTGGTCGGAGATCGTGATCCCCTTCGCGCTCGCCGTGATGTTCGGCCACATCGTGCGGGACCGGCGCCAGGGCTTCGCCCTGATGTGGGTGATGGCGATCCTGATGGTCGCCGCGATCATCGGCTGCTACGCGGCGGAGGGCGGCGGCAACCCGCTGTTGACGGCCGCCGGCATCGACCCGTCCATGGGCAACATGGAGGGCAAGGAGGTGCGCTTCGGCACCGCCGTGTCGTCGATGTTCGCCGTGACCACCACCGCGACGTCGGACGGCGCGGTGATCGCCATGCACGACAGCTTCACCCCGCTTGGCGGCATGGTGCCGATGTTCCTGATCCAGTTGGGCGAGGTCGTGCCCGGCGGCGTCGGGTCGGGCCTGTACGGCATCCTGGTGTTCGCGCTGCTGGCGGTGTTCGTGGCCGGGCTGATGGTGGGCCGCACGCCGGAATACCTCGGCAAGAAGGTGCAGGCGCGGGAAGTCAAGCTTGCCATGCTGGCGGTGCTGATCCTGCCGCTCTGCATCCTGGGCGGCACCGCGCTCTGCCTCGTGCTGCCGGACGGCGTGTCGTCGCTGGCGAACGCCGGGCCGCACGGGCTGAGCGAGATGCTGTACGCGTTCAGCTCGGCGACCGGCAACAACGGCAGCGCGTTCGCCGGGCTGACGGCGGACACGCCGCTGCTGGATTACGGCTTGGGCGCCTGCATGCTGCTGGGGCGGTTCGCCTTCCTCGTGCCGGTCTTCGCGATCGCCGGCAGCCTCGCTGCCAAGCCGAAGCTGCCGCCGAGCGCCGGCACTTTCCCGACGCACGGGCCGCTGTTCGTCGGCCTCTTGATCGGCGTGATCCTGATCCTGGGCGGATTGCAGTTCCTGCCCGCGCTGTCGCTCGGGCCGCTCGCGGAGCACTTCTCGATGCTCGCCGGCAAGACCTTCTAAGGACACCTTATCGTGGCACAGGCTGAAACCATCCGACTGTTCGACGGCGCGATCCTGGCCCGCGCGGCCGGGGACGCATTCGTCAAGCTCAACCCGGCCCGGCTGATCCGCAACCCCGTCATCTTCGTCACCGAGATCGTCTCGGTCCTCGTGACCGTGCTGGCGGTCCGCAACCTGGCCACCGGGCAGCCGGCGGGCTTCGCGCTCGCCATCGCGCTCTGGCTGTGGCTCACCGTGCTGTTCGCGACCTTTGCCGAGGCGGTGGCGGAGGGCCGCGGGCGCGCCCGGGCCGAGAGCCTGCGCCGCGCCCGCAGCGACACGATGGCCAAGCGCCTGGTCGGCACCAACCGTGGCCAGACCACGCAGGTGCCCGCCCCCGACCTGCGCCGCGGCGACCTCGTGCTGGTGGAGACGGGCGACCTGATCCCGTCCGACGGCGAGATCACCGAGGGCGTGGCCAGCGTCAACGAGAGCGCCATCACCGGCGAAAGCGCGCCCGTCATCCGCGAGGCCGGCGGCGACCGCAGCGCCGTGACCGGCGGCACGCAAGTCGTCAGCGATTGGCTGGTGGTCCGCATCACCGCCGACCCCGGCAACACCTTCATCGACCGCATGATCGCCCTCGTGGAAGGCGCGCAGCGGCGCAAGACGCCGAACGAGATCGCGCTCGACATCCTGCTGGCGGGCCTCACCATCATCTTCCTGATTGCCGTCGTGACGCTGGTGGGCCTGGCGAAGTACTCCGGCACCGACCTCGCCGTGCCGGTGCTGGTGGCGCTGTTCGTGACGCTGATCCCCACCACCATTGGCGGCCTCCTGTCCGCCATCGGCATCGCCGGCATGGACCGGCTGATCCGCTTCAACGTGGTCGCGACCTCCGGGCGCGCGGTGGAGGCGGCGGGCGACGTGGACACCCTGCTGCTCGACAAGACCGGCACCATCACCTTCGGCAACCGCGCCGCCGCCAGCTTCTCGCCGGTGCCGGGCGTGGAGGAGCGCGCCTTAGCCGATTCCGTGGTGCTCGCCTCGCTCGGCGACGACACGCCGGAGGGGCGGTCGATCCTCTCCTTCGCCCGGGACCGCTTCGGGGTGTCGCACGACGCGCCGGAGGGCGCGACCGTGGTGCCGTTCACCGCCAACACCCGGGTCAGCGGCCTCGACGCCGGCGGCCGGTCCTGGCGCAAGGGCGCGGTGGACAGCGTGCTGGCGCTCACCGGAGGTGCTGCGCCCCAGGCGTTCACCCAGGCGGTGGACCGCATCGCCCGCTCCGGCGGCACCCCGCTCGCCGTCGCCGTCGATGGCCGGCTGCAGGGCGTGATCGAGCTGAAGGACATCGTGAAGCCCGGCATCCGCGACCGCTTCGCGGCGCTGCGCCAGATGGGCATCAGGACGGTGATGATCACCGGCGACAACAAGGTGACGGCGGCGGCCATCGCGACGGAGGCCGGGGTGGACGACTTCCTGGCCCAGGCGACCCCGCAGGACAAGCTGGACTACATCCGCCGCGTGCAGGCCGAAGGGCGGCTGGTCGCCATGTGCGGCGACGGTACCAACGACGCGCCGGCGCTGGCCCAGGCCGACGTGGGAGTCGCGATGCAGACCGGCACCCAGGCCGCGCGTGAGGCCGGCAACATGGTCGATCTCGACAGCGACCCCACGAAGCTGATCGAGATCGTGGAAATCGGCAAGCAGCTGCTGATCACCCGCGGGTCGCTCACCACGTTCAGCATCGCCAACGACGTGTCGAAGTACTTCGCCATCTTGCCGGCGATCTTCGTCGCGACCTACCCGGAGCTGGGCGCGCTCAACGTGATGCGGCTGCATTCGCCGCAGAGCGCCATCCTGTCCGCGGTGATCTTCAACGCGCTGATCATCGTGACCCTGGTGCCGTTGGCGCTCCGCGGCGTGAAGTTCCAGCCGATCGGCGCCGCCGCCCTGCTGCGCCGCAACCTGCTGGTCTATGGCCTGGGCGGCCTCATCGCCCCGTTCGTCGGCATCAAGCTGATCGACGTTATTCTTACAGTGTTGGGATTTGCGTGACATGCAGCATCTTCGCCCCGCGATCACCTTGGTCGTGCTGTTCACCGTGCTGACCGGCCTCGCCTTCCCCTTGGCGTTCGTGGGCATCGCTGGGGCCGCGTTCCCGCGGCAGGCCGGCGGCTCCCTGATCGAGCAGGATGGCAAGGTGGTCGGCTCCTCCCTGCTCGGGCAGACGTTCACGGAGGACAAGTACTTCCAGGGCCGCCCCTCGGCGACGACGAACCCTGACCCGGCCGACTCGACCAAGACGGTCCCCGCGCCCTACAACGCCGGCAACTCCGGTGCTTCAAACGCCGGGCCTACGGCGAAGTCGCTGATCGACCGCGTGACGGAGGATGTCGGCAAGGCCGGCGCCAAGCCGGTGCCGGGCGACATGGTGACCACCTCGGCCTCCGGCCTCGACCCGCACATCTCGCCGGAGACCGCGGCCCGGCAGGTGGCCCGCGTCGCCGCCGCCCGGTCCATGCCGGAGGACAAGGTGCGGGACCTGGTGGCCGCCCATACCGAGGGCCGGCTGCTCGGCCTGATCGGCGAGCCGCGGGTCAACGTGCTGGCGCTGAACATGGCGCTGGACGCGCAAACGCTGGACGGCAAGCCCGCCTCATAGCTACTTGAGAGGCATGCAGGACGCCCGCCCCGATCCCGACGCGCTGGTCGCCGCCGCCGCCCGGGAAGGGCGGGCGCGCCTCAAGGTGTTCCTGGGCGCGGCGCCCGGCGTCGGCAAGACCTACGAGATGCTCGCCGCCGCGCGCCGCCAGCGGGACGGCGGGACCGACGTGCTGGTCGGCGTCGTCGAGACGCACGGCCGGGCGG
>CAXUJE010000094.1:5517-8297 GCA_964251035.1 uncultured Acetobacteraceae bacterium
GCTGGGGGGGGTGCGCCGCGCGGCCCACCGGGCCGCCGCCGGGCGCGGGGGGGCCGGCGGCGCCGAGGGGCTGGGCGGCGGCGTCGAGACGCATGGCCGGGCGGAGACCGCGGCGCAGATCGGCGACATGCCCATCCTGCCCTACCGCGAGGTGCCCTACCGCGGCCAGGTGCTCCAGGAGTTCGACGTGGACGCGGCGCTGGCCCGGCGCCCCGGCCTGCTGCTGGTGGACGAACTCGCCCACACCAATGCCCCCGGCAGCCGCCACGCCAAGCGCTGGGAGGACGTGCAGGAGCTGCTGGATGCCGGCATCCCGGTCTGGGCCACGCTGAACGTCCAGCATCTGGAGAGCCTGAACGAGGCTGTCGCCCGCATCACCGGCGTGCGCGTGTCCGAAACCCTGCCGGACCGCGTGCTGGAAGGGGCGAACGAGGTCGAGCTGATCGACATCCCGCCCGCCGAGCTGCAGGCCCGGCTGCGGGAGGGCCGCATCTACCGCCCGGACGTGGCGCGGCGCGCGTTGGACGGCTTCTTCAAGGGCGGCAACCTCGCGGCGCTGCGGGAGATCGCGCTGCGCCAGGTGGCGGCGCACGTCGACGAGGACGTGCGCGACTACATGCGCCGCAACGCCATCAGCGGCCCGTGGCCGGCGAGCGACCGCGTGCTGGCACTGGTCGGCGGCGACGCCAGCGCGGTCGCCATGGTGCGCCAGGCCAAGCGCCGGGCCGACGCGCTGCACGCCCCCTGGAGCGGCGTGCACATCGAGCGCAGCCGGCGCCTGGCCGACGCCAGCGCCGCCCTGGCGCGCGCCGCCCAGCTCGGCGCGGAGGTCGAGACGCGGGCCGGCCCTGACCTCGTAGCCGTCGTGCTGGAGCTGGCCGAGCGCCGCAACGTGACGCAGTTGGTCATCGGCCGGGGCCGCCCGTCGCTGTGGCGGCGCGCATTGGGGCGGACGCTGTCGGCGCAACTGCTCGTCCGTGCGCCGGAGTTCGCGCTGCACGTCGTGCCGTCCTCCGGACCGGCCGCCCGGCGCCGGCTGCCGCGCGTGCCGGAAGGCTGGCTGGCCTGGGGCGGCACGGCCGCGCTGGTCGCGGCCATCACCGGCGCCGGCACGGTGGCCGGCAGCCGCGTGCCCCCCGAGGCGATGGGCATGGTCTACCTGGCCGCCGTCGTCGGCGCCGCCAGCGCCTTCGGCCTCCGCGTCGCGCTGTTCGCCGCCGCGTCCGGCTTCCTCGCCTGGGACTTCTTCTTCATTCCGCCGCTGTATTCCGTCAGCATCAGCAACGCCCGCGACGGCATCGCGCTCGTGGTGTTCGTCCTGGTGGCGGCGCTGACCGGCAGCCTTGCGAGCCGGGTGCGGGCGGAGGCGCAGGCCGGCCAGGCGCGCATCGAGGGGCTGCGCCGCATCGGCGCCTTCAGCCGGTCCTTGGGCGGGCCGACCACCGAGCCGGAGCTGGTGGCGGAGATCGCCCGGCAGGCCGCCGGCGCCGCCGGGCGCGCGGTGGTGCTGACCGGAGAGGGCGCGGACCTCGCCATCCGCGCCGCCGAGCCGCCGGCCGAGGACGCCGCCGCGCTCGACGACGGAAGCTGGGCCGCCGCGCGCTGGTGCAGCGAGCGGCAGGAGGCGACCGGGCGCGGCACCGCTACCCTGCCCTCCGCCGAGTGGCGCTTCCTGCCGATGCGGACCGTGCGCGGGCTGCTGGGCGTGCTCGGCGTGTTCATGCCGGGCGGGCGGTTCGACCCGACGGCGGCGCAGACGCTGGCGACGCTGGCCGACCAGGCCGCCGTCGCGCTGGAACGGGTGAAGCTTGCCAACGAGGCCGCCCGCAGCGCCGCCATGGAGGAAACGCAGAAGCTGCGCACCGCCCTGCTGAACTCGCTCAGCCACGACCTGCGCACGCCGCTCACCGGGATACGGGGTGCTGCGGAGACGCTGGGCTCGACCTGGGACCGCCTGACGCCTGAGACCCGCGCCGACCTGCTCGCCTCCATCAAGGAGGACGCGACGCGGATGACGCGGTTCCTGGCCAACATCATGGACCTGACCCGGCTGGAAAGCGGCCAGGTGGCGCCGCGCCTGCAGCCGGTGCAGGCCATCGACCTGATCGACGCCGCCATCGCCCGGGTGCCGGACGCCGGGCACGTCCTGGTGAACGTGCCGGATGGCCTGCCGGCGATGCAGGCCGACCCGGCGCTGCTGGAGCAGGTGCTGGTCAACGTGCTCGACAACGCCGTCCGCTACTCGCCGCTCGGCTCCGACGTGCGCATCCGCGGCAGCGCCGGCGGCGGGCAGGTCAGCCTGGAGATCTCCGACGAGGGCATCGGCATCCCGGCCGACGACCTGCCGCACGTGTTCGACAGCTTCTACCGCGCCCGGCGCGGCGACCGGACGGCGCCCGGCACCGGGCTGGGCCTCGCCATCGCCCGCGGCATGATGGAGGCGATGGGCGGCGCCATCCAGGCCGTCAGCCCGCGCCCCGATGCGGCGCGGGACGGCTCGCCCGGAACCATTGTCGTGCTGAGGCTTTCCGCTACATCCATGGCGTAACGCTTGGATTCACCTCGTTTGCACCGCACACGTATCCTGGTCATCGACGACGAGCCGCAGATCCACCGCTTCCTGCGCCCGGCGCTGGAAGCGTCGGGCTACGGTGTGGAGCGCGCGGACACCGCGGCCGAGGGCCTCGCGATGGCCCGGGCGCGTCCGCCCGCGCTGGTCCTGCTGGCCCTCGGCCTGCCCGCCATGGACGGGCAGGCCGCGCTGATGCAGCTCCGCGCCC
>CAXUJE010000094.1:8307-15596 GCA_964251035.1 uncultured Acetobacteraceae bacterium
CGGCAGGAAAGCCAGTTCGACCGGCAGGCGACGAGCCGCGTCGGCGCCCGCGGGCGGGTGGGGCCCGACCCGCCCCCCAGCCCCCGCTGCGGGCGCCCGGCGCGGGCCGCCGCCGGCGGCGCGGTCGAGCGGGCGGACACGGCCGGGGAGGGGCTGCGCCTGGCCGCCACCCGTGCGCCCGACCTGGTGCTGCTGGACCTCGGCCTGCCGGACATGGACGGGCAGGACGCGCTGATGCAGCTCCGCGCAGCCAGCCAGGTGCCGGTGGTGATCCTCTCGGCCCGCGACGGGGAGGCCGGCAAGGTGGCCGCCCTCGACAACGGCGCCGACGACTACGTGGAAAAGCCGTTCGGCCTGGACGAGCTGCTGGCCCGCGTCCGCGCGGCGCTGCGCCACGCCCACCCCGGCACCGCGGCGAGCGAGATGTTCCATGTCGACGACCTGACGGTGGACATGGCGCGCCGGGTCGTCACCGCGTCGGGCGCGCCGGTCCAGCTCAGCCCGCGCGAGTACGACCTGCTGGCGCTGCTGGTGCGGCATTCCGGCAAGGTGCTGACCCATCGGCACCTGCTGAACGCGGTCTGGGGTCCGGCCCATGTGGAGGACGTGCAGTACCTCCGGGTGTATGTCGGCCACCTGCGCCAGAAGCTCGGCCCGGCGGCGGCGCGGCTGCTCCTCACCGAACCCGGCGTCGGCTACCGCCTGCTGGACCGCCCGCCGCCGGGCGCAGCGCCTTGACCTCCATCCTGGCGATGCTGGTCGGCATCGCGCTGCTGCTCATCATCCTGCAGGATGCGTTCGAGGTCATGCTGCTGCCCCGCCGGGTGCAGCGCAGCCTGCGCTTCATGCGGCTGTACTTCCGCGCCATCTGGGCCGTCTGGTCGAGGTTAGGGGCACGGTTGCCGGCCGGCGCCCGGCGCGAGCGGTTCCTCAGCGTGTTCGGCGCGCTGTCCATGGTGCTGCTGTTCGCCATTTGGGCGACGGCGCTGATCCTCGCCTTCGCGTTGATCGAATGGTCCCTGCAGGCGCCGGCGCCTCCTGGCGACGCGATCTCGGCCTTGTCCGAGCAGGCCTACATGAGCGGCGTCACCTTCTTCACCCTGGGCTACGGCGACGTGGTGCCGCACACTGCCGGCGCGCGCCTGGTCGCCGTCTTCGAGGCCGGCACCGGCATCGGCTTCATCGCCGTCGTCATCGGCTACCTGCCCGTCCTTTACCAACTGTTCTCCCGGCGGGAAGCGCATGTCATCCAGCTCGACGGGCGCGCCGGGTCGCCACCCACCGCCGGCACCATGCTGGCCCGGCACGCCGAGGCGGACGGCCTCGACAAGCTCGACGAGCTGTTGCGGGAATGGGAGGTCTGGGGGTCGGAGCTGCTGGAAAGCCACCTGTCCTACCCCATGCTGGCCTATTACCGCAGCCAGCACGACAACCAGTCCTGGCTCGCGGCGCTGGCCTGCATCATGGACACCTGCGCGCTGGTGCTGGTGGGGGTGGAGGCGATCCGGCCGCTGCAGGCGCGCATGACCTTCACCATGGCCCGGCAGGTCGTGGTGGAGATGGCGCGCTCGTTCCACGTTCAGCCGTCCCGCTACGACGGCGGCAACCGGCTGGATGCCGCCGCCTACGCAAGGCTCATGGCGGTGTTCGAGCAGTCCGGCGTGGGCTGGGCCGGCGGGCCGCATGCGGAGGAGACGCTGGCGGCGTTGCGCGCGACCTATGAGCCGCTGCTGGACGGGCTGTGCCGCTACCTGCTGCTGCCGTTGCCGGGCTGGACGGCCGGGGACGACGACGCCGACCATTGGGAACGCGGCCCGCGCGGGCTGATCGCCAGCCATCTGATCGAGCAGCTTTCCACCCGCGGCGGCACCACGCAGGCCGACCAGTTCGCCAGGGCGCGCTGGCGGCGGCTGCTCAGCCGGGTCAGGTCAAGCTGAATGGGCTGATCGGGCGCACAGACCCCTTCCATCACCGCCGATTCCGCTGCTATGCGGAAAGGCTCACTCTGGAGACTCCATCATGAACACTGCCGAACTCGCCGAGCATATTGCCACCGGCCACGAAATGAACAAGTCGCAGGCCAAGCAGGTGGTGGAGGCCGTGTTCGCCGCCATCGTCCAGGCTGCCAGCAAGGGCGAGGAGGTCTCGCTGCCGGGCTTCGGCAAGTTCAAGGTGGCCGCGCGCGAGGCGCGCCAGGGCCGCAACCCTGCGACCGGCGAGACCATCCAGATCGCCGCCTCGAAGAAGCTCGGCTTCACCCCGGCCAAGCAGGTCAAGGACGCCATGAACCCGGCCGCCCCCGCCGGCAAGCCGGCCAAGCCGGCTGCGAAGGCGAGGGCGAAGAAGGCCTGAACCCGTCAGCGACCGCTACCGGGCGTCGTGGAAGATGATCCCCAGCGTGTGGCGGCGGCCTGTGCGCAGCCGGCTGACGCCATGGCGCATCGCCACGCGGTAGGTGCCGCGCGTGCCGGCCACGGGCCGCTGGTTCGTCGCGAACACGACGGCTTCGCCCTGCTGCAGCGCCACGACCTCGGCGCGCGACTGCATGCGCGGGCGCTGCTCAGTCAGGACGAACTCGCCGCCGGTAAAGTCGTCGCCGGGGCGGCTGAGCAGGATGGCGGCCTGCAGGGGAAAGTGCAGGTCGCCGTACAGGTCCTGGTGCAGGCAGTTGTAGTCGCCGGGTCCGTAGCGCAGCAGCAGCGGCGTGGGCCGCGACTGCCCGGCGGCATGGCAGCGCGCCAGGAAACCCGCATGGTCCGTCGGGAACCCCGCCATGCCCAGCGCCGCGCCCCAGCGGTTCGCGATCCCCGCGAGCGCCGGGTACAGCGCGGCGCGCAGATCGGCAATGAGCGTTGGCAGAGGGTAGGCGTAGTACTGGTACTCGCCCCGGCCGTAGCCATGCCGGGCCATCACGACCCGGCTGCGGAAACGGCCGGCGTCGTCGTAGCCCTCGACCAGGGCGCGGCACTCCGCCTCCGTCAGCAGCGGCGTCGTGGCGCAGCCGCGCCCGTCCAAGGCGTCGGCGATCCCGGGCCAATCAAGGGCGGCGACCCGGTCGGCGGCCGTCAGGGTGTTGAGCATGGGGCGGACCTTTCTTTGTGGGCGCTGGCGGGATGCCGCGCCCTGTCCGACCGATTGTGGGGAAGAGCGCGCGCCGCCGCACTCCGCCGCTTGCTCGGTTATTCTGGCACCCCTCCCTACTGAGAGCCGGGGTTAGAACGGGTTCTTTACCGTTCCCCGCTTCTTCGGCGGCGGGATCGCGTCCGGAAGGCTCGCATCTCCTTCCAGCGCCTGCACCACGGCGGCCAGCACGGCGTGCAGTTGCCGGGCCAGCGCCAGCCCGGCCTTGTCCCGCGTCAGGTCTAGGCTGCCATAGCAGGCGATGCGGTCGCGCCCGTTCTCCAGCTTGAGGTCGCCGACCTCCATGGCCGCGCTGTCATCGGCGAAGGGCTTCATGTCCGGCATCACGGCATCCTGCGTTTGGGGGTGGACCGGCCCCCGGCATAGCCGTGCGGCGTCGGCTCCGGCAAGCGCAGCGTGGCCCTGCGCGCGTTCGGCGAGAGGGCTGGAAACACGTTGATTCCCGTCAGCCGGGTCAGCTGCGCGATGCTGATGGCGGTCCACGCCGCCTCGTCGGTGTTCTCCGCCACGTAGGCGGCGGCGCTGCGGCTGCGCGGGTCCAGCACGGCCTTGAAGGTGTAGGTCGGCACGACGACGTGGCCGACCGTCGCGAGCTCGCCGCCCTTGAAGATCGGTCCGGTCACGACGTACAGCTCGCCACGTTGCTGCGCCAGGGTGCGGACGGCGCTCTCGATCCCCTCCCATACGCCGCGGTTCAGCTTCGGCGCCTGGGGCACCATGTTGGCGAGGGTGAAGCTTTCCTGCTGCGCGCTCTCGTCGGGCATGTCGCCGCTGGGCGCCATGTGGCCGCGGTCGAAGCCGCTGCGGGCATAGTCGGACAGGTCCGCCCGCTCATCGGGCGGCAGGGCCGGCTCCGGGTGGAACTCGCCGGTACGGGGAGTGCCGCGGGCGGCCTCGATGCGGTCCGCGGTCAGGTGCTCGGCCGAGTACAGCGGGGTGCGGGTGAGGGCGGAGTGCATGACGGCGAAGGCCTGGAAGCACAGAGGGCGCGCCCCGGCTGCCAGCTTCGGGTTGACCAGGTCGGGCGCTTGGCCTGCGGCGAAGTGTTCGGGGCACGCCGTCGTCGCGGCGTGGGCGGCCCGGCCTTGAGATAGCAAACCCTGGAGCAGCAGGGCGGCGGCCAATAGGGCGGCGCGGCTTGTGGGTTTCACGTCGGCATCCCCGGGGTGCGACTCGGCGGGCGAGTCGCATCGTAGCGGTTACGCCGCATGGTGTCGCGGCACCGTGCGGCTTGGGCTATCGTGACCACGTGAGCACCCATCCTCCCTCGCCCGTCCATCTCGCCATCAACGGGCACGTCGCCGTCCTGACCATGCAGGACCCGGCCAAACGCAACGCCCTCGGCAGCGCCATGCTGGACGGGCTGACCCGCGCCTTCCGCGGCTTCGCCGGCCAGGACATCCGCACCGTGGTGCTGCGGGCGCAGCCGGAGGACCGGGTGTGGTGCGCCGGGTTTGATGTCAACGACCTGGCGCCGGGCTTCGACCCCCTGGCGCAGGACGGCCCGCTGCAAGGGCTGTTCCGCTGCGTGGCCGAGTGCCCGGCGCCGGTGATCGCCATGCTGCACGGCTCGGCCTGGGGCGGCGGCACCGATTTGGCGCTGCGCTGCGACATCGCGGTGGCGGACCCGACGTGCAGCCTGGCCTTCACCCCGGCGCGGCTCGGCCTGCCGTATGATCCCGACGGCCTGCTGAACGTGCTGCTGCGCGCCGGGCTGCACATAGCTGCCGAGATGTTCGCGACCGCTGACCCGGTGCCGGCCGAGCGCGCGCTGGCGCTCCGCTTGCTGAACCACGTCGTGCCGGAGGCGGAGCTGGAAGCGTTCACCTACGCCCTGGCTGCCCGCATCGCCGCCAACGCGCCGCTCTCGGTTGCGAGCGCCAAGCAGCAGTTGCGGGCGCTGGCGCAGGCGATGCCGCTGCCCTCCGCCACGGCACAGCGGCTGCAAGAGGGTCGCCGCCGGGCGCTGCGCAGCGAGGACTACCGCGACGGCCTGGCGGCGTTCCGTGCCCGGCGCCCGCCGGTGTTCCATGGACGATAGCCCGGCTCAGCCGGTCGGGCGCTGGGCCGTGATGAAGCGCCACACGTCGTCCAGCACCGGCGCCCGCCAGCGGAACAGCGGGGTGAAGGCGGTCACGATGCCGACATGGCTCAGCCCCGGGTAGATCCGGCTCTGCACGGGGCCGCCCGCCGCCGCCACCCGGGCCGCGAGCGACCGCGTGTTGACCGGGCGCACCGTCCGGTCCGCGTCCCCGGCCAGCAGCAGCAGGGGCGGGTTATGGCCATCGACGTAGCTGACCGGCTGGCTCGCCGGGCCGTCGCCCACCGGGGCGAACACCGGGATGATGTCGGGATCGGTGATCGGCAGGAAGTCGTAGGGTCCGGCCAACCCCACCATGCCGGCGATCCGCACGCGGTCCAGCCCGGCCTGCGCCAGCCAGCGCGGGTCGAGCGCCAGCATCGCCGCGTTGTAGGCGCCGGCGGAGTGGCCGACGATGAACACGCGATGCGGGTCGGCGCCGAGCGCGCCCGCATGGGCCACGGCCCAGGCGACGGCCTGCGCGTTGTCATGGAGGAAATCGGGAAACGCGACCTCCGGATACAGCCGGTAGTCCGGCACGACGACCACGGCGCCGCGGGCGGCCAGCGGCGTGGCCACGAAGGCGTACGTCCCGCGGTTCCCGGTCCGCCAGCTTCCGCCATACAGGAACACCACCAGCGGATGCGGCCCGGCCGTGCCCGGCCGGTAGATGTCGAGCATGCGCCGGGGGCCGTCGCCGTAGGCGATGCCGCGCTCGACGGTGACGCCTTCGCCCTGGACGGTCGCGTTCAGCAGGCCGGCCGCGGAGCAGCCCGCGAGCAGGGCGGCGCACAGCGCGGCGATGACGGACGGCAGCTTGGGGGATGCCAGCCTGGACAGGATCATGCCGGGTCCGTCACGCGCGGCCCAGGACCCAGCCGGCCCAAGCCGCAAGGAGGCAGGCCAGCACCGAACCGGTCATGTAGCCCAGCGCCGCGCCGGTGCGACCGGCTTGCAGCAGCTCAAGGGATTGCAGGCTGAACGAGGAGAAGGTGGTGAAGCCGCCGCACAGGCCGACCATCACGAAGGCGCGCAGGTCCACGACGTCCAGGAACTGGCCGTTATGGCCCAGCGCGTCGCTGAACAGCCCGCGCTCGCCCAGCGCCGCGCCGAACAGCCCGATGACGAAGCTGCCGAGCACGTTGATCAGCAAGGTGCCCCAAGGGAAGCTCGGCCCGGGCAGGGCCGCGATCCCCGCCCCGAGCCAATAGCGCGCGAGGCCGCCCAGCGCGCTCCCCAATATCACCCAAAGCGAAACCGCCACGCGCCCTCCCCCGCCTTCGTCAACATACCTCTGCGTCAACATAAAACAGCAATTCTCCGGAACCACAAAGGTTGACGGGTGCAGGCAAGACGTGACTATTCAATTATAGGTTGAAACAACATAGGACCGCCATGTCCAGCCAGCAGGGAAAACCGCCTTTTGCGCCGTTCCCCATCGACGCCGGCGACCTGCTCGTCCTGCAGCGGTCGGGCCTGTTCGCGCGGGACTGGTTCCTGGAGCGCAACACCGACCTGGACGAGGCCGGCCTTGACCCGCTGGTGCACTACTTCCGCTACGGCTGGCGAGAGGAGCGCTGGCCCAACCCGTATTTCGACCCGGCCTGGTACTTGCGGCGCAACCGGGACGTGCGGGACAGCGGGGTGGAGCCGCTGCTGCACTACGTCGAGCATGGCGAGGCGGAGGGCCGCCAGCCCGTTGCCTGGTTCGAGCCGGAGTGGTACCGCGCCACGCACGGCATCCCGGCCGGGCAGCTTTGCCTTGCGCACTTCCTCCAGCACCGGCACGGCGGCCTGGTCAGCCCGATCCCGGAGTTCGACGCGGAGCTTTACCTCCTGCGCTCCCCCGACGTGCGCGCGGCGCGGATGGACCCGTTCGAGCATTACTTGCTGCAAGGCGCCAAGGAGGACCGGGAGGCCGCGCCGGGCTTCGACGGCAGGTTCTACCGCGAGCGCTACCTGCGCGACCTGCCCGGCGCCAACCCGCTGCTGCACTACCGCGCGCACCGGCACGAGCCCGGCGTGTTCCCGACCCGGCCCGCCGCCGACATCGACATCCCCTCCGAGG
>CAXUJE010000095.1:0-14694 GCA_964251035.1 uncultured Acetobacteraceae bacterium
CCCGCCGCCGGAACTGGACGAGGACCCGCCGGACAGCAGCGCCGGGCACGCCGACGCCCGATATCGCGGCTGAGCCGCCAGCCGGGCTTGATCCGCGGGGCCGGCTGGGGTAGCAAGCTGCTCCGTCGGACCTGCAGGCGTCCGGCCGAGGCCCAGGTAGCTCAGCTGGTAGAGCATGCGACTGAAAATCGCAGTGTCGGTGGTTCGACTCCGCCCCTGGGCACCATTCCTCTGACATGCGCGATGGTATGCGGTATGGACCGGAGACCAGCCAATACCATGTATCCTGCTATGCCCGCGCGCCAGTCAGCGCCGGGGTGTTGAATGGCATGCTTCCCCCACGTTCCCAGAAGGTAGCGGACTCCTGTGACGGGATCGGAGTCGGGCCGGCCACGCGGCACGGTCCTGAAGGCCGCAGGCAAGTTCAGCCCAGACCGGTCAACGCCGGGTCAATGGGCGCCAGGGCCGCCGGCGCGTCATCGAAGCTCGGGCGCCCCGTCAGGTGCCGCCAATGATGCCATAGCAGCCGGGCCGCCAAGGCGCGGCTCGGGCGCCAGGCGTCGGCCAGCAGGCGCAGCGCCCTCGGGTCCGGCCGGCGCGGCAGGCCCAGGAGGTCGGCCGCAGCGCCCGCCAAGGCGATGTCCCCAGCCGGGAACACGTCTTGCCGTTGCAGCGCGAACAGCAGGTAAACCTCCGCCGTCCAGGGACCCAGGCCGCGCACGGCGGTGATCGCGGCGATGGCGCCAGGGTCCGGAAGCCGTGCCAGCACCTCGGCCGAAAGCCGCCCGCCGGCAAAGGCCTCGGCGAGCGACCGCGCATGCGCCACCTTGGGCCGGGACAGCCCGACGCCGCGCAGGACGGCCTCGTCCGCCGCCAGCAGCCCGTCCGGCTGCAGCAGGCGCGGGTGCGCCGCCAGCCGCCGCCAGATCGCCAGCGCCGCCCCGTTGCTGATCTGCTGCCCGACCACGATCTGCAGCAGCCCGGCGAACCCGCCGCCGCGGATGCGCCAGGGCAGCGGACCCGCGGCGGCCTCGATGCGGGCCAGCCGCGGATCGTGTGCCACGAGCGCGTCCAGCGCAGCGCGCATCGCGGCGGGCGGATGCGGGAACGCGGTCAGCGGAGCCGCGCGACTCGGGACGGGATCACCGGGTCTGGCAGCGGACAAGCGGATTGGGGAAGTCGGCGCAGCCGGGGAAGGTGATCTCGTTCTCTCCCCGGCGCTGCACATGCAGCTCGTCCGGCGAGCTGCACCCGAAGCCGTTCGCATGCCCGACGCCGCTGTCCAGCAGGCCGGACCCGCCGCCCGGTGCTGCGGCAAGGCGGAACTCGGCCCCCTGCGACGAGTTGCGCACCGTCTCGATCTCGCGCTGCGTCAGCTCCTGCTCGGTCAGGGTGGCGCGCAGCACGAGGTCGCGGGTGAAGATCACCACCGGCTGCGACAGGCACGCCTGGTTCGACAGCCCACCCGGCACCGGAAAGAGGCCGCCGGTCCAGGTGCCGAACAGCCAGGCGTGCGGCGGCAGGCTGGAGTCCGGGGCTGCGGCGGAAGCGCCGCTGGGCCATGCGCCCAAGGCAAGCGACAGCGCGGCGGCAAGTTGGGCGAAGCGGCGCATGGTCGAGGGTCCCATCCTGAAAGGTCCACAAATCCTAATGGGAGGACGGGCGGCAAGGAAGCGGCGGCATTTGCGGCGGCCCGCGCGGCGTGGCATGGCACGCCCACCGTATGGGGATTTGCCATGCTCCGCCGCTTCTACGACCGCGTGCTCGCCTTGTCCGCCGACCGGCGCGCGCCGGCATGGCTGGCGCTGATCAGCTTTGCCGAGAGCAGCTTCTTCCCGGTGCCGCCCGACGCGCTGCTGGTGCCCATGGCGCTGGCCCGGCCGGAGCGGGCGTACCGACTCGCGCTGGTCTGCACCCTGGCGAGTGTGGCCGGCGGCGCGCTGGGCTACCTGATCGGCTACGCGCTGTATGACCAAGTGGCGGGGCCGCTGATCCGCTTCTACCATTACGAGGACGCGGCCCAGGCGTTCGTGGACAAGTTCAACCAGTACGGGCTTTGGGTCATCCTGATCAAGGGCCTGACGCCCATCCCCTATAAGATCGTCACCATCACCTCCGGCCTCGCGCACTTCAACTTCGGCGTGTTCATGGCGGCCAGCGCGCTGACCCGCGGCGCGCGGTTCTTCCTGGTCGCCACGCTGATCCGGCAGTTCGGCGAGCCGGTGCGGGCTTTCATCGAGCGCCGGCTGACCTTGGTCACCAGCCTGACCGCGGCGGGGATCCTGGGCGGCGTGCTGCTGCTGAAGTTCATCTGAGCAGGACCGCGCGGATTTCGTCCAGGATTGCCGGGTCGTCGATGGTGGGCGGGGCCGGGGCGTCATCTCCGTCGGCGAGCTTGCGGATGCTGCCGCGCAGGATCTTGCCGGACCGGGTCTTGGGCAGGCGCGCGACCACGCGGGCGTCCTTGAACGCGGCGACCGGCCCGATCCGCTCGCGGACCAGCGCCACCAGTTCCTGGGCGACCGCGGCGGGGTCCCGCTCCGCGCCGGCCTTCAGCACCACAAGCCCGAGCGGCACCTGGCCTTTCAGCGCGTCGGCCGCGCCCACCACGGCACACTCCGCCACGTCCGGGTGGCTGGCCAGCACCTCTTCCATCGCACCGGTGCTCAGGCGGTGGCCGGCGACGTTGATCACGTCATCCGTGCGGCCCATCACCCAGACGTCCCCGTCCGCGTCCACCTGGCCGGCGTCGCCGGTGCGGTACCAGCCGGGATAGTCCAGCAGGTAGGCCGCCCGGAACCCCTCTGCGTTGCGCCAAAGCGTCGGCGCGCAGCCCGGCGGCAGCGGCAAGCGGATCGCCAGGTTGCCCACTTCGCCAGGCGGCAGGGGGGTGCCGCCGTCGTCCAGCGCGCGCACGTCGTAGCCGGGGCACGGACGCCCGCCGGCGCCGGGCTTGAAGGGAAACAGGCCATAGCCGCGGAACCCGGCAGTGATCGGCCAGCCGGTTTCCGTCTGCCACCAATGGTCCACGACCGGCCGATCCAGCTTACCGGCGATCCAGGTGGCGGTCGGCGGGTCGCACCGCTCCCCGGCCAGGAACAAGGCGTCGAAGCGGCTCAGGTCGTGCTGCGCCAGGTGCAGTCCCTCCGGGTCCTGCTGCTTGATCGCGCGCAGCGCCGTGGGCGCGGTGAACAGCACGCGGACGCCGTGCTGCGCGCAAACGCGCCAGAACGCGCCAGGGTCGGGGGTGCCGACCGGCTTGCCCTCATAGAGCACCGTCGTGCAGCCGGCGAGCAGCGGCGCATAGACGATGTAGCTGTGGCCGACCACCCAGCCCACGTCGCTGGCGCACCAGTAAACGTCGCCGGCCTCCGCGCCGTAGATCATGTGCATCGACGCATGCAGCGCCACGGCATAGCCGCCGGCGTCGCGCACCACGCCCTTCGGCTTGCCCGTCGTGCCGGAGGTGTAAAGGATGTAGAGCGGGTCGGTGGCGCGGACCGGGACGGGCGGGTGCGGCACTGCTGCGGCCTCCGCCTCCGCGAAGTCGTGGTCTCGGCCCGGCACCATGGCGGCGGCCAGCATCGGGCGCTGCAGGATCAGGCAGGCCCCGGGCTTGTGCGCGCTGAACGCGATGGCGGCGTCCAGCAGCGGCTTGTAGGCGACGACGCGCCCCGGCTCCAGCCCGCAGGATGCGGAGATGATCGCCCGCGGCTCGGCGTCCTCGATGCGCTTGGCCAGCTCGGCGGCGGCGAAGCCCCCGAACACGACGGAATGCACGGCGCCGAGCCGGGCGCAGGCCAGCATGGCGATCACCGCCTCCGGCACCATCGGCATGTAGACCACGACGCGGTCTCCGGCGCCCACGCCCAGGGCCGCGAGCGCCCCAGCCACCCGGGCAACCCGGTCGCGCAGCTCGCCATAGGTATAGGTCCGGACCTGGCCGGCCATCGGGCTGTCCCAGATCAGCGCGGTCTGCTCGCCGTGTCCGCCCTCCACATGCCGGTCCAGGCAGTTCTCTGCGACGTTGAGCATGCCGCCGGCGAACCATTGGCCGGCGGCGCCGAGGCCCGGGTCGAACACCTGGTCCCATCGCCGGGTCCAGTCGATGCCTTCGGCCGCCTCCGCCCACCACGCCTCGGGGTCGGCCTGCCAGCTTGCGTAGGCCGCGGGGTAGGAGCTGGTCGGTTCGGTTTCATCCATGACGGGCACGCCTCCTCCTGCTGATGTCCGTGCGGGGCCTTGGTGGGACCCGCCAGTTTGGGAGGGGATCGGCCCCCCGTGCCGATGATGCCGCATGCGGGACCGCGCGTCTTGGCAGGAGGTGGCGTTTTCAGCCCTGGGATCGCGGTCCACGGCGAATTTGCCCGCGCGCCGGGCCAGCGGCGGTGGCAGGATGCCGGCCATGACCCCTCGCCCGCTCGGACCGCCCGTCGATCCCACGCCCCGCCCCCTGCCGGCGCGCACGGCCCTGCGCGGGCAGTCCGTGGTGCTCGAACCACTGCACCGGCGCCATGCCGAGGAGCTGTGGCAGGCAGCGCAGCAGGACCCGGTCGCGGATGAAAGCTGGGACTACCTTGGCTACGGCCCCTTCCCCTCCGGCGAGTCGATGGCCGCTTTCGTCGCGGCGTTAGCCAGCACGCACGACCCCATGGCCTGGGCGGTGCGCCCGGTGGCCACCGGCGCCGTCTCGGGCTGGCTCACGCTCATGGACATCCAGCCGGCGCACGCGGCCATCGAACTGGGCCACATCTGGTTCGCGCCCCGGATGCAGCGCACCCGGGCTGCGACGGAGGCGATGTTCCTGCTGCTGCGGCTCGCCGCCGACGACCTGGGCTACCGCCGGCTGGTCTGGAAGTGCAACGCGCTGAACGCGCCGTCCCGCCGGGCGGCGGAGCGGCTGGGCTTCACGTACGAGGGCACGCTGCGGGCGCACCAGGTCACCAAGGGGCGGCTCCGGGACACGGCGTTCTTCAGCATCGTGGGCAGCGAGTGGCCGCCCTGCCGGGACGCGCTGCTGGCCTGGCTGGACCCGGCGAACTTCGCCCCGGACGGCACGGCGCGTCGCGGCCTGGCCGAGATCAGGGCCAGCATGGTCAGTTGACCTGCACCGCCTGCACCGCCGTTTCCAGCTCGGCGAAGCTCGGCATGTGCTGGTTCGGCGCCATCTTGCGCCCGGTCTCCACGCTGACCTGCGGGGCGTTGCCGTGCAGATGCGCGACCAGCACGGCGCGGATCACCTCGAAGTACTTGCTTTCCTCCTCGACGACCCCCTTCAGCCGGGCCGCGAAGGGTCCCGCCATGCCGTAGGCCAGCAGCACGCCCAGGAAGGTCCCCACCAGCGCGCCGCCGATCATGGCGCCCAGCACTGCCGGCGGCTCGGCGATGTGCGACATCGTCTTGATCACGCCCAGCACCGCCGCAACGATGCCGAGCGCCGGCAGGCCGTCCGCCATGTTCTGCAGCGCGTGGGCGCCGTGCAGCTCCTCGTGCAGGGTCTTCTTCAGCTCGCGGCCCATCAGGTCCTCGATCTGGTGCGGGTCGTCGGCGTTCATGCCGACCATGCGCAGGTAGTCGCAGATCATGTCCCTGGCGTGATGGTTGGCCAGGATGCGCGGGAACTTCTGGAAGGCGCTGCTTTCCGTCGGGTTCTCGATGTGCGGCTCCAGCGCCATGGGGCCTTTGGTGTTGGCAAGACGGGAAAACAGGAACAGCAGGCTGAGCAGCTCGACGTAGTGCGGCTTGGTGAACTTCGCGCCACCCATGATCTTCTTGAAGCCGCCTAGGGTGTGCTTGACGTCGTGCATGGAGTTCGACATGACGAAGGTGCCGATCGCCGCGCCGCCGATGGTCAGCAGCTCGAACGGCATCGCCTCGATCAGCGGCTCCAGGCTGCCGCCGGAAAGGATGTAGCTGCCGAACACGCAGGCCAGCAGGAAGCCGAGGCCGCCGATGGTCAGCATGGCTCAGCGCCCCCCGGCCGCGGGCCGGTCTCGCAAGACCAGGACGGCGATGCGGCGGTTCGCCGCCGCCAACGGCTCGGCCGGCAGCAGCGGGTCGCGGTCGGCATGGCCGGCCACGCTGCGGATTCGCGCCTCCGGCAGGCCCGCGTCGGTCAGCAGCCGGCGCGTGGCGTTGGCCCGCTCCGCCGAAAGATCCCAGTTGCTGCGGTCCCCGCCGCGGTAGGGCGCCGCGTCGGTGTGGCCGTCGATGGCGATGGGCTGCGACAGGCGCAGCAGCACCGGGGCCACCTTGGCCAGCAGGGACCGGGCGCGGTCGTTCAGCGCCGAGGTCCCGAAGCCGAACATCGGCTGCCGGTCCTCGTCCAGGATCTGGATACGCAGGCCCTCGGGCGTGAGGTCGATGGCAAGCTGCTTCGCCAGGGCGGCAAGCGCCGGGTCCGCGCGGACGGCCTCGCGGATTTGCTCCGCCGCCCGCTCGAAGGCGGCGCGTTCGCGCTGCTCGCGCTCGGCCTCGGTTGCCGGGTCCTTGGGGGCGGGCGACACCGTGCGGGCGGCCGGCGCGCGTGCCGCGTCGGACGGCTCCGTCGCCTGGACGTTGGGCGTCTGGACGTTGGGCGCCTGCGCCGCTTCGCCGTCCTGCGCCACGGTCAGCAGCGACGGCCCGTTGGTCCGCGGCCTTGACGGCGCCTGCTCGTCGTCCTCGCTGTCGTCCAAGTTCAGGATCGGGTGAGTCGGGCCGGGCGTGAGCTGGACCGCGCCGCGGTCCGAGGCCAGCGACCCCTCAAGGTTCGGCGTCCGCCCGCCGAACGGCTGGCCGAAGCCGGAGTTGTTGCGCGAGGTCACGCTGCTGGGGCTGAAATAGTCGGCCAGGCCGATCCGCTGCTCCTCCGTGGTGGCGTTGAGCAGCCACATCAGCAGAAAGAACGCCATCATTGCCGTGACGAAATCGGCGTAGGCCACCTTCCACGCGCCGCCGTGATGGCCGCCCTCGACGATCTCTTCCTTGCGGATGATGATCGTCGGCTTGGCGTTCTTCTTCGTGCCGCTCATACCCAACCCTCGCCCCAAACCTGCCGATGTCGCGGCAAGATGCGGCAGAAGGCTTAATCCTTCGCTAATGCAGCAATTCAGGCTGCCAAGGCGCGCGCGAACACCGCCGGGTCCACGTTGCCGCCGCTCAGCACGGCGCCCACCACGCGCCCGCGCGCATCGAAGCGGCCCGACAGCAAGGCCGCCAGGCACACGGCGCCCCCGGGTTCCACGACCAGCTTCAGGTGGGTGAAGGCGAAGGCGATGGCCGCCAGCACCTCGGCATCCGTCACCGTGATGCCGCCCGCGAGCCGGGTGCGGTTCACCGCGAAGGTCAGCTCTCCCGGCATCTTGGCCAGCAGGGCGTCGCAAAGCTCCGAAGCGCCCGGCGGGTTGCCCACCCGCTCGCCGCCGCGGAGCGAGCGCCCGGTGTCGTCGGACCCCTCCGGCTCCACCGCGATGACTTCGACGCCGGGCCGCACGCCCTCCGCCGCCAGCGCCCAGCCGGCGATCAGGCCGCCGCCGCCCGTGCAGACCAGCAGCGCGTCGACCGGCAGACCGCCCGCGTCCTCGAACAGCTCCAGCGCCGAGGTGCCCTGCCCGGCGATGACGTGCGGATGGTCGAACGGTGGGATCAAGGAGGCGCCGGTGCGCTCGACATACTGCCGGGTCAGCGCCTCCCGGTCGTCGGCCGCGCGGTCGTAGTGCACGATCTCGGCCCTCCAGCGCCGGGTGCTGTCGATCTTCACCTGTGGCGCGTCGCGCGGCATGAAAATCGTGGCGGCGGCGCCGATGGACTGCGCGGCGCAGGCGAGGGCTTGGCCGTGATTGCCGGAGGAGTGCGTCACCAGTCCGGCCCGCCGCTCGGCCTCGGAAAGCTGCAGGGCGGCGTTGGTCGCGCCGCGCAGCTTGAAGCTGCCGGTCTTCTGCAGCACCTCGGCCTTGAGCAGCACGGTGCCGCCGGTCAGCTCGTCCAACCGCGCGTTGCGCAGCGTGGGGGTGCGCACGACGCGCCCGGCGATCCGCCGCGCCGCGGCGGCCACGTCGTCATGGGTCGGAAGCGGCGGCATCGTGCTCTCCTTGTTCAGGCAGGCGGGCGAAGAAGGCGCCCGGCCGCTGCGTCACAAGATAAACGCGGAACCGCTCGGCCTCCACCCCGTCCGGCGCGCTGCCGCGGGTGCGGACCACCTGGCCGATTTGCCGAGCCGTCGCCCAATAGGCCGGGTCGGGCGGCGCGGACCGGCGCTGGCTGACCAGCAGCAGCCCTGGCTCCGTGCTTGCGACCTGCGACAGGCGGAACAGCGTCCAGCGGTCCTCCGCCCCCAGAACCGGCACGCCCGGCGGTGCGCGCCAGGCGAGGAGACTGGCGAGGCCATACGCCTCGGACGCGACCCAACCCACGCCCTGCTGCCGCCGCATCACCTCCAGGTCGCGGGACACCCCGTCCCAGCCGCCGAGCCGGATCAGTATGGGGTCCAGCCGCCGCGGCAGCGGGAACGGCGCCGCGGCGCCCTGCACATAGGCCAGCACCGTGACCGCGAGGCCGAGCGCCACCGCGGGCCGCCACAAGCGCCAGCCCAGCCCGGCGGCGCAGACCGCGGCAGCGGGATAGACGATGGCCGGCCAGTTCGCCTGCACCCGGTCCCCAACCGCGTGCTGTACGAACACCAGCAGGCCCGGCACCGTCAGCGCCGCGAGCAGTGACCAAGCCGGGTCCTGCCCGGCCGCCCGCCGGACGGCAGCCCACACCCCGGCCAACAGCAGGATGAACACCAAGGGCGTCGCCAGGCCCGCCTGCCCGCCCAGCAGCTCCGACAGGTGGCGCAGCGCCGCGCCGGGGTCCCAGTCGCCGGTCCGCCCGCCCTGCTTGGCGAAGCTGGCCCAGCCGTGCTCCGCGTTCCACAGCACCACCGGCGCGAACACCGCCGCCGCGACGGCGCCCCCGAGCCACAGGTAAGCGGTAAGAAACCAACGGCGCAGCCCGGGCACCCACAGGAGCCACAGCACGATGCCGAGGCCCAGGAAGCCGCCGGTGTACTTGCTCGCCACCGCGCACCCGGCGAACAGGCCCACCGCCAGCCACCACCGCCCATCGCCGGACCGCAGCAGCCGCGCCAGCGCCCACATCGTCGCCGCCCAGAACAGCAGCAGCGGCGTGTCCGGCGTCATCGTCACCGCGCCCACCCCGACCAGCAGCGTGCCGTTCAGCAGCGCCGCCGCGGGCAGGCCCAGCCGCCGCCCAGGAAACAGCAGCTCCGCCGTCCGCGCCACCAGCACCGAGCCAGCGGCGGCGGACAGCGGCGCCAACAGCCGCACGCCCAACGCGCCCTGCCCCGCGATGAAGGTGCCCGCCCGAATCCACAGCGCCACCATCGGCGGGTGGTCGAGGTAGCCCGGCGCCAGCGCGTGCGACCACACCCAATAATATGCCTCGTCCTCCGACAGCGGCGTTGCCGCCGCGACGGCGAGGCGGATCAGGGTCAGGACCAGCAGGGCGATTGCCATGCGCCCCCGATCCGCCGGGCGCGCTGGCGCGTCAAGCCGTTCCGTGTCACGGTCTGAGACGGCCATCCCGCCGCGGGACGGCAAAGGTGATCTCGAACGGCTGGAGTGTTCCCATGATCTCGTTTATCGGCGCCATCATCATCGGCGGCCTTGCCGGGCTGGTGGCCAAGATGCTGACGCCCGGCCGCGACCCCGGCGGCTTCATCATCACCGTCCTGCTCGGGATCGCCGGCGCGATGGTCGCGACCTTTTTGGGCCAAGCCTTGGGCTGGTACCGGCCGGGACAGTCGGCCGGGTTCATCGGGGCGGTGGTGGGCGCGGTCATCATCCTGCTGGTCTATCGCGCGGTCGCGCGCCCGCGGACGTACTAACCAGACGGACGGCTACAACGGCACGCCGGCCAGGCTGCGGCTGGTGCGGATCGTCTGCAGCGTCTGCACCCGGCTCACCGAGGTGGCACCGGTCAGGCGCCGGGTCAGCGCGTTCTCATGCGCCGTGTCCCGCGCCACCAGGCGCAGCAGGAAGTCGCCGCCGCCGCGGATCATGTGGCATTCCCGCACCTCGGGCCACTCCGCCACCTCCGCCTCGAACGCCGAGAGCACCGTCTCCTTCTGGCTGTCCAGCCCGATCAGCGCGAAGAACACGATCTCCCATCCCAGGCGGGCCGGGTCGGTGTCGGCGTGGTAGCCGCGGATGATGCCGGCCTCCTCCAGCCGCCGGACCCGGCGCAGGCAGGGCGGCGCCGTGATGTCGGCGCGCCGGGCCAGCTCGACGTTGGTCATGCGGCCGTCCACCTGAAGCTCGGCCAGGATGCGCCTGTCGATCTCGTCCAGCTCCGCCACGTCGTCGCCATCACGCTTCATCAGCCGGCCCGTCCCCTATGTCACGCAACAATATTACGGAAGGGCTGGCATGAACACCCGCGCGCATGGACTCGCTTGCGCGGCGCGGCGTCCCTGCCGATATGATCGGTCGAGCCAAAGGAACCACGCCGCGATGCCGCAGACGATCCATACCCAGGTTTTGATCATCGGCGCCGGGCCGGCCGGCTACACGGCGGCGATCTACGCGGCGCGCGGCGGGCTGGACCCGGTGCTGGTCTCCGGCCTGCAGCCTGGCGGACAGTTGATGATCACGACCGACGTGGAGAACTACCCGGGCTTCGAGAGCGCCATCCAAGGCCCCTGGCTGATGGAGCAGATGGCCAAGCAGGCGGAGCACGTCGGCACCCGCATCGTCCACGACCTGCTGATGAGCGTCGATTTCTCGCGCCGTCCGTTCCGCTGCGTGGGCGACTCCGGCGACGTGTACCTCGCCGAGACCGCTGTGATCGCCACCGGGGCGCAGGCGCGCTGGCTGGGCCTGCCGTCGGAGAAGCGGCTGCAGGGCGCGGGCGTGTCGGCCTGCGCGACCTGCGACGGGTTCTTCTACCGTGGCAAGCAGGTGGCGGTGATCGGCGGCGGCAACACGGCGGTCGAGGAGGCGCTTTACCTGACCCACCACGCCGACAAGGTGACGCTGGTGCACCGGCGCGACAGCCTGCGGGCGGAGAAAATCCTGCAGAAGCGCCTGTTTAGCCATCCGAAGATCACCGTCCTGTGGGACAGCGCCGTGGAGGAAGTGACCAGTGGCGGCCAGCCCGAGGTCGTGACGGGCGTTACTCTGCGCAACATCCGCACGGGCGCGCTGAGCCATCTGCCGGTGGACGGCGTGTTCATCGCCATCGGCCACATGCCCAACACGACGATCTTCCGTGGGCAGGTCGAGTTGGACGAGGAGGGCTACGTGGCCACCAAGCCCGGCCTCACCCAGACCTCCGTGCCCGGCGTGTTCGCGGCCGGCGACGTGCAGGACAAGCATTGGCGCCAGGCGATCACCGCTGCCGGGACGGGGTGCATCGCGGCGCTGGAGGCGGAGAAGTTCCTGACGTTGCAGGCACAGCCGGCGGCGCAGGCGGCGGAGTAGTCATGGCGCTGTGATCGGGATGCCGCTGAGGCGCTTTCCGGAACGCACGAACCGCTTATCGAAGGTCAGGAAACTTTCGCACTCGGCCGCAGCCGCCAGATGCAGGGCGTCAGCGAAGTCCATGCCCGCCTCGGCCCAGTCCAATGCCTTGGCAACCAGCCCAGCATCCTCGACCGAGACGCCTGGAAGCCCAGCGAGGGCACGGAGCGCGGGGATGATTCGCTCCGACGGCAGGTCATAAACGCCGCGTAACACCCATTCGACCTCTAGCAGGACGGTCCTCGACACGAAGACCGGCTTCTGGCCGATCACGGTGCGGGCTTTATCCGCCTGCTGCGGGTCGTCGCCGGTCAGGTAGCGGACGATGACGTTAGTATCGACCCCGTGCATGCCGACGCTTGGCCTCCGTCGCGATCCCCGCCTCCATGTCTTCGATCGATTTCGGCCCGCCCTTGGTGGGGAGGCAGCCGAAGACGTCTTCCGGCTGGGCTGGCGCGAAGGCGGTGGTCAGCGGCTTCAGGAACACGCCATCTGCCGTATGCTCCACGGCCAGACGGGTCCCGGCGCCCCACTTCAGTTGGTCACGGATCGCCTTGGGCAGGATTACCTGCCCCTTGGTGGATATGGTGGTCGTGAGATCGGGCGCAGGCATATCCGTCCCTTCGTAAGACGGCGGTAAGATGGAATGTTGGCTGCAGGAATGCAAGCTGACCCGGGCTTACGGACATTACTCGGTTCCGTTCTGTGACGATGGTCTGTCCTCTGTGCAGGCTGACCCTGTCCCAAGATGCGCCCTAGATGTTTGGTCCCGGGACGATTGATGCGCGGCCCTTGTGGGCGATCCACTCGATGGCAGCGCCGTGCGGGTCGGTCCAAGCCAGGGGCGTTCCGTTCAGCGACAAGAGGAAGCGACCGGTTGCGCTCGACGCCCCGGCACGGCTCTCTATGTCGGGGAAGATGCGGGGTGACTCATTGCTGAGCCAATAGGGGCAGAGGGATGTCACCTTGTCAGCGAAAGCTTGTCTGTCGGACTGCTCAGCGACGTAGGCCAGTACGGCCGTGTGAAACACGACGAGCGTGGCATCCGGCGGTGCCTCGCAGCAGAGCGCCGCGAGCGAGTCATCGAGTAGGTTTCCCGTGACGACGCGGGGCTGGTGCGTGGCGGCAATCCGAAGGGCCGCCCGCAAACCGGCAAGTCGTCCCGTTTGCTCAGGCCATACCAGCGTCTCCAGCCAGGAGGCTTGCGACGAGTCTGTTGGATCAAGCGGGTTGATATCCAGTCCTGCCCGCCAGGCGATGTGGGGCATGACGGTCGGGAGTGGCGTCGCACCGCTGGCCGCGCAGGCGAACACCGGGTGATCCGCTTCGGCCGGCTCCGGGTGGATTGTCCACGCGCCGTAATCGTAGCCACACAAGTCGGGCAGGAGGCACAAACCCGCGGATGCGCCGATTTCGATGAGGGCTAACGGTTGCGGCAACTGCGCGAGTACTGGGAGCAAAACGGCGCACCTTGCCGGCTCGTTGGTCTGTGTTGAGCGTGCCAGCATGACTGATCGCACCGCGTCAGCGTTGGCCAGGAGAGTGCGCCTGAAATGGTGCCAGTCCGGCGACACGCCGAACAGGTGCCGGACGGCGGCGAGCAGTAGGTTGGGTTGCCGCTTCGCCCTCGGAAGCGTCGTCAGGAAGCCGAGGGTGTCGTGGTCGTCCGCGACGTGGCGAGCAAGGGTTGCGTATAAGGGAGAGCGGTCGCGCGCTTCTTCCTGAGCAAACCGAAGGTAGTGGTCCGAAAGATCGATCTGGGCCTGCTCGTGCGTGTCCACGGGATTTGCTCCTGCTCCCTCCGGCCATGTCGAACCATTTGAGGTGTGTTGGGATGAGCAGGCAACAGCCTACATTTCTGCCGTGAAGGACCGCTTCCCGCTAGAACCCGATAAGTCAAACTGAGACACTACCCACAACCGATAGCCACTTGCCCAATTTCCGGTTTAGGCTACCCCGGAGTCCCGCGCCGAGTCGGCATCGGGTCGATTGGGGGACGGGCAAAGGCATGGATTGGGATAAGCTGCGCGTCTTCCATGCCGTTGCGGAGGCCGGCAGCTTCACCCATGCCGGGGAAACGCTGAACCTCAGCCAGTCCGCGGTGTCCCGCCAGATCTCGGCGCTGGAAGAGGCGTTGCAGGTCCCCCTGTTCCACCGCCATGCCCGCGGCCTGATCCTGACCGAGCAGGGGGAGAGCCTGAACCGCACGGTGCGGGAGGTGTTCGCCAAGCTCGCGATGACCGAGGCGCTGCTCACCGAAAGCAAGGAGAAGCCGGCCGGGCGGATCAAGGTGACGACGACCGTGGGCTTCGGCTCCACCTGGCTGGCGCCGCGGCTGCAGGGCTTCCTCGACATGTATCCCGACGTGACGATGACCCTGCTGCTCGACGACGCCGACCTCGACCTCGCGATGCGGGAGGCCGACGTCGCCATCCGCATGCACCCGCCGAAGCAGCCGGACCTGGTGCAGCGGCACCTGATGCAGATCACCTGGCTGGTGGTGGCCCACCCGGACTACCTCGCTCGCCACGGCACGCCGACCCGGCCGGAGGAGTTGGACAACCACAAGATCATCCTGTTCGGCGACTACCGCCCTCCGGTTCCGGACATCGATTGGCTGGCGGAGGCCGGGCGGCGCGCCGGGCAGCCCCGCCGGGCCGTGCTGGAGGTCAACAGCCTGCACGCGATGGCGCTGGCGATCCGCTCCGGCATGGGGATCGGCGTGCTGCCGGATTGGATGGCCGACGACCTCCATGGGCTGACCCGGCTGCTGCCAGACCTCAAGGCGCCGAAGGTCGAGGTGTACTTCGTCTATCCCGAGGAACTGCGCAACTCAAAGCGCGTCGCGGTGTTCCGGGACTTCCTGCTGGCGCGGCTGCAGGAGATGCACTAGCCGGGCGGCGGCGGCCTCGCCGCTCGCGAACGCGCCGCCGACCGTGCCGGCCAGCCCATCGGTGCGGCAGGCCTCGCCGGCGAACAGCAGGCGCTCCGCGGGGAACGCGGCTTCCAGCACGCCCCGCATCCCAGCCTGGCCCGGCGGCGCGTAGGCGTAGGCGCCGAGCGCGAACGGGTCCGTGGCCCATCCAGTCACCACGGCGCCCTCCCCCATCCGCGCCGCGCTGCCCAGCATGGCCCGCAACTCTTCCTGGGCCAGCGCCTCCGCCGCAGTCGGATCGCCCGCCAAGGCCCAGGC